>NZ_JACCFO010000001.1:5534628-5901942 GCF_013410565.1 Streptomonospora nanhaiensis
TACATCGTCAACACCACCCGCGAGTACCCCTTCAACGCCCCCATCCGCGAGGCGCCCACCAAGAGCGGCGTCAAGGCGTCCATCGACCTGTTCGTGCAGTTCAAGATCGAGGACCCCGAGCAGTTCATCTTCGTGCTGGGCGCGGTGCAGGGCTTCCAGGAGAAGCTCAACAACGCCATCAGCGAGGTCACGCGCAGCCTGATCTACGACCAGCAGGCGTCGGAGATCTACGACATGGTCGGCGAGAACACCGCCCGCCTGCTGGAGCAGCTCAACCAGCAGTTCCTGCCCGCGGTGCGGCTGACCAACGCCAACATCACCCACGCCGAGCCCTCCAGCCAGGAGTACCGCATGGACCTCGCGGCTCCGGAGATGGTGCGCGTGGCCAAGGAGGCGTACACCTACGAGTACGAGCTGCAGCTCCGCAAGGAGCAGAACGAGGGCGACCTCAACAAGGAGCTCGCCTCGCTGAACGAGACCCTCTCCGCCATCCAGGCCGACATCGCCCAGTACCAGGCGCAGATGGACACCGCCCTGGAGCGCGAGACCAACCGGGCGCGCGCCCAGGCCCGCGAGCGGTTCGTCGAGGCGGAGTCCACCGCCAACGCCAACGCCGCCCTGCTGGAGGCCCAGGCCCTGGACATCCGCGCCGTCAGCGCGGCCGAGGCGCCCGAGATCCTCAACTACCGCTACCAGCAGGACCTGCTGGACAAGCTGGAGTCGGTCGCCGACAGCCTGCCGCAGGTACTGCACATCGGGGGCGCCGACGACACCAGCGTGGACTTCCTGCGCGTGGCCCAGAACATCATCGGCGAGGCCGAGGCCCAGCTCTTCTCCGACGAGGACATGGCCGCCATCCGCAGCCGCCTCTCGGAGATCTCCCAGCGCATCGCCGACCGCGAGGCCGAGATCGCCCGGGTGCTCCAGGCCGACGAGGACACCGTCGAGGCCGCGCCCGTGCCCGAGCAGGACCCCAACGCCGACCGGATCGAGGAGATCCGCCAGTCGGTCGCCGACAACACCGTCGAGCAGCGGCTCGGCGCCTCCGGCGGCGCCGCCGCACCGCAGGCGCCCCAGCAGTCCCCGGCCGAGGGCGAGTTCCCCGCCCCTGACGGCCCGCCCGCGCCGTGGCCGCAGAACGGCGCCCCCGGCCCGAACGAGGGAGGTCCGCGATGAGCCAGCAGTCGGCCGAGCCCGGCAAGGGCGGCTCCAGCATCAAGGAGGCCCTGGCCTCCTGGAACGACATCGCGCGCCTGCTGCGGGGCGGCGACCAGGGCGCCCTGGTGCCCGTGGTCATCCCGCGCGACGGCCGCGGCCTGCGCTGGACGGTCCTGGTCTGGGCGGCGTTCTACCTGGTCACCACCGCCCTGCTGCTGGCGATCGTGGGCGGCCCGCTGCTCGCCTGGATCGCCGTGCCCGCGCTCGTCCTGGCCATGGCCGCGCTGCTGCTGGGCCTGCTGTGGTGGTGGCGCTCCTCCATCGTGGAGATCGAGCAGGGCACCGTCGGGGTCCTCACCCGCTACGGCGCCGTCGTCGGCCAGCTCGACCCCGGTCGGCACTACCTGTGGAACCCGTGGGCGCGGGTGGACTTCGTGGTCGACATCTCCACCGAAATCCCCTACACCGCACCGGTCCTGGCCTGCCCCACGCACGAGAACGTGCCGCTGAAGTCGATCGAGTTCTTCCTGAAGTTCCGCATCACCGACGCGGTCGCCTTCGTGCGCGGCATCGGCGCCAGCAACTTCGACCTGGTGCTGTCCAACGCCGTGCAGGACGCCATCCGCCAGCGCAGCCGCCAGGTGCGCACCGAGAGCGCCTACGACCTGCGCGGCTCCGACGTCGCCGACATGCAGGAGCTGCTCAACCGGCAGCTCAGCCGCTACGGCGTGCGCATCATGGGCTGCAACATCCCCGACGTCCAGCTGCCCAACCAGTACCAGCAGCACCTGGCCACCCGCGAGCGGGTCGCCAAGGAGCTGGTGGCCTACGAGCAGGAGTGGGAGCTGACCCGCAAGCGGCGCATCGACACCCTGCTCATGGACATCGAGCGGTCCAAGAAGACCCGCGACGCCAAGATCGTCGAGGTCAACGCGGCGCTGAACAAGGCCCGCAAGGACGTCGCGCAGATGCTGGAGGAGCAGGAGACCGAGGCCCAGCGCGTCCGCTACGAGATCGAGACCCGCGGGCGGGCCGACCTCGTCGCCGCGCAGAACGAGGCCAAGGCCCAGCGCCGCCTGGCGACCTCCTACCGCGACAACCGCGCCGTGCTGCGCTACGAGCTGGCCCGGCGCCGCCTGGACGTGGGCGCCACGCTGGCCGAGCGCGCGCCCCAGCCGGTGGTCGTGCGCACCGACGGCAACGGGGGCGACTCCTCCGCGCTGTCCACCCTGCTGCTGGCCCAGTTCCTGCCCGAACTGGCCGGGCGCCGGGGCGGCGGCAAGGGCGGCCGCACCCGGCTGGGCGCCGGCAACCGCGGCGGCGACGACCTCGCCGACTCCGCCCAGGACGTGTTCCGGCACGCCCAGGGCGCCGTGGCCGCGGCGGCCGAGCACTCCCAGCAGGCCGCCGAGGACCTGCGGCAGGAGCAGCAGGACCGCCAGGGCTCGGGCGGCGGCCGCAAGCAGCGCCGCCGCTGAGGCCGCGCCGCCGCGCGGCGGACAGCGCGGCGGGCACAGGGAAGGGGGAGGCCGTCCGGCCTCCCCCTTTCGCGTGCGCGGCGGCGCGCGCTCAGGCCGCGTGGGCCAGCGCGCCGTAGCCGCAGTCGATGTCCACCCCGTGCCGGGCGGCGATCTCCACGAGGTCCTCGATCTCGCCGGCCTGGACCAGGCACAGGTCCTCGTCGCCGCGCGCACGCGCCGACTTCAGCGCGGCGACCGCGTCGTGGATGCGCAGGTGCAGTGTTGTCATGAACTCGGTCATCTCGTCCCCGTCCCTGCAGACGTCAGTGCGAGCCTTTGTCGCGGCTCCATGTCTACCGGGCGTTGATAAGAGGAAGGTGAGACGGCGCGCCCGCGGGCGCGCCAAGAGCCGGTGAGAAGGCCCACGCGGGGCCGGGGAACCCGGGCGTGTCGGCGCGGCGCGCGGGCCGCGCCGGTACTCGGGTCAGTACTCGCTCCAGGAGTACCAGTCGCCGGAGATGTGCTCGTAGACCACGCCGCCGTGGCCCTCGACGAACACGTCGGTGGGCAGCTCCTTGCGGCTGTAGGCCAGCCCCGAGGCGTCCAGCAGCCCGGCGCCGCGCACGGTGTAGCGGGTGACGCCGTCGGGGGTGACCGTGAGCGCCTCCAGCGGGTACATGCCCGCCCACTGGTCCAGCGGCATGGTGGAGGCGGGGTCGGCGGTCTTGCGGACCTCCTCAAGCGCGGCCACCGACGACTCCACGCGCGCCTGCAGCGGGATGTCGGTCACTGACAGCACGATGGCGGCCAGCGCGATCAGCGGCGCGGAGATCCAGCGCAGCCAGTACCGCAGGATCATCGGCCGCGCGATGCTCATGGCGATCCCCAGCCGCAGCGCCCCCATGGCGGCCAGCAGCGCGCCGCCGCCCATGCCGAGCAGGAAGCTGGGCAGGTGGCCGCCGGGCACGCTGTCCTCGTAGAGCAGGATCAGCCCGACGAGGGTGCACGCGGGGATGTAGAGGCGGCCGGGCGGCCGCGACGCCCATTCCGTCAGCCGCTGCCGCGGAGTCGGGGGATGGGCGATCTCGATGAGCTTCGCGACCGAGCCCTCTTCGGTGGCGGACATGAGCGGGTTTCCCCTCGGGGGTGAGCGGGTCCGCCCGAGGGCGCGGGGGTGCCTGGGCGGACGGGTCAGGTACGGGAGGGCCGCCTGAACGCGGCCCGGCCCCCAGGATACGGGAGCGGCGGCGCTTCATCAGGCCGACGCCCGGACCTTTGGCCACCGGTTTCGGCCCGGCGCGCCGGGCCGAACCCCCGCGCCGCCGGTCCGCGCCGCCGCAGGTGCCGCCCCAGGGCCAGCCGGCCCGGCCGCACCGCCCCCAGCACGCACAGCGCCGCCGCGGCCACCCACCACGGCCCGTCCGCGCCGCCCGCCTGCGCCGCCGCCACCGGCGGGCCCAGCGCGCTCACCGCGACGGCCGCCAGCACCGCGCCGCTCACCCGCGGCGCCACCCCCGCGGCGAACGCCGCCGCGCAGGCCGCCACCGCCCAGCCCAGCGGCGAGGGGCCGGCGTCAGCGCCCCACCAGCCGGGCAGCGCGCCCCAGGCGTGCTCCGCCACGATCCAGCCCGCCGCGATCCGGCCCGCCAGGGCCGCGCCGTCGTACAGCGCCACGGCGCCGTCCGCGCTCCGCCTCACGCCTACCGCCCCTCTCCTCGGCCACGTGGAGCCAAGCGGAAACTACCGAACGTGACCGCCCTCGCCGTGCGTCACACGCGGTGGTCCGGCGAAAACCGCCCGCCGATCCCGCCGTAAAGGGTGTGGCGGCGCCGCGCGAACCCCTAGGCTTGTCCCGTGGTCCAGACATCCCCGAGCACCCCGGCGCCGGCCGGCGCCCCGCCGGTGCCGTGCTACGACCTCGAACGCGAACTCGCGGCCGAGGGCGCGGTCCTGGTCGCGGGAGTCGACGAGGTCGGCCGCGGCGCCTGGGCCGGCCCCGTGGTGGTGTGCGCCGCCGTCACCGACGGCACCCCGCCGCCCGACGGCCTCACCGACTCCAAGCGGCTCACCCCCCAGCGCCGCACCGCCATGGCCGAACTCCTGCGGCCCTGGGTGCGCGACCACGCCTTCGGCCAGGCCGACCCCGCCGAGATCGACGACCTCGGCATGACCCGCGCGCTGCGCCTGGCGGCCACCCGCGCGCTGGCCGGGCTGCGCCAACGCCCCGACGCCGTCATCCTCGACGGCAAGCACGACTTCCTGGGCGGCCCCTGGCGGGTGCGCACGCAGATCCAGGCCGACCTCACCTGCGTCAGCGTCGCGGCCGCCTCGGTGCTGGCCAAGGTGCACCGCGACACGTACATGGCCGCCCTGGACACCCGGTTCCCCGACTACGGGTTCGCCACCGGCGTGGGCTACCCCTCGCCGGCCCACCGCGCCGCGCTGGCCGAACTCGGCCCCACCCCCCACCACCGCATGAGCTGGGCCTACCTCGACGACCTGCCCAAGTGGCGGCACCTGCGGCGCCCCCGGCCGCAGCCCGACGGCCAGACGGCCCTGCTGTAGGGGCCGCCCCGCACCCGACACGGACCCCCGCCGGGCCCGGCTCCTTATGAAAGTTCCGCGTTTCGCGGCAATATGGACCCGTTAAGGCAAGCGAAGGGACGCCGGATGCCGCGCGACGAACGCTCCCAGACCACGGAGCGGCCCGAGGGCCCCTCCGCCCTGGGGCGGATGCGGGCGGCCTACTACGGGGTCCCGCTGCGCACCCGCGCGGTCGCGGCCCTGGTGGCCGTCACCGTCCTGGCCGTCGCGGCGCTGCTCACCGGCCTGCCGGTGATCACCACCGTCGGCGTCACCGTGGCCGTGCTGCTGGTGTTCGCCGCGCTGATGCGCTCCACCGACGCCGTGGCCACCACCCTCATCGCCATCGGCTGGACCGCCCTGGCCTACACGCTCTTCCTCATCCCCATCCCCGTCGCCGAGGCGTCGTTCCTGCTCCTGCTGCCCCTGCTGCCGCTGGGGGTGTCGCTGGCCGCCACCCGCATCCAGGAGTTCCCGGTCTGGCACACCACCCTGCTGGCGCTGCTCATCGCCCTCATCGTCGGCATGAGCGTGTCGCTGGCCGGGATGCTCGCCGGGTCCGCCCCGCCCGCCCTGGGCCTGGTCTGCGCCACCGCCGCGGCGGCCCTGGCGCTGGGCTGGCGCGCGGTGGCCGCCTACCGGCTGCGCCGCACCATGCGCGAACTCGGCGCGCCGCCCCCCACCCGCCACACCACCACGCGAGGGGCGGTGCCGCCCGCCGCCGGAGCCCGCCCCGACTCCCGCGAGCGCGCCACCGAGGGGCGGCGCGCCCGCGCCGCCCGCGACCCCGGCGACGACGCCGCCCCCATCCCGGTCGACGAGGCGCTGGCCGAACTGGAGAACATGATCGGGCTGGACCCGGTCAAGCAGCAGGTGCGCGCGATCGCCGCCTCCATCGAGGCCGCCCGGCTGCGCGCCGACGCCGGCTACGCCGTCGACAAGCCGCTGCGCCACCTGGTGTTCTCCGGGCCGCCCGGCACCGGCAAGACCAGCGTGGCCCGCACGCTGGCCACGATCTTCCACTCCTTCGGGCTGCTGCCCACCCCGCGCGTGGTCGAGGCCCAGCGCGCCGACCTGGTCGGCGAGTACCTCGGCGCCACCGCCATCAAGACCAACGAGCTGGTCGACCGCGCGCTGGGCGGCGTGCTGTTCATCGACGAGGCGTACTCCCTGGTCAACGACGGCGACGGCCAGCCCGACCGGTTCGGCAACGAGGCCGTGCAGACCCTGCTCAAGCGCGCCGAGGACGACCGCGACCGGCTCGTCATGATCCTGGCCGGCTACGAGGGCGAGATGGACCGCTTCCTGGCCTCCAACCCCGGCCTGGCCTCGCGGTTCGCCACCCGCATCACCTTCCCCAGCTACACCGCCGACGAACTGCAGCGGATCGCCGAGTCCCTCTTCGAGCAGCGCGGCGACCTGCTCGACGACGAGGCCCGCCCGGCGCTGCGCCGCCGGTTCGACCAGACCGTGCGCGGCGGCGCCATCGACGACCTCGGCAACGGCCGGTTCGTGCGCTCCCTGGTCGAGAAGGCCGCCGAGGCGCGCGACGTCCGGGTGGTCACCGCCGAGGCCGACCAGGGCCGCCCCGAGGCCCGCGAGCTGGTCACCGTGCGCGCCCCCGACATCGCCACCGCCTTCGACTCCCTGACCCGGCGGCTGCCCGGGTTCGGCGAGACCCCCGACATCGAGCAGGCGCTGGCCGAGCTGGACTCCATGATCGGGCTGGAGCCCGTCAAGCGGCAGGTGCGCTCGATCGTGGCCCAGCTGCAGATGGCCAAGCTGCGCGAGGAGCAGGGGCTGCGCAACCACCCGCCGATGCGGCACTTCGTCTTCTCCGGGCCGCCCGGCACCGGCAAGACCTCCGTCGCCCGCATCCTGGGCCGGGTCTTCGCCGCGCTGGGCCTGCTCAGCCGCGCCGACGTGGTCGAGGCCCAGCGCGCCGACCTGGTCGGCGAGCACCTGGGCGCCACCGCCATCAAGACCGGCAAGCTGGTCGACCGCGCGCTGGGCGGGGTGCTGTTCGTGGACGAGGCCTACTCCCTGGCCAACCCCGGCTACAGCGGCGGCGACGCCTTCGGCGCCGAGGCGATCCAGACCCTGCTCAAGCGGGCCGAGGACGACCGCGACCGGCTGGTGGTCGTGCTGGCGGGCTACCCCGCCGAGATGGACCGCTTCCTGGCCAGCAACGCCGGCCTGTCCTCGCGGTTCAACGTCCGGGTGGCCTTCCCCAGCTACACCCCCGAGGAGCTGACCGAGATCGCCGAGGTGGTGGCCGCCCGCACCGGCGACACCTTCGACCCCTCCGCCCGCGAGGACCTGCGCAAGATCTTCGGCTACGTGTGCGACTCCGGCTGGATCGACGAGCTGGGCAACGGCCGGTTCGCCCGCTCCCTGTTCGAGAAGGCGTGCTCCCACCGCGACGTCCGCGTCGCCGAGGAGCTGGGCGACGCCGCCACGGCCGCCGACCTCACCCGCGTCACCAGCGCCGACGTCCGCCAGGCCTACGCCGAGGTCACCCAGCGCTGACGGCCGCGGCCGGCCCGCCCGCCCCGCGCGCGCCGGGTCCGGGGACGGCCCCGCGCCCGCCGGGGCGCCCCTGCTAGTGTCCGGCTCATGAGTGGAGCCAACGCCCCCGTCCGCCAGGCCGTCATCCTCGCCGGCGGCCAGGCCACCCGCCTTCGCCCCTACACCGACACCCGCCCCAAGGCCATGGTCGAGGTCGCCGACCGCCCCATCATCGACTACCAGCTGGAATGGCTCGCCGGCCACGGCGTGGAGCACGTGGTGGTGTCCTGCGGCTACAAGGCCGAGGTGCTGCGCGAGCACCTGGAAGGGCGGGCGGGCGGCCCCGAGATCACCCTGCTGGTCGAGGACGAGCCCCTGGGGCGCGGCGGCGCGCTGCGCTACGCCGCCTCGGGGCTGCGCGAGTCGGCCGACCCCTACTTCGCCCTCAACGGCGACGTGCTGACCTGGTTCCCGCTGGACGAGTTCACCGCCTACCACCGCGCCAAGGGCGGGCTCGTCACCCTCGCCCTCGCCCAGTACCGCACGAGCTGGGGCATCGTCGACGTCACCGACGACGGCGCCATCGAGGGCTTCACGCAGAGCCCGCTCCTGCCGTTCTGGATCAACGCCGGCGTCTACGTCTTCGAGCGCGCCGCCACCGGCCTGCTGCCCGAGAAGGGCGACCACGAGTCCAGCACCTTCCCCGACCTCGCCCGGCAGGGCCGCCTGTTCGGCTACCGCATCGACGGCTTCTGGCGCGGCGTCGACACCGTCAAGGACGTCAAGGAGGCCGGCGAGCAGATCCCCGCGCTGCGCGGGACGGCCCCGGCCGTCTGAGGCCGGCGGGCGCCTGGGCGACCGGGCGGACGCGGGCGGGCGGAGGGCTGACACGGGCGGGGGCCGCGGCGCGGAGGGCGGCGCGGGGGACCGGACGGTTGGTCGGTATCGTCGCATTCGTGACGAACCAAGCCAGGGTTGTGCTCCCCACCGCGCCCAACTTCCGCGACCTCGGCGGCTACACCACGCACGACGGCGCCCGCGTGCGCCCGGGAGTGGCCTACCGCTCCGATGCCCTCCACCGCCTCAGCGACGACGACCTGCGCGCCCTGGGCGGCCTGGGCGTGCGCCAGGTCGTCGACCTGCGCACCGAGTTCGAGCGGCAGAGCAACCCCGACCGCGTCCCCGACGGCGCCGAGTACACCTCCCTGGACGTCCAGGGGGACCACTCCACCGGCGCCGACCTGGTCGCGGTGCTCTCCGACCCCGCCCGCGCCCGGACCGTCTTCGCCGACGGCGGCGCCGAGCGGTTCATGCACGACGTCAACCGGATCCTGGTCTCGGGCGCCGACGCCCGCGCCGGCTACGCCGAACTCCTGCGCCGCGTCGCCGCGGGCCCCGGCGCCACCGTCTTCCACTGCAGCGCCGGCAAGGACCGCACGGGCTGGGGCGCGGCGCTGCTGCTGACCCTGCTGGGCGTGCCGCGCGAGACGGTCTTCGCCGACTACCTGGCCAGCAACGGGCGGCTGGCCCACCTCCAGGAGTCCTTCCGCGCCGCCGTCGAGGGCGCCGGGGTCGACCTCGAACTCGTGTGGCCCATGGTGGAGTGCCGCACCTCCTACCTGGAGACCGCGTTCACCGAGGTCGAGAAGGTGTACGGGTCGTTCGGCGCCTACGCCGCCGAGGGGCTGGGCCTGGCGCCCGGGGACCTGGCGGCGCTGCGCGAGCGGATGCTGGAGTAGCCGGCGCCGCCGGCTACAGGTCGGCCAGGCGGGCCGCCACGTCGTCCTCGCCGTCGGCGTCCTCGACCACCCCCATCAGGGTGCGCAGCACCGCCGGCCGGGTCTGGCCCCGGTCCAGCAGCCGCTCGGCCGCGCTCCACAGCTCCGGCGGATCGCCCTTCCACAGCCGCTCGGCCAGCCGCTCGTGGGCGTCCAGCGCCTCCTCGGTGGCGGCGGGGTCGGCGGCGGCCAGCGCGTCGGCGTGGTGGGTGGAGTGCTTGCCCTTGTGCTTGACCGGCGCGTGGTACTCGCCGAAGTGGTCCAGCCGCAGCAGCGCCCGCCGGCCCTCGCGGGTGGCCGGGTCGAACTCCTCGGCGGACTCCTCCAGCAGGTCGCCGGCCAGCAGCGGGAACGCGAACATGCGGCGGGGCAGCGCGGACAGGTCGCCGTCGGGGATCAGCCGGCGCACCACCTCCTGGCGCAACCCGAAGGACGACGCCATGTCGGGGTAGGAGGTGGTGAACGCCGAGGTGGCCTCCCACAGCGCGTCGAGGGTGGCGTTGACCGCCACCTCGGGCAGGCCGTGGCGCGGCCCGGCCCAGCGGATCCACGCGGCCAGCACGTGCGGCATCGCCTCGTGCTCCTCGGGCAGCAGGATCACCCGGCGCGGCAGCCAGCGCAGCAGGAACGCCTCGACCTTGCGCGGGCTGACCCGCAGCGGGCGGTCGCCGTCGACGTCGCAGCCGTAGGCGATGATGTGGTCGACGCAGCGGCTGGCGGCGTAGGAGTCGGAGAGGTCGGCGGCGGCGTCGGAGGCCAGGAACCGCGCCGCCAGCATCGCCCGCCGGTC
The DNA here is from genome assembly GCF_013410565.1 of Streptomonospora nanhaiensis. NCBI lineage: Bacteria > Bacillati > Actinomycetota > Actinomycetes > Streptosporangiales > Nocardiopsidaceae > Streptomonospora > Streptomonospora nanhaiensis. The sequence goes on from NZ_JACCFO010000001.1 coordinate 5,544,906, forward strand.
CCGGCTGCGCGGGGGTCTCAGCTGTTCGCGCGGGTCGCGCGGCAGGCTGCGCAGGCGCGACCGGAGCAGGGCGTTGTGCGCGGCCAGCGAGCTGTCGGCCACGCTGAGCCCGGTGCCGTTGGCCAGGGCGCGGTCGGTGGAGTCCAGCGCGGAGTCCAGCAGCGCCCGCGCCCGCTCCAGCCGGATGGTGGAGAACGTCGCCATGGGGTCGGCGCCGTCGGCCTGGGCGCGGCAGTGCGCGAGCAGCCGGTCGACCTTGGTGCTGACCCAGCAGTCGCGCAGCACCCCGCCGCTGTTGTGGTCGATGACCGCGATGAGCGCGTGGTCGGCGCCGTCGCCGGCGGCCGGGTCGTCGCGGCCGTCCTCGGCGCCGTAGCGGAACACGCAGATGACGTCGTCGGTGTCGCCGAACCGGTTGCCGGAGGTGTAGGCGGCCACCGGGCGGGCGCGGCCCAGCGCGTCGGCCCACACGGGGCGGTTGGTCCCCCGCTCGGCCAGGGCCGCCGCGCCCTTCTCGGCGAGTTCGCGCTGGTGCACCGAGGTGCCCAGAACCGCGATGCCCGTCAGCAGCGCCAGCCCGGCCGGGGTGCCGGACTCGGCGGCGTGGGCGACCAGGCCCTCGCCGAACAGCCGGTCGACGTCGACGCCGGGCATGCGCCGCCCCCACCAGGAGCCGAGCATCTTGCTGACGCCGACCTCGGCGTCGAGGGGATCGCGCATGGCGAGGAACGAGCGTGCCGCGCGCAGCATCTCGCTGAAGACATCGTCTGGCATGGAATCGGGGTCCGGCTGTTCTGGGAGGGGCGGTACGGACATTCCAGAGCCTAGGGCACCGCGCAGATGGCCAGGGTGGATCCGGAGGGCCGCGGCGCCGCCGGGCGGGGCCGCGCGCGTCCGCGTGCCTGGGCCGGAGAGGGCCGGACCTTCGCGCGGGCCTGGTCGGGGCGGGCGCGCGTGGGCCGCACCCCGCGGGTGTCCGGGCACGCCGGGGCGGCGGGCGCGGGCCGCGCGCGGCGCGGTGGTGGTGGTCGGGCGGGCGCGCGTCAGTGCGCGGCGGTGAGTCCGGACTGCGGAGCGGACTTCACCATCGCCTGCAGGTGCTCCCGGGCCACGCGCTCGACGAGGCCGGGGGTGACACTCAGGCCGAGGTGCTCGGCGCATTTCCAGGTGTCGTCGACGCAGCGTTCGACGCAGCGGCGCGACAGCGCCGCGAACTCGTGGTGAAGTTGGACGGCGACGCGGTGGAGATCGCTAACGGGATAAGTCTGGAGCATCCTCGCTCACGCCCTCTCACTGGCAGCGACTGGACGGCGACCTCCATCCATTTCACTTCGTTATGCCGGGGTGTCAACCCCCGCAAGGCGCCGCCTTAACGAGCCTTTGCGGCGTGCTTGCGCCATAGTGGTCCGCCTTCTTAAGGGTTTGCGGTCAGCGCGAATGGGCAGTCCCGCGTGCGGCCCGCACGCCCGGCCGGGCCGCGCCCACAAGGCCCGCACGCGCGCCGAAGGGCGCGCGGACGGCCGCCCTCCGCGGTTTCGGACGGCGGTGCGGAGGGCGCGCGGCGGCGCCGCCGGACCGCATTTCCGCAGGACATACCAAGCACGTTTCGGAAAACGGCCCCCCAAATCCGGCGCCCGACCGTAGGATGGGCGCGGCGGCGTATTATTTACCTTCCGCTATGAGCCCTGACTTTCCGCTGTGCCCGCGACCGACCGGCCGAGACGGTTGTGGCCTATGCTGATGCGGTGGCGACCTCCGGCCGGTTGCCGCGGGGGCGGCCGGGATCGCCGCGACGTGGACGGCAGGTGAGTGACCGGGTGCCGTGCCCGCGACGCCCCCGACGTGCCGCTCCCGTCCCCGCAGCGGCCCGGACCACATTCGTTAAGCTTTCGGCGCTCGCACCGGCGAGCCCCCTCGAACGGGGGAAAGGACCCCGGAGGTGTCATTGTTGAGCACCGAGACGTCCGTCCCGCCCCCTCGCATGTCCAAGCTCGGCGCCGTCGACTCCGCGCTGATGGACGTCCTCCTGAGTGAGGCCCCGATCGGGTTCGCCCTCCTCGACTCCACCGGCCGCTTCCAGCGCGTCAACCGCACCCTGGCCGAGGTCTACGGGTGCGACACCGCCCAGTGCCGCGACCGCACCCCCGCCGAACTGCTCGACCGCGATCCCGACCGCATCGCGCACGAGTCCGCGGTCGCCGCCGTCCTCAGCGGCTCCGGCACCGTGCACAGCGAGCACCGCCTGGAGGGCGGCCCGCCCGACGCCTCCGGCCGCCCGCGCCAGTGGGCGCTGTCCTGGCACCCGGCCACCGGGGCCGACGGAACCGTCGAAGGCGTGGTGCTGATCGCCGTGGACTGCTCGGACCGCTTCAGCGCCGAGGTCGCCCTGCGCCGGAGCGAGGAGCGCTACCGCTCCCTGCTCACGGCCACCAACCAGGTCGTGTGGACCGCCGACGCCAACGGCGACGTCCAGGAGGACTGCCCCGACTGGCGCGTCATCACCGGCCAGACCGCCGAGCAGTACCTCGGGCGCGGCTGGCTCGACGCCGCCCACCCCGACGACCACGAGCAGGTCGCCCGCGCCTGGACCGACGCCGTCGCCGACCGCACCACCTTCGACGAGATCTTCCGGGTGCGCACCCAGTCCGGCGACTTCCGCTACTACCGCTCGCGGGCGGTGCCGATCATGCGCGGCGACACCCTGATGGAGTGGGTGGGCGCCCACAGCGACATCACCACCCAGCACGACGCCGACGACATGCGCCAGCGCCTCACCCAGCAGCTGGGCGAGGCCGCGCTGCGCACCGTGCGCCTGCAGAAGGCCACCTCCGACCTCGCCGAGGCGCTGACCGTCAGCGAGGTCGTGCAGGCCATGACCGAGATCGGGCAGTCCGCGGTGGGCGCCGACACCACCACCGTGGGCGAGCTGGACCGCGACAACCTCCGGCTGCACGTGCTGCGCGACGACTCCGCGGTGCGCGTCCCGGGCGGGCGCGTGGCCGCGGCCTCCGCCCAGGCCGACCTGCGCGTGGCCATGGAGACCGCGGTGCGCGAGCGCCGCCCCTTCATCGCCGGCAACCCCGCTGAGCTGCGCGAGCTGGTCGAGGACGACCCCGAGGTCCTGGCGTTCCTGCGCGAGACCGACGAACGCGCCTGGGTGGCGCTGCCCCTGCTGAGCGCCGGCCAGCCCATCGGCGCGCTGCGGTTCACCTTTTCGGCCGCCCGCGACATCTCCGACGAGGAGAAGGTCTTCCTTGAGGCGCTGGCCGGCCAGTGCGCGCTCGCCCTGGAGCGCGCCAAGCTGTTCGAGCGCGAGCACCGCACCGCCGAGGCGCTGCAGGCCAGCCTGCTGCCCGAGGACCAGGGCATCTCGATGCAGGCGTTCTACCGCTCGGGCACCCAGCACGTGCAGGTGGGCGGCGACTGGTACGACGCGTTCCCGCTGCCCGACGGCCGGATCGCCGGCGTGCTCGGCGACGTCATGGGCAAGGGCATCAAGGCCGCCACCGGCATGAGCCGGGTGCGCAACGCGCTGCGGGCACTGGCCTTCAGCATGCCCGAACCCGCCGACGTGCTCACTGGCCTGGACCGCATGTTCGACGCCACCGAGGGGCTCGACCAGGTCACCACGCTCGTCTACTTCGTGCTCGACCCCGAGACCGGCCAGATCGACCTGAGCAACGCCGGGCACCCGCCGCCCCTGGTCGTGGGCGAGAACACCGAGCCCTGGCTGCTTGCCGCCGAGCCCGACACGCCGCTGGGCGTCAGCTCCGAGAGAGGCCACCACAAGTTTTTCGTCCAGCCCGGTAACACCGTGGTGCTCTACAGCGATGGACTTGTTGAGAACCGGAAGCGCGCCGTCGCCACCGGTCTTGAGGAACTTGTCACCGTAGCGTCCCAGGCGCGGCCGGAGGTGGTGGGCGACCCACAGCACATGCTCCAGTACCTTGTTGAGGGCATGCTCGCAGGGTATGAGCAGGACGACGACGTCACTCTGCTCGCCGTCCACCTCCCGGTGCTCGATACGGCACCGGAGTAGGAGACCGTACGAAAGTCCGACACTTTGCCTAATAAGGTGGAGGAGCCATCAGCCCCGCTCCGGCGGGGGGTGGGTTCGAGGACCCGACGGTGGGGTTGGATCCGCGCACCGCGGAAAAAATCCTACTGGGCGGATGTGCCCAAACGCTAGAGAGGGCGCATACGCTGAAAAGAAGTCGGAGGTTCCCCGTCGTCCAGGCGGGGATGTCCCGGGCACGAGCCAGGAGAGAGCGCCACTCTCCCCGCACGGCTCAACGGGCCGCCGGGTCCAGCAATCTCGCCACACGTCCGTTCGAGAGGTGTTTGTGTCACCTGCCAGTTCGACCCGCTCTAAGCAGCCGGACTCGCTGCACGAGCCCGTCATCCAGCAGTTGATCGAGCGTGGGCGGTCCCAGGGGTACCTTGAGCCCGAGGACGTTCGCCGTGCCTTTGAAGAGGCTGACATCCCGATGTCGCAGGCACAGGCCGTGCTGCGCAGCCTGACCAAAGAGGGCGTGACCCTGGTCGTGGGCGCCGAGGACTCCGCGCCGTCGCGGCGCAAGTCCGCGCGGCGCAAGCCGGCCCCCGCCAAGAAGCCGGCCGTCGCCAAGGCCAAGCGCGCGGCGGCGGCCCAGGAGCAGACCGACACCGTCACCGCGGTCGTCGACTCCGCCGCCACCGCCCCCGCGGCCAAGAAGCGCGGCGCCGCGGCGTCGGCGCCGGAGGCCCCGGGCGACGACACGGCCGGTACCGAACCCGCCAAGAAGCCCGCCCGCAGGTCCGCGGCCAAGAGCACCACGGCCAAGGCCGGCGCGGCCAAGAAGACCAAGGCCGCCACCAAGGCCAAGGACGCGGCCGCCGGTCCCACCGCCGTGGCCCCGGCCGGGCCGGGCGACCCCGACAAGGTCGACGACGAGGTCGACGACGTCGTCCTGGACGTCAGCGACGACGACCTCGACCTTGAGGCCGCCGACGACTTCGAGGACACCGGCGTCGAGCTGGAGCTGGTCGAGGACCCCGACGACAAGTCCGCGGCGCCCGAGGGCCCCGTGGCCGGCTCCGGGGTCAAACCCGAGTCGGTGGGCATCCCCGAGAAGGCCGCCGCCAACACCTCCGAGGACGAGGCGTTCGTCCTCTACGACGATGACGACGACGCCCCGACCCCGCAGGTGGTCGCGGCCGGCGCCACCGCCGACCCGGTCAAGGACTACCTGAAGCAGATCGGCAACGTCGCCCTCCTCAACGCCGAGCAGGAGGTCGAACTCGCCAAGCGCATCGAGGCCGGCCTGTTCGCCGAGGAGAAGCTCGCCGACGAGGGCGACTCCCTCACCCAGGAGTTCCGCGACGAGCTGGAGTGGATCGCCGAGGACGGCGCCCGCGCCAAGAAGCACCTGCTGGAGGCCAACCTCCGGCTGGTCGTCTCGCTCGCCAAGCGCTACACCGGCCGCGGCATGCTGTTCCTGGACCTCATCCAGGAGGGCAACCTCGGCCTCATCCGCGCCGTCGAGAAGTTCGACTACACCAAGGGCTTCAAGTTCTCCACGTATGCCACGTGGTGGATCCGCCAGGCCATCACCCGCGCCATGGCCGACCAGGCGCGCACCATCCGCATCCCGGTGCACATGGTCGAGGTCATCAACAAGCTGGCCCGGGTGCAGCGGCAGATGCTGCAGGACCTCGGCCGCGAGCCCACTCCCGAGGAGCTGGCCCGCGAACTCGACATGACCCCCGAGAAGGTCGTCGAGGTGCAGAAGTACGGCCGCGAGCCGATCTCCCTGCACACCCCGCTGGGCGAGGACGGCGACAGCGAGTTCGGCGACCTCATCGAGGACTCCGAGGCGATCCAGCCCGGCGAGGCGGTCAGCTTCACGCTGCTGCAGGAGCAGTTGCACTCGGTGCTCGACACCCTCTCGGAGCGCGAGGCCGGCGTGGTCTCGATGCGGTTCGGGCTGACCGACGGCCAGCCCAAGACCCTGGACGAGATCGGCAAGGTCTACGGGGTGACGCGCGAGCGCATCCGGCAGATCGAGAGCAAGACCATGTCGAAGCTGCGCCATCCGTCGCGGTCGCAGGTGCTCCGCGACTACCTCGACTGATCCCTCTGCCCACACCACCGACACCGTTGTGCTGACCGACCGCTGTGCTGACTGGGCGGGGACTCGCCGCCCGGTCCGCACCGCATCCGGTCGGTGCGGTGCGCGCCGTTCGTTCGTGCGGCCCGCCGCCCGTCTGCCATGCCGGGCGGCGGCCCTAACCACTGAGTCATCCAACCGCTGAGTTGCCCGGGCCGGCCCTTCCTGACCAAAGGGGACCGGCCCGGTCGCGCGTCTGCGACCTGTGCCCGCCGCGGCGACGGCGGGTGTGGCGACGCCCGCGAAGTGCCGCGGCGGACGAGGACGCTCCGTACGTCTTCCTCATCCGACGCGGACAATACTGCCGAGTGCGGTGTATGGCGGAGATAAAGGACTGAGACCCGTTCGTTATCAGCACGCGCGTTTCCCCGGGTCAGGAGGGGGTTCGGGGCCGCAGAGCGGATAATCGAACCGCTTCACCGGGCGGGCCGAACGGCGATCCGTGTCCGGTTTCGGGGGGCTTTCAGGGGGCCGCGGGCGGCGGCGGGCGTGAGGACTCCGCGAAGCGTGTAAGGCGTGTCGAGCGTACCCGGGGGCCGAAGGCGTGTCGGATCGTGCCGGGGCCGGGGCCGGGGCCCAGACCGGGGCTGGGGGCCGGGGGCGTGTGCGAGATGATCGGTGCTGGGGGACGGTCGCGGGGCAGGAGAGGTATCGGTTCGGGTTCGGGCGAGCCCGGCTCGGAGCCCTGCCGGTGCTGTTCAGTCCCGCTCGACCACGTCCAGCGTCCAAGGGCGCCCCCGCCGCTCCGGCTCGACCAGTTCGGTCCGATACCCGAGGTCGGAGAGGACGGCGGCTACCTCCTCGGGGGTGTCGGCGACCGTACCCGTACCCGTGGAGGCGGCTGCGGACGCGGCGAGGAGGTCGTGCGCGACGGCCCCGCGGGTCGCCTTGGCCATGTGGCTCACCACGCTGCGCCGCACCTGGCCGCCGGACACGGTCTCGCGCAGCACCCGCACCGCCACGGTCCGCTCGGCGGTCTCGCCGGTCGGGCGCCACGCGGCGGCGTAGGTGGACGAGCGGCAGTCCAGCAGCAGCCGGCCCTCGGCGCGCTTGGTCAGCAGGTCGCTCAGCCGTGCCCGCCAGAAGGCGGCCAGGGCGCCGATGCCCGGCAGGCGCACGCCCATCGACAGGCGGTAGGGCGGGACGCGGTCCTGCGGTCCCACCGCGCCCCACAGGCCCGAGAAGACCAGCACGGAGTCGGCAATCCGGCGCGCGGTGGCCGGGTCGGCGGCGAGCAGTTCGGGCAGCCGCAGGCGGTCGTAGAGGACGCCGGTGTAGAGGTCGGCGGCCCGCAGGGTGGGTGCGGTGGGGAGCGCCGCGTTGCGCCGGAGGGCTTCACCCGCCTGTGCGGCCGACAGCCCCAGCACCGCGCGCGCGTGCTCCTCGGGGCCCCGGCACAGCTCCACCAGTTCCGCCATCACCGCCTCCCGGGCCTCCGCGACCTCCGGAAGCGCCAGCGCGGCCACGTCCACGGGCGCGCCGTCGCCTTCGGCGGCCTTGCCTTCGGAGGGCGGCAGCAGGATGAGCATGCGGGTCGTCTCCCAGCCTCGGAGTCGTCGGGGGTTCGGTCGGTCAGGGGCGGTCGTTGGGGCGGTCGTTCAGTCGGTCCGGCGTGAGTGCGCGCACGGTGTTCGCGGGGACGGGCGAGGGCGGCCGGGGTGGCCGGGTGGCGGCGCGGACACACGGCGGAGTCCTCCCAGCGTCCGGGCCTGAAGCCGCCCGTCGCCCAGGATAGGGCGGTCGGCATGGGCGCCGTGCGGGGACGGGCGGTGTCTCTGGGAGGATTGGCGTTTTGAGCTGTTTGCCGGGTTCGGCGGTGTGCGGTGCACGCGGCCAGGCGGCTCGCGCGTGGCGCATGTTCAGCGCGGTGCCCGGGGACGGGGCGGGAAACGGAGGGGGGGCCATGGAGGCGCGGACCGAACGGTGGGCGAGGAGGCTTGCCGAGGACTGGCCGGCGGAGGAGTCGGTCACGCGCGGCGGCTGGCGCCTGGCGTTCAGCGAGGGCGTGACCAGGCGCGCGAACTCCGCCACTCTGCTCGGTTCGCGGGAGGAGGCGCGCCAGAAAGACGGAGGCGACGGAGGTGGGGAAGCGGTCGGGCTGGAGGAGGTGGAGGCGTTCTACGCCGAGCGCGGCCGGCCCGCCTGCGTCCACGTCTGGGCCGACCAGACCGACCTCGACGCGTCGCTCGCCCGCCGGGGGTACACGGCAGAGGGCGCCACGCTGGTGATGGCCCGCGATCTGTCCGAGCGTCCGCAGCGGTCGGGGCAGGGGGAGGGCGGCGCCGAGGCCGCAGAGGTCGCCGAGGTCGCGGTGCTGCCCCGGCCCGATGACGCGTGGAACGCCCTGTGGCCCGATGCCGAGGTGGCCGCGTCCAAGGTGCCCGCCATTCTGCGGATCATGGGCCGTGTTCCGGTGATGGGCTACGCCATCGAGTCATCGGGCGCCGCGCGCGGTTGCGCGACGCTCGCGGGGGAGTGGACCGGCGTCTACGGCATGGCCACGCGGGAGGCGGAGCGCGGGAAGGGCCTGGCGGGGGCCGTCCTGGACGCCCCACTGGGCCTACGACAAGGGTGCCCGGCACGCCTACCTCCTCGTGGAGGAGGACAACGCCCCGGCGCTGCGCACCTACACGCGAGCCGGTTTCGCGGAGGTCTACGCCTACCACTACAGAGTCCGCCGCCAGGGCTGACGGGAGTCGGCGCTGACCGGCGTCCGCCCGCCTGAACCGGTTCCGCCCCAACCGGTGAAGGCAGCGACGGGGCGCCGAGGACAGCGGACGGCCGGGCCCGCGCCCATCGGCCGGTCGAGCGATGGCTGGCCGCACGACGTGGGCCCAAGGACAGCCCTCCCTCGGCGCCCACCCCTCTACCGCCACCCGCGCACGCGGGGATGGGACGATTCCGCTCGCCGTATCGCGGTGCTTGAGGAGGCCTTCCTCGTGCCGGGTGGTTTCGTGGTGGTTTGCCCGTTGCTTGTCTCGGAATGTGAGACGAAAGGCGGGCTGGGCGACGAGTTAGCGTTCTCGACCGGGCGGGGTGGCCGAAAGCGCGGACTCGTCGGCCTTGAATTCGGGTGAAACGGTCATACCGGGCGTGGGATGCGGTGTGTTGTCTCACAATGTGGTCACCGAGGGGCTTGGAGTGGGGGCTTGGGCCCTCTGAGGGCTTGGAGTGAGGGGGTAAAGCGGGCATAGGGGGTGAATCGGCGCCTTGGGGGGCGACGATCTTGGGCTTTTTGACCCCCCGTCCGGCTCTGCGTGTGGCTGGAGGGCTTCGCGGTGTCCGTCCGCTCCGACTCTCCGGTGCCCCGTTCTTCAGGCGGCGCGGTGCTCGCTCGTCCTGCCATGGTGCCTGTCCGGTCCGGGCCCTGGGGCGGGCGCCCGGCCCGCTCGCTGCTGGACTTTGGTGGCTGGCTGGCTGGCTGGCGGGTGGGGGCGGGCTGGCTCGGGCTTCCTCGTGCGCCCTCGGGGGTGGCGCGGGGCTGGTCATCGGCTTGGGGAAGCGATTTCCGGCGTCTGGTGGCCAGCGGTCAGCGGCTGGCGGTCGGCGGTCGTGGCCAGCGGCCGACGACCGGCGGCCGGTGCCCCCGCCCACGCCGTCGCCGCCTCGTTGGGGCCGGCGGGCCTGGAGGGGGAGGCGTTGCCGTCACGGCGGGACGGAGCAGACGGAACCGCACGGTATGGCTGGCGGGCATACGAAAACGGCGGCGGCCCCCGGTCGGGGGCCGCCGCCGTAACGCCTGTGGCGGGATGAACTAACGCTCCTCGTCGGCGGACGTGGCCGGTTCCTTCTGCAGCCGGCTGGTTTCGTCCTGGATCTCCGAGGCGATCTTGCGGATGGAGTCGTCATGCTTACGCATGTGATGCGCGCAGAACAGCAGTTCGCCACCGGAGTTGAGAACCACTCGGACGTACGCCTGCGCACCACAACGGTCGCAACGGTCAGCAGCCGTCAGCGGCTGGGTGGGGGCAAGGGTTCCAGTCACTTCGCCTTCCTCAATACTCGGCGCTAGTCACTCAGCACAACATCTAACCGGACGGAGAGCTTCCCAACCAGCCCTTCTGTACGCCGTCAGCGGAATCGCCCTTCTCCAGGGGGTTTTCTGGGGCATTTCGGGCCAATCGCGTGACGGATCCCACCCATGTTCACCTACTGTCACCCCTCGGTCGGGCCTGGGTGGACTTTCGGCGGACCCTTTGTGGTGCTCCCGTGGTCCTCCGGTGGTGCCCCCGGCCGCCTCCCCCCTCCCAAGCCCCCACCCCCACCCTCCCGGTGCCCTCCCGGCGGCCCGGCCCACCCCCTCCCGCGCCCCTCCGGGGCGCCTGCGGCCGCCCCCGGCGGGCCGGATTCGCCGGTGGGAACGGGGTTGTGAAGCGGCGCGGGAGCGGGGCGGCCGTAATTTAAGGTGGTAACCTCGCGCGTGGTGTGGACGTGATGATCAGGCGACCGTCCCGCCGCGGTCGGGTGAACCGCAGCCCACGGGCCTGCGACCACTCTCCGGCGGCGGAAACGCGCTCGTGTTGCGCGCGCCGCCCGGGGCGGTCCCGGGCCATTCGGCGCAGGCCACCAGGCACGCACCCCGCGTGCCGGGCGGTGCCGCGCTCCTGTCACACCGATGCGTCATGCTGGCGGCACGCGTCTGCCCGACGCGAACCGCCGCCGCCCCCGTCCGCTGTCCGCCCGCGTCCAGCGTCCGCCCGCACCCGGGCGCGCCGACCTGTCCTGCAGGAGATTCACACGTGACCGCCCTTACCGCAGCCGTCGATGAGCCCGAGGAATACTCCGCGCGGCATCTTTCGGTCCTGGAAGGACTTGAGGCGGTCCGCAAGCGTCCCGGTATGTACATCGGGTCCACGGACAGCCGCGGACTGACCCACTGCATGTGGGAGATCATCGACAACTCCGTCGACGAGGCCCTCGGCGGCTACTGCACGCGCATCGACGTGGTGCTGCACCGCGACGGCTCCGTCGAGGTCCGCGACAACGGGCGCGGCATCCCCGTCGACATCGAGCCCCGGTCCGGCCTGTCGGGCGTGGAGCTGGTCATGACCAAGCTGCACGCCGGCGGCAAGTTCGGCACCGGCGCCTACACCGCCTCCGGCGGTCTGCACGGCGTGGGCGCCTCGGTGGTCAACGCGCTCTCGGCGCGCCTGGACGTCGAGGTCGACCTCCAGGGCCACACCCACGCCATGAGCTTCCGCCGGGGCATCCCCGGCCGCTTCGCCGAGCCCGGCCCCGACGCCGACTTCACCCCGGCCAGCGGCCTGGAGAAGACCCGCCGCGTCGCCAAGAAGGTCACCGGCACCCGCATCCGCTTCTGGGCGGACCGCCAGATCTTCCTCAAGGACGCCGACATCACGCGCGAGTCCCTGCTCGACCGCGCGCGCCAGACCGCGTTCCTCATCCCCGGCCTGACCATCGCCGTGCGCGACGAGCGCGACCCCGAGGCCCCCGCCTTCGAGGAGGAGTTCCGCTTCGACGGCGGCATCGGGGAGTTCTGCGCCTACCTGGCGCCCGACGAGGCCGTCAACGACGTGCTGCGCATCCAGGGCACCGGCCACTTCACCGAGACCGTCCCGGTGCTGGACGACCAGGGCCACATGACCCCCACCGACGTCGACCGCCGGCTCGACGTCGACATCGCCCTGCGCTGGGGCACCGGCTACGAGACCACCGCCCGCTCCTTCGTCAACGTCATCGCCACCCCCAAGGGCGGCACCCACATGGCCGGCTTCGAGCGGGCCCTGGTGCGCGTGGTCAACGACCAGCTGCGCGCAACCAAGCTGCTCAAGACCAACGACGACCCCGTGACCAAGGAGGACGTCCTCGAAGGGCTCACCGCCGTGGTCACCGTGCGGCTGCCCGAGCCGCAGTTCGAGGGCCAGACCAAGGAGATCCTGGGGACCTCGGCGGCCTCCCGCATCGTCTCCCAGGTGGTGGGCAAGGAGCTGCGCACGTTCCTGACCTCCACCAAGCGCACCGAGAAGCAGCAGGCCCGCGCGGTGCTGGAGAAGATCGTCAACGCCGCCAAGGCGCGCATCGCCGCCCGCCAGCAGCGCGAGACCCAGCGCCGCAAGAACGCGCTGGAGAGCTCGGCGCTGCCGGCCAAGCTGGTCGACTGCCGCAGCGAGGGACTGGAGCGCAGCGAGCTGTTCATCGTCGAGGGCGACTCCGCCCTGGGCACCGCCAAGCTCGCCCGCGACTCCGAGTTCCAGGCGCTGCTGCCCATCCGCGGCAAGATCCTCAACGTGCAGAAGTCCTCGCTGTCGGACATGCTGAAGAACGCCGAGTGCGCGGCGATCCTCCAGGTCATCGGCGCGGGCTCGGGGCGGTCCTTCGACCTCGACGCCGCCCGCTACGGCCGGGTCATCCTGATGGCCGACGCCGACGTCGACGGCGCGCACATCCGCTGCCTGCTGCTGACCCTCTTCTACCGCTACATGCGCCCGATGCTGGAGGCCGGCCGGGTGTTCGCCGCGGTGCCGCCGCTGCACCGCATCGAGCTGACCAACATCCGCCGCAAGCGCGGGGCCAAGCCCGAGGACCGCTACGTCTACACCTACTCCGACGCCGAACTCCACCGCAAGCTGCTGGAGCTGGAGAAGAAGGGCATGAGCTGGAAGGAGCCGGTGCAGCGGTACAAGGGCCTGGGCGAGATGGACGCCGACCAGCTCGCCGAGACCACCATGGACCCCCGCCACCGCACCCTGCGGCGCATCCGGGTGGAGCACGCCGAGGAGGCCGCCAAGGTCTTCGACCTGCTCATGGGCAACGAGGTCGCGCCGCGCCGGGAGTTCATCGCCCAGGGCGCCCGCGAACTCGACCTCGCCCGCATCGACACCTGATCCGGGGCGGCGGCCGCTGCCCCCGCAGCCCCGGGAAGACGGCTTTCGGCCCCGGTCCCTCCGCCCTCGGGCGGCGCGGCCGGGGCCGCCGTCGTGCCGGGTCGGCGGGGCGGCCGCCGTGCCGTGGCGACCGGGACGGCACCCGCCGGATACGGTCAGCCCCGGGGCTCCACCGGCGGCGGCGCCCACTCGCCCGTGGCCAGGAACCGCTCGATCGCGGCGGTGTAGGGCGCGGGGTCCAGGCCCTTGGCGGCCACCCAGGCGTCGTCGTAGTAGCTGTGCCGGTAGCGCTCGCCGCCGTCGCAGATCAGCGTGACCACGCTGCCGCGCCGCCCCTCGCGCAGCATCCGCGCGACCAGGTGCCACACGCCCCACAGGTTGGTGCCGGTGGAGCCGCCCGCGCACAGGCCGGTGACGGCGTTCAGGTGGCGCATGGCCGCGATGCTGGCGGCGTCGGGCACCGGGATCATCAGGTCGATCACCGAGGGCACGAAGCTGGGCTCCATGCGCGGCCGGCCGATGCCCTCGATGCGCGAGGGCATGCCGGTGGCGTAGTCGGCGGCGCCGGTGGCCCAGCCGGGAAAGAACGCGGAGTTCTCCGGGTCGACCACGGCCAGGCGTGTGTGGTGCCGCCTGTAGCGCAGGTAGCGGCCGATGGTGGCCGAGGTGCCGCCGGTTCCCGCGCCCACCACGATCCACTCGGGAACGGGGTGGCGCTCCATGGCCATCTGCTCGAACACCGACTCGGCGATGTTGTTGTTGCCGCGCCAGTCGGTGGCCCGCTCGGCGTAGGTGAACTGGTCCATGTAGTGGTAGCCGGGCTGGGCGGCCAGGCGCTCGGCCTCGGCGTACATCTCGACGGGGATGTCCACGAACCGGCAGGTGCCGCCGTAGCGCTCGATGAGCGCGATCTTCTCGGGGCTGGTCTTGCGCGGCATCACGGCGACGAAGTCCAGCCCGAGCAGCCGCGCGAAGTACGCCTCGGAGACGGCGGTGGAGCCGGAGCTGGCCTCGACGACCGTGGTGTGCTCGTCGATCCACCCGTTGGCCAGCGCGTAGAGGAACAGGGAGCGCGCCAGGCGGTGCTTGAGGCTGCCGGTGGGGTGCACCGACTCGTCCTTGAGGTAGAGGTCGATGCCCCATTCGGCGGGCAGCGGGAACGCGTGCAGGTGGGTGTCGGCCGAGCGGTTGGCGTCGGCCACCACCTTGCGCACGGCGTCGTCCGCCCACGCGCGGGCGCGGGGGTCGCAGCGCTCCACCCAGGGCTGGTGGGAGTCGTCGGCCGGTGCGGTCATGGTCGCGACCCTACCGGCCGCCGCCCCCGCACACAGGACGGGCCCTCCCGAGGGAGGGCCCGCGTGGTCTCCGTGAGGGGTGCGGCGGTGCTCCGGCGGCCGGGGGCCGGGGGCCGGCCGGGGAGCGGACGCGGCCCGCAAGGGGGCCTAGTCCAGCGAGCCGCCCGACATCGCGGCGTGCATCCGGCGGTAGGTGGCGGCCTCGTCGTCGCGGTTCTGGCGCTCCAGCGACCGGGCGAGGGCGATGTGCGCCCAGCTGTCGCAGGGGTCGAGTTCGATGATCCTGCGGAAGGTGTCCTCGGCCTTGCCGAGCTGCGCCGAGTGGAAGTAGGCGCGGCCCAGGAGTTCGAGGATGGACCGGCTGCCGGGCTCGTCCTCGGCGATGGGCTCCAGGACGCGCGCGGCCTCTATGGGGTCGCCCAGGTCGAAGTACATCTTGCCGCGGTTGAACGTCTCGTAGGTCGTCTCCTTCACGGGCACTCCCTTCGTCCCGCATCACAACGGCGATGCGCGAGGCCCTATTCCCTGGTAAGGGCGGGCACGCGGGAGGCGGTGCCCTACAGGTCGGCGGGCGACACCCGGCCGGTGGCGACGTCGTAGACCGCTCCGGCGACCTCCAGGCCCTCGGGCAGCAGCGGGTGGTGGCGGATCCGCTCCAGGTCGCGGCGCAGCGCCCCGAGCTGGTCGCTGTCGGTGCCGAAGTCGAGGCTGCGGGTGTCGACGCCGTGCTCGCGCTCGATCAGGTCGTGGACCTCGGCGTCGCCCGACACCGAGGCCATCTTGCACCGGGTGTGCGGCATGACCAGGACCCGCGTGATGTCGAGCAGGTAGGCGCCCACCACGAGGTTGGCCAGGACGTTGTCGGTGACCCGCCCGCCGGCGTTGCGCAGGATCTTGGCGTCGCCCAGGGACAGCCCCAGCGCCGCCAGCGGGTCGATGCGGGAGTCCATGCACGTCACCACGGCCAGGCCGCGCGCGGCGCGCGGGGCGAGGTCGGCGTACCGGAAGCGGGCGGCGTAGTCGGCGTTGGCCGTGAATACGTCGTCGAATGCGCTGGTCGCAGTCTGCTCCTGGGAACTCGGCGAAACGTGTCGGTTGTCGGGGGGCGCTGGGGGCCCGCGGGGGGGGAGGGAGGAGGGCGAGCGGCGGGGCGGGCCCGGCGGGCGCCGCCGGTCCGCTGCGCGGACCGGCGGCGCCCGGGGTCAGCCGGCGGGTGTGCCCGCGGCGACGTGGGTGTCGTGGCGGCCGGTGCCGATGGTGGCGATGGCCCGCGGCAGGGGTTCGCCGGAGCCGTCGCGCCGCTGGTCGAGGTCGGGCAGCCGGATCGGGCCGCCGTCGGCCCTGGCGGCGCGGGCGGGCGCCCGCCCGACCCAGGCCAGGACGAGGGAGTCCTCGCCCTTGAGGAACCGCTGGCAGCGGACGCCGCCGGTGCCGCGTCCCTTGGCGGGGTAGACCTCGAACGGGGTGACCTTGGCCGATCCGGCCCCGGTGCCGGGCAGTTCGGTGGACCCGGCGGCGACGGTGAGCACCACGGAGTCCTCGGGCACCGACACCGCGCCGAACCAGATGGCCCGGGCGCCCTCGGGCAGCCGCACCCCGGCCACGCCCCCGGCGGGCCGGCCCTGCGGGCGCACGGTGTCGGCGGAGAACCGCAGCAGCTGGGCCTCGGAGGTGATGAAGACGAGGTCCTCCTCGCCGGTGACCAGCTGGGTGGCGCCGATGACGCGGTCGCCCTCGCGCAGGTTGATGACCTCGAAGTCGTCCTTGTTGGGCGGGGAGTCGGAGGCCACCCGCTTGACCACGCCCTGGGCGGTGCCCAGCGCGATGCCGGGACCGTCGTTGTCGAGCGCGGCGACCGACACCACCCGCTCGTCCTCGGCCAGCTCCACGAAGTCCGACACGGGCAGGCCCGAGGCGGTGGGCGGGGCGTCGGCGGAGTCGGCGGGAAGCTCGGGCAGCTCCAGCACCGGCACCCGGATGACCCGGCCGAGGTCGGTGATCACGCCGATGTCGGCCCGCGAACTGGTGGGCACCGACGCCGCGACGGAGTCGTGGCGGGTGCGCAGGCCCTCGTAGACGGGCGGCAGGCGGTCGCCGGCGGTGCGGCCCAGCAGCCCCGTGGCGCTGAGCAGCACGTGGCAGGGGTCGTCGCCCAGCTCCAGCGGGATGGCGGCGCTGCGGGTCTCGCCGGTGCTCTCCTGGAGCACGGTGCGCCGCGGCGTGGCGTACTCCTTGGCGACCTCGCCCAGCTCCTTGGAGACCAGCCGGCGCAGCTTGGTGTCGGACTCCAGGATCGCGGTCAGCTCCTCGATCTCCTTGTTGAGCTGGTCGCGCTCGGTCTCCAGCTCCAGCCGGTCGTACTTGGTGAGCCGGCGCAGGGGGGTGTCGAGGATGTAGCGGGCCTGGGTGTCGGACAGCTCGTAGGCCGACATCAGCCGCTCGCGGGCCTGGGCGGAGTCCTCGGACTCCCGGATCAGCGCGATGACGGCGTCGATGTTGAGCAGCGCCACCAGCAGGCCGGCCACCAGGTGCAGCCGCTCGCGGCGCTTGGCCCGGCGGTGCTCGCTGCGGCGCCGCACGACCTCCAGGCGGTGGTCGACGAACACCTGGAGGAGTTCGCGCAGGCCCAGCGTGCGCGGCTGGCCGTCGACCAGCGCGACGTTGTTGATGCCGAAGCTCTCCTCCATGGGGGTGAGCCGGTACAGCTCCTCAAGGACGGCCTCGGGGTTGAAGCCGTTCTTCAGCTCGATGACCAGCCGCAGGCCCTGGTTGCGGTCGGTGAGGTCCTTGAGGTCGGAGATCCCCTGCAGCCGCTTGGCCTGCACCAGCTCCTTGATGCGGCTGACGACGCGCTCGGGCCCGATGTTGTAGGGGAGTTCGGTGACGACCAGCCCGGTGCGGCGCGGCGAGACCTTCTCGATGGAGACGGTGGCGCGGGTGCGGAAGGTGCCGCGGCCCTTGACGTAGGCGTCGCGCACGCCGTCGAGGCCCACGATGGTGCCGCCGGTGGGCAGGTCGGGCCCGGGGATGAACTCCATCAGGTCGGCGAGCGTGGCGTCGGGGTGGGCGATGAGGTGCCGCGCCGCGGCGATGACCTCGCCCAGGTTGTGCGGGGCCATGTTCGTGGCCATGCCCACCGCGATGCCCGAGGCGCCGTTGACCAGCAGGTTGGGGAACGCCGCCGGCAGGACCTCGGGCTCGGTCTCCTGGCCGTCGTAGTTGGACTGGAAGTCCACGACGTCCTCGTCGATCGAGGCCACCATCAGCTGGGCCGCGCGGGCCATGCGGGCCTCGGTGTAGCGCATGGCCGCCGGCGCGTCGTCGCCGCCCAGCGAGCCGAAGTTGCCGTGGCCGTCGACCAGCGGCACGCGCATGGCGAAGGGCTGGCTCAGCCGGACCATGGCGTCGTAGATGGGGGTGTCGCCGTGGGGGTGCAGCTTGCCCATGACCTCGCCCACCACGCGGGCGCACTTGACGTGGGCGCGGTCGGGCCGCAGGCCCATCTCGTTCATCTGGTAGAGGATGCGCCGCTGGACCGGCTTGAGGCCGTCGCGCGCGTCGGGGAGCGCGCGCTGGTAGATCACCGAGTAGGCGTACTCCAGGAAGCTGCCGCGCATTTCCTCGGAGACGTCGATGTCGATGATCTTCTCGGCGAGGTCCTCGGGAGGTGGTGGAGAGGTTGTACGGGCCATGCCGGTAATTCTGTCCCCACCGGGTGACCATCGCGAACCAGGCGGTCGAGGTCGGCACGTCGCGGGGCGTTAGGATTTCGTCAAAATGCCGGTAATTTGAGTGGACCCGGATACCGGGGTGCTGGATGGGCCGCGACGATGCTCACGTTCCGTGACAGCGCCGCGGGAGCGTCCGGCGCCGCCACCGCGCTCCGCGTGAGAACAAACACGCTGATACCGGGAATGCCGTCGGGTGCCGCGCGGCCGGCCCGGGTGTCCGTCCAGGTAGCGGCGGGGTGTTACGGAGCGTACGGGGCGGATCAGGCCAACGAAAGGCGGCGAATGGTACACCCGATCGCGGCGGAGTCAAGGCTGGGCCCGCTCGCCCCGCTACCCTGTGAGGTGCCCCCAGCCGCCCCGCCCGCCCCGTCGACCCCTCCCGCCCTGCCCGCCGCACCGGCACCGCGCCGCCGCCCGGCGGCGGGTGCGCGTCCGTGCTCCCGACGATGATCGACGTGCCTATGCTGCTGCCCGCCATCCTCGCGCTGCACGCCGTGGTCGCCGTGCTGCTGCCGCCGCTTGTACGCCGCCTCGGCCCCCGCGCCTTCCTGGCCGCCGGAGTACCCCCGGCGGTGTCGGCGGTGTGGGCGCTGTCCCAGGCGCCGGCGATCGTGGCCGGGCACCCCGCCACCGCCGAACTCGCCTGGGCGCCCGCGCTGGGGATCGGGCTGAACTTCCGCGTCGACGCGCTGTCGCTGGCCATGATCGTGCTGGTCAGCGGTATCGGCGCGGTCATCTTCTGCTACTGCGCCGCCTACTTCCACCAGGGCGAGCGCGGGCTGGGCCGGCTGGCCGCCGTGCTGGTGCTGTTCTCCGGCGCCATGCTGGGCGTGGTCACCACCGACAACCTCTTCGCGCTGTATGTGTTCTGGGAGCTGACCTCGGTCACCTCCTTCCTGCTGGTCGGCCACGACGACCGCAAGGAGCACGCGCGCCGCGCCGCCACCCAGGCGCTGGTCACCACCGCCGGCACCGGCCTGCTGATGCTGATCGGGTTCGTGATGCTCGGCCACGCCGCCGGCGACTACAGCGTCTCCGGGCTGGTGGCCGACCCGCCCGACGGCGGCCCCTGGCTGACCGTGGCCCTGGTGCTGGTGCTGGCCGGGGCCTTCGGCAAGTCCGCGCAGGTTCCGCTGCACTACTGGCTGCCCGGCGCCATGGTGGCGCCCACCCCCGTGAGCGCCTACCTGCACGCCGCGGCCATGGTCAAGGGCGGGGTCTACCTGGTGGCCCGGCTGGCGCCCGGGTTCGCCGACGCCGAGCTGTGGCGGTGGCTGGTGCTGGGCTTCGGCCTGGCCACCATGCTCGTGGGCGGCTGGCGGGCGCTGCGCCAGGACGACCTCAAACTGCTGCTGGCCTACGGCACCGTCAGCCAACTGGGGTTCCTGGTCCTGCTGGGCGGCACCGGCACCCAGGTCGCCGGCGTGGCCATGATCGCCATGCTGCTGGCCCACGGGTTCTTCAAGTCCGCGCTGTTTTTGACGGTGGGGATCATCGACCACCAGACCGGCACCCGCAGCATCAGCCGGCTGACCGGGCTGGGCCGGCGCATGCCCGTCCTGGCCGTGGCCGCGACCCTGGCGGCGGCGTCCATGGCCGGGCTGCCGCCGCTGATCGGGTTCGCCGGCAAGGAGGCCGCGCTGGAGGCGTTCGTGCCCGGCGCCGCGCCCGCGCCCGGTCCCCAGGGCGCGGCGGTCATGCTGACCGGCCTGGTGCTGGGCTCGATCCTCACCTTCGCCTACAGCGCCCGGTTCGTCTGGGGCGCCTTCGCCGACAAGACCACCGTCTCCGAACGCGGCTTCCGCCCGCCCTCGGCGGCGTTCGCGGCCGCGCCGGTGGTGCTGACGGCGGTCAGCCTGGGGCTGGGCCTGGCCCCCGCCCTGGCCGACCCCCTGGCCCAGGCCTACGCCCACGATCTCCCCGCCGGCCACCACGCCTACCACCTGTCGCTGTGGCACGGGATCACCCTGCCGCTGCTGCTGACCGGCCTGGTGATCGCGGCGGGCGCGCTGATGTTCCTGCGGCGGCGGGCGGTGAGCCGGCTGCAGAACCGCATGCCGCGCTGGCCCGATGCCGAGTACGGCTACCACCTGTTCGTGCACGGCGTCTACACCGTGGCGCTGAGCGTCACCCGGCGCACCCAGAGCGGGTCGCTGCCCGTCTACCTGGGGATCATCCTGGCCACCATGCTCGTGCTGCCCGGCGCGCGCCTGGCGGCCGGGCTGATCACCGGCGAGATCGCCGTGCCCGGGGTCGAGGGCGCGTTCCGGCTGTGGGACAGCCCGCTGGAGCTGCTGGTGGCCGCGGTGGTCGTGGTGACCGCGGTCGCCACCGTGCGCGAGCACCGGCGGTTCCCCGCCCTCATCCTGCTCAGCGTGCTCGGGTTCGGCATCGCCGGGATGTTCGTGCTGCACGGCGCGCCCGACCTCGCGCTCACCCTGGTGCTGGTCGAGACCCTGACCACGATCATCCTGGTGTTCGTCCTGCGCCGGCTGCCCACCACCTTCAGCGTCCGGCCCAACGGCTGGGCCAAGCGGCTCACCGTGCTGCTGTGCGCCGCGGCCGGAACCTTCATCTCCCTGGCCCTGTGGGTGATGACCGCCGCGCGCACCGACGCGCCCATCTCCCAGGGCTACACCGACCGGGCCGACGAGGCCGGCGGCGACAACCTCGTCAACATCATCCTGGCCGACTTCCGGGCGCTGGACACCCTCGGCGAGATCGTCGTGCTGGCCACGGCGGCCGTGGCCGTGGCCTCCCTGGTGCTGCTCAACCGGCGCAGCCGGGTGGTGGACGAGCCCGCCGCCGAGGTCTCCGTCGAGGCCGAGGAGCAGGCCCAGTTGGCGGCCGCCGAACAGGAGCACGCCGACGCCGCCCACGCCCAGGCCGAACCCGCGCTGGGCCAGGGCGCGGAGCCGGCGCGGGCGGCCGGCGCCGAGGCGCGCGACGCCGAGATGACCACCGCGCCCCCCGAGACGCGCGACTCCGGGGGCGAGCGCGGCCCCGACCGGAGCGGCGGCGCGCGGCCGGCCGACGACGACCACGAAGGGAGCGACGATGACCGACGCTGAGTCCGGCCGCCCCGCGCCCGCCGCCGGGCGGGCCGAGCGCCGCGGCGGCCCGCCCGAGGACTGGGAGGCCCCGCGCGACCGGTGGCTGAGCACGGCCGTGCGCCCGGCGTTCGGCCCCCGCTCGGTGCTCCTGGAGGTCGCCACCCGGCTGCTCACCCCGGCCATCCTCACCTTCGCGGTGTTCCTGCTGGTCTCGGGGCACGACCGGCCCGGTGGCGGGTTCGCCGGCGGGCTGGTGGCCAGCATGGCCTACGTGCTGCGCTACATCGCCGGGGGGCGCCACGAGCTGGCCGCCGGCATCCCCATGCAGCCCAACCGGCTGCTGGCGCTGGGCCTGCTGCTGGCCGGGGGCACCGCCTGCGCGCCGCTGCTGTTCGGCCGCCCGGTGCTGGAGGTCGTCAGCCACACCGTGGTGCTGCCGCTGTTCGGCAAGGTCAAGTTCGCCAGCTACCTGCTCTTCGAATCGGGGGTGTTCCTCATCGTCGTCGGTCTGGTGCTGTCCGTGGTGGCCGCCTTGGGCGCGCGGATGGAAGCCGAGGAGTACGAGGCCCGCGAACGCGGCGGCGCCTGGGGACCGGAGGAGGGCGGTGCCGCGTGAGCGCCCCCGGGTTCACCCTGGTCGTGGTCACGGCCGTGCTCTACTCCAGCGGCTTCTACCTGCTGCTCCAGCGGTCGCTGATGCGTGTCGTGTTCGGCATCCTGGTGCTGGGGCACGCCGCCAACGTCTCGCTGATGCTGACCGACCGCGCCATCACCCTGCCGCCGCTGCTGACCGAGCACGAGGGCCCGCTGTCGGATCCGCTGCCCCAGGCCATGGCGCTGACCGCCATCGTCATCACCTTCGGCGTGACCACGTTCCTGCTGGCTCTGGCCTACCGGGTGTGGCTGGGCGATGAGAACGACGAGGTGCCCGCCGACCTGGAGGACCGCCGGATCGGGCGGCTGGCGGAGCCGGAGGACTCCGCGTGAACGCGCTGCTGGCCGTCCCGTTCGTGGTGCCGCTGATGGGCGCGGCGCTGGCCCTGCTGCTGCGCGGGCGCCGGCGCCTCCAGGCGGGCGTGGCGGTGGCCACCCTGGCCGTGGTGGTCGTCGACACCGCGCTGCTGCTGGTCGCCACCGCCGACGGCACCGTGCTGACCAGCCAGGCCGGCGCCTGGGAGGCGCCGCTGGGAATCACCATCGTCGCCGACCCGCTGGCCGCGCTGCTGCTGGCGGTGTCCTCGGTGGTGCTGCTGGTGGTGCAGCTCTACGCCATCGGCCAGGACATCGGCGGGCTCAGCCGCGCCATGCCGCAGGTGTTCCACCCCATCTACCTGGTGCTGACCGCCGGGGTGTGCCTGAGCTTCCTGGCGGGCGACCTGTTCAACCTGTTCGTCGGCTTCGAGATCATGCTGACCGCCAGCTACGCGCTGATCACCCAGGCGCCCACGCGCGCCCGGGTGCGCGCCAGCATGATCTACACCGTGGTCAGCCTGACCTCCTCGATCCTGTTCCTGACCGGCATCGCGCTGGTCTACGGGCTGACCGGAACGGTCAACCTCGCCGACATCGCGGTGAAGCTGGGGTCGGCGCCGGCCGAGCTGCGCATGGTGCTGGCGCTGCTGTTCCTGGTGGTGTTCGGGATCAAGGCGGCGATCGTGCCGATGCACTTCTGGCTGCCCGACAGCTACCCGGTGGCCATCACCCGCATCTCGGCGATCTTCGCGGCGCTGCTGACCAAGGTCGCGGTCTACGCCATCATCCGCAGCCAGACCCTGCTGTTCGGCCGCGACGACATCTCCGCGGTGCTGCTGTGCGTGGCGATCGCGACCATGCTCGTGGGCATCTTCGGCGCGCTGGTGCAGGACGACATCAACCGGCTGATGTCCTTCGCGCTGGTCAGCCACATCGGGTTCATGATCTTCGGGCTGGGCGTGAACTCCGTGGCCGCGCTGGCGGGGGTGGTGATCTACCTGGTGCACCACATCGTGGTGCAGGCCAACCTGTTCCTGGTCAACGGGCTGATCCGGCAGTACGTGGGACACAGCTCGCTGCGCTCGATGCGCGGGCTGACCACGGTGTCGCCGGTGCTGGCGCTGTACTTCTTCCTGCCCGCGATGAGCCTGGCCGGTCTGCCGCCGCTGTCGGGGTTCGTCGCCAAGGTGGCGCTGTTCCAGGCGGGCGTGGGGACCGGCGGGTGGCTGGTGTACACCGCGCTGGGCGCGGGCGTGCTGACCAGCCTGCTCACGCTGATGGCCATCTTCCGGGTCTGGGCGCGCGGGTTCTGGGGCACGCCGATGCCCGACATGGTCGAGGCGCGCGAACGGCTCAAGCGGGGCGCGCACCTGGGCGGGCTGAAGTTCATGGCGGTCATGACCGGGGTGATGGTGGCCTTCGGCGTGCTGATCGCGGTCTGCGCCGGACCGCTGTCGGAGGTCGCGTTCACCGCCGCCCACGGCCTGATGAACGGCTCGGCCTACATCGAGGCGGTCCTGGGGAGTGATGCCCGGTGAGCGCGGACGAGAGGGGTGAGCGCGCCGTGGGCGAGGCGGCGACGGGCGCGGCCGAGGCGCCCGAGCGGCGCACGCCGGTCCAGCGGGTGGTGGGGCGGCTGCCGACCGTCGTGTGGCTGACCCTGATGTGGGTCATCCTGTGGGGCGACCCCAGCCCGGGCACGGTCGTGGCCGGGGCGGGCGTGGCCACGGCGTGCTACGCCGCCGCCAAGCTGCCGCACCTGCCGGTGCGGCTGCGGTTCCGGCCGCTGCACGTGCTGCTGCTGGTCGGCCACATCGTCTGGGACATGTTCGCCTCCAGCGTGCGGGTGTCGGTGCACGCGCTGTGGCGGCCCGAGCGGATGCGCGGCGTGATCGTCGAGGTGCCCATGCGCACCGACTCCGACCTGCTGCTGGCCCTGGTCACCGGCGGGCTGTCGCTGATCACCGGCAGCCTGGTGATCGAGCTGAACCGCGAGGAGGGCGTGCTGTACGTGCACGGCACCCCGATCGAGTCGGAGCGGTCGGTGCGGCAGCTGCGCCGCCAGGTGCGGCGCACCGAGAAGCTCTTCGTGTGGGCGTTCGGCACGGCCGCCGACATCGAGGAGTTCGAGCGCGAGGACCGGCTGGAGGCCGAGCGCGAGGCGCTCGGCGCGGCCGCGGCGAGCCGCGGCGCCGACGAGGGGGAGGAGCGGCGGTGAACGTCCTGGACCACGTGTACACGGTGACATTCGCGCTGTTGGGCATGTCCGTGCTGCTGACGCTGTACCGGCTGGTGCGGGGGCCATCGGTGATGGACCGGATCCTCTGCCTGAACGCCACCTCGGTGCTGCTGATCAGCTTCGTGGCGGTCGAGGTGGCGGTGCGCGGCGACTCCGCCTACATCGGGCTGGTGATCACCTTCGCCCTGCTGGGGTTCGTGGGCTCGCTCACGGCCGCGCGCTTCGCCGAGAGGAGGGCCCATGACCGCGGCTGACGTCGTCACCGCCGTCACCCTGCCGCTGGGCGCGCTGTTCGCGTTCGTGGGCACGGTGGGCCTGGTGCGCTTCCCGACCCTGCTGGGCCGGGTGCACGCGGCCACCAAGCCCGACACGGTGGCCCTGGTGCTCATCCTCATCGGCGCGGCCTGCCAGCTGCCCGACGTCCGCGTGGCGGCGCTTCTGGCGCTGGCGGCGCTGTTCCAGATGCTCACGGTGCCCGTGCTGGCGCAGACGATCGGGCGCGTGGCCTACAGCCGCGGCGAGACCAGCGAGGAGCACATGGTCGGCGACGAGCTCGCCGAGGCGCTGGAGCGCGACGACCGCCCCGAGCACCGGCCGGGCCGGCTGGACGAGCCCACCTAGGTCGAGGGCGGGCTCAGGGGCGCCAGGCGCGGTTCTCCAGGCGGCGGGGGTCGGGCGCGGCGTCGATGTAGAGGCCGTCGGCGAAGTCGTTGACCTCGCCGGCGCGGCGCACCGTGAACCCGGCGGAGGTGAGGATGGTCGCCATGGCGGTGACCATCGCCTCGCACACGGTGTCGTGGTGGCGCACGGCGGAGTCGCCGCCCGCCGCGGCTCCCGGCTCGCCGGCCGCGCCGCCCGAGCGCGCGGCGAACTCCTCCAGGGCGGGCCGGATCAGCTGCCCGTGGGCCTGCCAGCGCAGGTAGACGCCGCCCGTGGGGTCGGAGAGGGGGTCGACCTCGACCTCCACCCCGCCGCCCAGCGACGGCGGCAGGCCGGTGGTCACCGGCAGCCCGGCCATGGCCAGCTCCTCGACCGCCCTCGTGGCGATCCACTTCCACCGGTCCAGCGTCTGGGTGTCGACCCGTGCGGGCTGGGACATCGCGCTCTGCCACTCCTCGTCGCGTTGGGCAACTCAGCGGTGAGCGTACCGGGCCGCGGGGACGCGTGCGCCGAAGTACCCATATCGGACACCGCGGCGGTGCGGGGCCCGCGGGGCTGTGGACGACGTGCGCGGCGCCCGGCGGCCGTCTGGTAGCAAGGGGGCATGGTGACTCCCGCGACCACCGGTCCCGCCGATCCCGCCGGCGCCCCGGCCGGCCCGCCCTCCCCGCACGACCCCGCCCTGCGCGCGGACGCCGAGCGCCACCTGCGCGCGCTCGCGGGGGAGTCCGCGCGACTGCGCGAGGACCAGTGGCGCGCCATCCACGCGCTGGTGGCCGAGCGCCGCCGGGCGCTGGTGGTGCAGCGCACCGGCTGGGGCAAGTCCGCGGTCTACTTCGTCGCCACGGCCCTGCTGCGCGCCCGCGGCGCCGGGCCCACGGTGATCGTGTCGCCGCTGCTGGCGCTCATGCGCAACCAGATCGCCGCCGCCGAGCGCGCCGGGCTGCGCGCCCACACCGTCAACAGCGCCAACCCCGCCGACTGGGACACCGTCTACGACGACATCTCCCAGGGCCGGGTCGACCTCCTGCTCATCAGCCCCGAGCGCCTGAACAACCCCGACTTCCGCGACCGCGCCCTGCCGCGCCTGGCGGCGGGCGCCGGCCTGGTCGTCGTCGACGAGGCCCACTGCATCTCCGACTGGGGCCACGACTTCCGGCCCGACTACCGCCGCATCCGCACCCTGCTGGCCGAACTCCCCGAGCGCACCCCGGTGCTGGCCACCACCGCCACGGCCAACGGCCGGGTCACCCGCGACGTCGCCGAACAGCTGGAGATCGGCGACGGCGCCGCCACCCTGGTGCTGCGCGGCCCGCTCGACCGCGCCAGCCTGCGGCTGTCGGTGGTCGACCTCCCCGACACCCCCGCCCGCTGGGGCTGGCTGGGCCGCCACCTGGCCGACCTCCCCGGGTCGGGCATCGTCTACACGCTCACCGTCGCCGCCGCCGTCGACACCGCCGCCTACCTCGCCGACCTAGGCTACGACGTCCGCGCCTACACCGGCCAGACCGACCCCGACGACCGCCGCCGGGCCGAGGACGACCTCCTCGCCAACCGCACCAAGGCGCTGGTGGCCACCAGCGCGCTGGGCATGGGCTTCGACAAGTCCGACCTCGGGTTCGTGGTGCACCTGGGCGCGCCGCAGTCGCCCATCTCCTACTACCAGCAGGTCGGCCGCGCCGGGCGCGGCCTGGACCGCGCCGAGGCGGTGCTGCTGCCCGGCCGCGAGGACCGCGAGATATGGTCCTACTTCGCCTCGCTGGCCTTCCCGCCCGAGGACACCGTCCGGGCGGCCCTGGCCGCGCTGGCCGAGTCCGAGGGGCCGGTGTCGCTGCCGCGCCTGGAGACCCGCGTCGACCTCGGCCGCACCCGCCTGGAGCAGATGCTCAAGGTCCTCGACGTCGACGGCGCGGTCCGCCGCGTGCGCGGCGGCTGGACCGCCACCGGCGAGCCCTGGTCCTACGACTCCAAGCGCTACGCCGCCGTCACGGCGGCGCGCGAGCGCGAGCAGCGCGCCATGCTCGACTACATCGCCACCGACTCCTGCCGCATGGAGTTCCTCCAGCGCCAACTGGACGACCCCGACGCCGCGCCCTGCGGGCGGTGCGACAACTGCGCGGGGGCGCCCTTCAGCGCTGAGGTCGACCCCGAGCACCAGGCCCGGGCCGCGCGCCGGCTGGACCGCCCCGGCGTGGCCGTGGCGCCGCGCCGGCAGTGGCCCACCGGCATGGCCGCCCTCGGCGTCGACCTCTCCGGCAAGATCCCGCCCGACCGCCAGGCCGACGAAGGCCGCGCCCTGGCCCGCCTCACCGACATCGGCTGGGGCACCGAACTCCGCCGCGTGCTGGCCCCCGACGCCCCCGACCAACCCGTGAGCGACCGCGTCTTCAACGGCGTGGTCGAGGTCCTGGCGGCCTGGCCGTGGGCGGAGCGCCCGGTCGGCGTGGTGGCCATGCCCTCGGCCACCCGGCCGGCCCTCATCACCGACCTCGCCCGCCGCCTGTGCCAGGTGGGCCGCCTCGCGCCGGTGGGCGGCCTCGCCTACACCACCCCCCAGGGAATCGGCCCGCGCCGCCACAACAGCGCCCAGCGCCTGGCCCAGGTCGCCGACGCCCTCACCGTGCCCGACCCCGTGCGCGAGGCCCTGGCCGGGCTCGCCGGCCCCGTGCTGCTGGTCGACGACCACACCGACACCGGCTGGACCCTCGCCGCCGCCGCCCACCACCTCAGAGCCGCAGGCGCCCGGGCCGTCCTGCCCCTGGTCCTGGCGGTGCGCAACTAGCGCTCACCCGGCCCGCTCGGCGGCGTCCGGGGTCTGACGGCGCGGCCGGCCGTGGCACGGCGGAACCGCCGGCCCCGCAGGGGCCGGCGGTGCACCGTAGGAGGGTGGGGGGGTCAGTCGCCCAGGTCGGGGCGGGCACCGGGCTGGTGCAGGGCGCGGGCGGCCAGCGCCTGGGCCCGGGCCAGCGCGTCCTTGGGGTGCTTGCCCGCCAGCCACGGCGGCAGGAAGCCCGCGATGAACGCGTCGCCGGCGCCGATCGAGCCCGGCGAGGGCTCCACCGGCTCGGCGGGCACCGTGACCAGGTCGTCGCGGGTCTTGGACGCCCACAGGGCGCCGGCGTCGCCGAGTTTGATGACGACGTTGGGGTACCACGCCGTGAGGACCTTGGCGGCGGCCTCGGGCTCCTCGCGGCCGGTGAGCACCTGGGCCTGGTCGGTGTTGGCGAACAGCAGCCGGGTGCCGGTGGTCCAGTCGAGGAAGTTCTCGGCGCCCGCGCGCTCCAGCGGGGCGTGGGAGCCGCCGTCCACCGAGATCGACATGCCGGTCTCGCGGGCCATGCGCAGCGCCATCCGGGCCGCGCGGCGGGAGTCGGCGTTGATCAGGGTGTAGCCCGACACGTGCAGGTGGCCGTCGGGCCCGAACACGTCGCGGGGGAGGTCCTCGGGCTGCAGGCGGGCGTTGGCGCCGGGGTCGCTGAGCATCGTGCGGTCGCCCCGGTGGGTGATCATCACGACGCAGGTGCCGGTGGGGCGCTCGGGGTCCATGACCAGCCGGGAGTCCACCCCGTAGCCCATCAGCTCCATCTCGCGGGTGCGCCCGGTGATGTCGGAGCCCCGGCGGCCCACGAACGTGGTGTCGGTGCCCTCCATCGCCAGCCACGCCGCCACGTTGGCGCCGGAGCCGCCGCCGTAGGTCATGACGGAGGCCGGGGTGTCGCTGCCGCGGGCAAGCGGGTAGAACGCCCGCGCCACGCTGTCGGTCATGAGATCGCCGATCACGACCACTCGTGCCATACCGTCACCCACCACCTCGCGGCCCTGTCTCTCAGGGCCTGTGTGCGATCGTGCCCGAAGAGCCTGTGTGCTGAAAGACGTTAACAGGTTAGAGGGGGACGTCGGGTAACGAAGTGGCAGAGCTGAGTGATACCCGGCCGTTCCACGGCGTTGCCAGCAACCGCGCGCCGAGGTGAGGTCCGCCACGTCCGTCCGCGACTCGAATAGGCTCAAACCGTGCAGTCATACCCGAACCACTGGGAAGCCGACGTCGTCCTGACCGACGGCGGCACCGCGCACCTGCGGCCCATCACGCCCGACGACGCCGACCTGCTGCGCGCCTTCCACGAGCGGTTGTCCCCCGAGACGATCTACTACCGCTTCTTCGCGCCCTACCCCCGGCTCTCCGACCGCGACGTGCGGCGCTTCACCACCGTCGACTACGACAGCCGCGTCGCGCTGATCGCCACCATCGCCGACTCCATGGTCGCCGTGGTGCGCTACGACAAGGTCGCCCCGGACGAGGCCGAGGTCGCCTTCGTGGTCGAGGACGCCCACCAGGGCCGCGGGATCGCCTCGGTGCTGCTGGAGCACATCGCCGCCGCCGCGCTCGAACGCGGCGTGCGCCGCTTCATCGCCGACGTGCTCCCCGAGAACCGGCGGATGATCAACGTCTTCCGCGAGGCCGGGTACACCGCGCAGCAGTCCTTCGACGAGGGCGTCATCCGGCTGACCCTGGACCTCCAGCCCACCGCCAGCGCCCAGGAGGTCATGCGCGCCCGCGAGCAGCGCGCGGAGTCGCGCTCCATCGCCCGGCTGCTCTTCCCCACGTCGGTGGCCGTCATCGGCGCCAGCCGCACCGCCCACACCATCGGCCAGACCGCGCTGCGCAACCTGCTCGCCGGCGACTTCCAGGGGCCCGTCTACCCCGTGCACCCCACCGCCACCGCCGTGGCCGGGGTGCGCGCCTACCCCAGCGTGCTCGACGTTCCCGGGCCCGTCGACCTCGCGGTGGTCGCGGTGCGCGCCGACATGGTGCTCGACGTGGTGGACGAGTGCGCGCAGAAGGGCGTCCACGGCCTGGTCGTGGTCAGCTCCGGGTTCGCCGAGACCGGCCCCGAGGGCCTGGCCCGCCAGGAGCGCCTGGTCGCCACCGCGCGGGCCGCCGGCATGCGGGTCATCGGGCCCAACTGCCTGGGCATCGCCAACACCGACCCCGCCGTCTCGCTCAACGCCACCCTGGCCCCCTACGTGCCGCCGCGCGGCCCCATCGGGTTCTTCTCCCAGTCCGGCGCCCTGGGCCGGGCCATCCTCCAGCGCGTCGCCGAGCGCGGCATGGGCCTGTCGACGTTCGTCTCGGCCGGCAACCGCGC
This sequence comes from Streptomonospora nanhaiensis, assembly GCF_013410565.1. Classification (NCBI taxonomy): domain Bacteria; kingdom Bacillati; phylum Actinomycetota; class Actinomycetes; order Streptosporangiales; family Nocardiopsidaceae; genus Streptomonospora; species Streptomonospora nanhaiensis. Next base: position 5,574,997 of record NZ_JACCFO010000001.1, read on the forward strand.
CGACGTCTCGGGCAACGACCTCATCCAGTACTGGCAGGAGGACCCCGCCACCAAGGTCGTGCTCCAGTACCTGGAGTCGCTGGGCAACCCGCGCAAGTTCACCCGGCTGGCCCGCCGCCTGGCCCAGCACAAGCCCGTCGTGGCCGTGCGCAGCGGCGGCTCCTCCCAGGGCGTGCCCAGCGGCCACGCCGTCGGCGCGCTGTCCCTGCCCGACTACGCGGTGACCTCGCTGTTCGAGCAGGCCGGGGTGGTGCGGGTCGACGACATCACCCAGATGTTCGACGCCGCCCAGCTCTTCGCCTACCAGCCGCTGCCCGCCGGCCCCCGCGTGGCCATCGTCGGCAACTCCGACTCCCTGGGCCTGCTGGTCAAGGACGCCTGCGTGCGCTCGGGCCTCAAGCCGCACGAGCCGGTCGCGCTGGGCCCCAACGCCACGGCCGCCGACTTCGACGCCGCCCTCACCGCCGCGCTGGCCGACGACGACGTGCACGCCGTGGTCGTGGTGTTCATCCCCGCCCTGACCCCCATCTCCGACGACGTCGCCGAGGTCATGCGCGCCAAGGCCGCCACCGCCGCCAAGCCGATCGTCACGACCTACCTGGGCTACCAGGGCCTGCCCGCAGAGCTGCGCCGCATCGGCGAGAACGGCGAGACCGCCTTCGGCTCCATCCCCTCCTACCCCGCCCCCGAGGACGCGGTGCGCGCCCTGGCCCACGCCACCCGCTACGCGCTGTGGCGCGAGCGGCCCGCCGGGCGCCACCCCGAACTCGCCGACATCGACGGCGCCCGCGCCCGCGCCATCATCGACGCCGCCCTGGCCTCGGCCGCCGAGGCCGACGAGCGGTCCGCCGAGCAGGGCACGGTGTGGTTCACCAGCGAGCCGGTGCGCCGCGAGGAGTCCGCCGCCGACCAGCAGACCACCCACGACCTGCTGGCCTGCTACGGGATCACCGCCCACCCCTACATCCCCGTGGCCACCGCCGAGGAGGCGGTGGCCGCCGCCGAGAAGCTGGGCTATCCCGTGGTCGTCAAGGCCAACGCCCCCGACCTGCGGCTGCGCGCCGGCGGCAGCGGAATCCGCGCCGACCTGCGCTCGGCCAACGACGTGCGCGGCGCGTTCACCGCGCTGGACGACCGCCTGGGCGCCGAGGCCCAGCTGGTGGTGCAGACCATGGTGGTGCCGGGGGTGCCCGTGGTCATCCGGGCGGGGGAGAACCCGTCGTTCGGGTCGGTGGTGGGCTTCGGCCTGGCCGACGCCACCGCCGAACTCCTCGACGACCGCGCGTTCCGGCTGGCCCCCCTCACCGACTCCGACGCCGCCGACCTGGTGCACGCCGTGCGCGCCGCCCCGCTGCTGTTCGGGCTGCCCGCCGGGGCCACCACGCTCGCCGAGCAGCCCGACGTCGAGGACCTCCAGCGGGTCCTGGTGCGGGTGTCGCGGCTGGTCGACGCGTTCCCCGAGGTCGCGCACGTGGAGTTGGACCCGGTGATCGTCAACGCCGAGGGCGCCCACGTGCTGGGCGCCCACGTCTGGCTGCGCGAGCCGCCGGACCGCCGCCCCGACGCCGGCCCCCGGCGGCTGCGCGGGGTGGTCTTCTAGCCCCGCCCGCCCGCCCGCGCCCGCCGCCGCCCGCGCGACGCGGCCGCGCCTCCCCCTCGGGGCGGCGCGGCCGCGGTGCCGCTCGATGCCGGCTGAAGCCGGTCGGCGCCCGTCGCGACCCGTCCGGGTCAGACGGGGTCGGGCTGCGGCTCCGGATCGGGCGGCAGCGGTCCCGGCCCGGGTCCGGGACCGGGTTCGGGCCCCGGCTCGGGCGGGGTGGGCAGCGGATCGGGCGGCAGCGGTCCGGGGTCGGGCAACGGCGGGCCACCGGGCTCCGGTGGCGCCGGTACTGGAGGCACGGTTGCGTACATGCCATCGGCTCTACCCCGCGACGCGGCCGTTACCCGCCCGCCGAGCGGACCGGCTCGCAAGAGCGGGTGCGATCTGTCGCGCGGAGAGGGCAGGATGGGGGCATGAGGAAAACGCGTGCCGTGTCCACCGACTGGCGCCAGGAGATCGAGCGCAGCGGCTACTACCCGGGACTGGTGATCGACGCCGTGGCGTCGGCTCTGGGCGACGAGTCCGCCGAGGCGTTCGTCGTCCACCACGAGGCCACCTTCGACCCCGCCATGGAGATGCGGCGGCACATCACCGTGCTGCTGCTGACCGCGACACGGCTCATCGTCTGCCATACCGACGACCACCCCGCCGACGAGCCCGGCGGCCGGCCGCACGCCTCCACCACCACCGACGCCAACCAGCTCGGCAACATCCAGTCGGTGGCGCTCACCCGCGTGGTGTCCGACCCCGCCAACTACGCGCCCGGCACGCTGCCCAGCGAGGCGGTCCTGACCATCGGCCTCAGCGTCAACTGGGGCTCCATGGCCAACATCGACCTCGAACCCGCCTCGTGCTCCGACGACTCCTGCGAGCTGGACCACGGCTACACCGGCGCCATCACCGCCGAACCCCTGACCGTGCGCGTCAGCCAGGCCGCCGACGGCGCGGAGTCGGTGGCCAACCTGCTGCACTTCACCAGCGCCCTCAGCGCCGCCACCGGCCGCTGACCCCGGCCGGCCGCCGCGCGTCCTCCGGCGCACGGCGCGGCCGCCGCGGCCCGCGGGTGTCGGCCCTCCGCCCACGGGGGAGACACCAGGGGCCGGGCGGCCGCGCCCGAGCCGCCGGACCTCCGGTGCCGTCCACCCGCGAGGAGCACCCGTGAACGACCGCAGCGCGCCCGCCCCCGACCTGGCCGGCCCCGACTACACCGCCGGCTCCCTGTCGGCGCTCATGCCCTCGGTCCTGGCGTCGCTCGGGGTGCCCGGCGAGCCCAACCCGCTGGACCTGCCGCCGGTGCGCCGCGCCTGCGTGCTGGTCGTCGACGGCATGGGCTGGGAGCCGCTGCTGGCCCACCGCGCCCACGCGCCCTTCCTGTCCGACCTGCTCGACTCCGCCGCGCCCATCACCGCCGGGTTCCCCACCACCACGGCCACCAGCCTCACCTCGCTGGGCACCGGGCTGGCGCCGGGGCACCACGGCGTCGTCGGCTACCAGGTGGCGCTGCCCGGCACCGACCGCCTGTTCAACCACCTGCTCTGGCGCGACGAGGTCGACCCCCTCGTGTGGCAGCCGCACGCCACCGTCTACGAGCGGGCCGAGCGCGCCGGGGTGCGCACCGCCTACGTCGCCGACGGCTCCTACGAGGGCAGCGGCCTGAGCGTGGCGCTCGCGCGCGGCAGCACCTACGTCCCCGCCGCCACCATCACCGAGCTGGCCGTGCGCGCCGGCGCGTCCCTCGCCGCCCACGACCGCGCGCTGGTGCTGGTGTACCACCCCCTCCTCGACGGCTACGGGCACCGGTACGGGATCGGCTCGGCCTACTGGCGCGCCGAACTCGGCCAGGTCGACCGGCTCGCCGAGCAGGTCGCCGCCGCGCTGCCGCCCGACTCCGCGCTCTACATCACCGCCGACCACGGCATGGTCGACGTCGGCGAGGCCGACCGCGTCGACGTCGAGACCCCGGCCGGGTTCCGCGCCGGGGTGCGGGTGCTGGCCGGCGAGGCCCGCGTGCGCCAGGTCTACACCCGCGAGGGCGCCGCCGAGGACACCGCCGCCGCCTGGGGCGAGCTGCTGGGCGACCGCGCCCGGGTCCTGCTGCGCGAGGAGGCCGTGGCCGAGGGGCTGTTCGGGGGCGTGGAGGATCGGGTCGGCCCGCGCATCGGCGACGTCCTGGCGGTGGCGCGCGGCACCACCGTGCTGCTGGCACCCGAGCTGGAGCCCGGACCCAGCCGGTTCGTCGGCCACCACGGCTCGCTGACCACCGCCGAGCTGAACGTGCCCCTGTTGCGTGTCACCACCGTGGCCTAGGGTGGCCGAGTGGACATCGGAGACCCCGCCCCCGACTTCGAGCAGCCCGACCAGAACGGTACGCCGCGCCGCCTCAGCGCGCTGCTGGCCGAGGGGCCCGTCGTGCTGTTCTTCTACCCCGCCGCCATGACCCCCGGCTGCACCGCCGAGAGCTGCCACTTCCGCGACCTCGCCGCCGAGTTCGCCGAACTCGGCGCCCAGCGGGTGGGCATCAGCGCCGACACCGTCGACCGGCAGCGCACCTTCGCCGACACCCACGGGTTTGACTACCCGCTGTTGTCCGACCCCGACGGCGCCGTGGCCTCCGCCTTCGGCGTGCGCCGCTCCGGGCCGCTGGGCGCGCTCTCGCCCACCCGCCGCACCACCTTCGTGATCGGCACCGATCAGCGGGTAGTCCACATCGTCAGGAGCGAGCTGCGCATGCAGGCCCACGCCGACGGCGCCCTCACGGCGCTGCGCGCCCTGCGCGGCACCGGCGGCACCGGGTAGCACCCCGCCGGGTCCGCCGCACCGCACCACACGGCCGCCCGCGCCGGCGGGCAACCGCCACCGACCACGACCACGACCCAGGAAAGGGGCCGCCGCACCCATGGCGGAGGAAGCCGACCACCCCCCGGCCCAGGCCGACCGGGCCGCCAGCACCGCACCCACCGCCGGCCCCGGCGGCGGCGCGCCCCTGGTGCGCCGCGACACCCGCCGCGGGATCGCCGTCCTCACCCTCGACTCCCCGGCCAACCGCAACGCCCTGTCGGCGCGGCTGCGCGCCGACCTCGCCGCCGGCCTGGCCGCGGCCATGGCCGACGACTCCGTGCGCGCCGTGCTGCTGACCGGCGCCGGACCCGCGTTCTGCGCCGGAGCCGACCTCAAGGAGATCGAGGCCGAACGCGCCGGGCACCCGCCCGCCGTCGCGGCGCCCGGCATGCACGAGCTGTTCGGCGCCCTGCTGGAGGCGCCCAAGCCCGTGGTGGCCCGCCTCAACGGCCCCGCGCGGGCCGGCGGGATCGGGCTCGTGGCGGCCGCCGACATCGCGGTCGCGCCCGACGACGTCACCTTCGCCTTCACCGAGGTCCGCATCGGCGTGGTGCCCGCGATCATCTCGCTGCCCGTGGCGCTGCGCATGCACAACCGCCAGCTCGCCCGCTACTTCCTCACCGGCGAGACCTTCGACGCCGCCACCGCCGCCGCGGCGGGGCTGGTCACCGCCGCCGTGCCGCGTGCCGACCTCGACACCGCCACGGAGTCCGTCCTGGACGGCCTGCGCGCCGCCGCGCCCCGGGCGCTGCGCGCCACCAAGGAGCTTCTCGCCGGGATCGGCGCGGTGCCCCCCGATGAGCGCGCGGCCGAGCTCGCGCGGCTGGCCGGGGTGTCGGCGGAGTACTTCGCGAGCGCCGACGCGGCCGAAGGCAGGGCCGCCTTCCTGCGGAAGCGCACACCGAAGTGGGTGCTGTAATGGACGACGTGACTTACTCAGGCGATACGCGGGTCGGCGGACCCGCCGACGTACGCGAACTGCCCGGCCTGCGCATCAGCAAGCTGGCGGTCGGGCCGATGGACAACAACGCCTACCTGCTGCGGTGCCGCCGCACCGGCGAGGGCGTGCTCATCGACGCCGCCGACGCCTACCGCATCCTGGAGCTGATCGGCGACCAGGGCCTGGCCCGCGTCGTCACGACCCACCGCCACCCCGACCACTGGGGCGCCCTGGCCGAGGTCGTGGGCACCACGGGCGCGCGCACGGTGGCCCACCCCGCCGACAGCGCGGACCTGCCCGTGTCGGTGGACGAGCCGGTCGAGCACGGCGCGCACATCGCCGTGGGGGAGTCCCGGCTGGAGGTCGTCCACCTGCGCGGGCACACGCCCGGCTCCATCGCGCTGCGCTACGACGACCCCGCCGGGCACACCCACCTGTTCACCGGCGACAGCCTGTTCCCGGGCGGGGTCGGCAAGACCCACAGCCCCGCCGACTTCGCCTCGCTGATCGACGACGTCGAGCAGCGGGTGTTCGCGGCGATGGACGACGACACCTGGGTCTACCCCGGCCACGGCCGCGACACCACGCTGGGCGCCGAGCGCCCGCACCTGGGGGAGTGGCGCGCCCGGGGCTGGTAGCGCGGGCCCTCGGGCCCCGCGGGGGCGCCCCGGGCGCGGCCGCGCCGAAGGGGGCGGCGCCCGCCGGCGCGGCCGCGCGGGGTCCGTGGCCGGGTGCCGGGCCGGATCGGGGGCGTCAGGGGAGGTCGGACTCCTCCTCCTCGCGCACGGCGGCCTCCTCGGCGCTGTAGGCCGCCCGGTCCACCCCGGCCTCGCGCGCCACCATGGTGTCCTCGCTGTCCTCGCGCACGCCCTCGTCGGACTCCACGAGGCGCACGCCCTCGGGGTCCTCCTCGGGGCCGCGGTTGGGCAGCTGGTCGGCCGGCTGCGCCGTGCTGCCCAGTGCGCCCGGAACGTCGGGCTCGTCGCGGGCCAGCGCCTCGTCCAGGGGTTCCCCGGCCTCCTTCTCCGTCCCGGTCGATCCCACCTCGTCCATCGCCACGGGCTCCTCGGCGGGCAGGATCAGGTCCTCGGTGCTGTCCTCCTGCGCGGGCAGCCCGGCCTCCTCCCAGTCAGCGGCGTCCTCGTTGATGGGGTCGGCCGGGTGCTCCTCCGGGTGGTTCTCAGTCATGCCCCGTCACTATCCGCTGAGGCAGCGGATAATCACGGGCGCGGGGCGGGCGGCCCGCGCCGGGTGGGGTTTGCGGCGCGCGGGAGCGACGGGCGCGGGGTGGGAGGGGGCCTAGAAGGGGAAGGTGTCCCGCGGCAGCGGGCGGCGGCCCACGAACCCCAGGTCGGTGCGGTGGTACCAGGCGAGTTCGGACTCGCCCTCCAGCCAGCACAGCCGCACCGACACCCCGTCCAGCAGCGCGGGGAAGTCGATCAGCAGGGGCGCGACCCCCTTCAGTTCGATGCCCTGGTCCAGGAACCAGTTCCGCAGTTCGCCGATGCGGGCCTCGGCGGCCTTCAGCTCCGCGCGGCCGCCCAGGGCCGAGCCTCCGGCGGAGCCGAGGTCGGCGGCCATCTCGGCGAGGTCGGCCCGCAGCGTCACCAGTTCGGCGGCGTGCCGGTGCACCTCGGGCATCAGGTCGCGCGCCTGGGCCGGCGTGAACACGCGGGGCTCGGGGTAGCCGTCGGCGAACGGGTCGGCGGGCGGGGGTGCGGCGTCGTCCATACCGGCACGCTAGACCATCGCGCGCGGGCGCCGGTGCGGGGCGGCGCCGCCGGGAGGGCGGGGCGGCCGCGGGCGGCCGGGAAAAGCGCTGTCGCCGCCGCGCGAGGGCGGCTAGAGTCGCGTCCATGACGTGGCGATGTTGACCCTCAGCTGAATCCCCGATCGCGCGCCGGCTCTACGCCTACGCGTTCCTCGACGACTTCGTGCCGCTCTACCCGGTCTACGCGCTGCTGTTCGCCGACACCGGGCTGAGCACCGCCCAGATCGCCGGCCTGTTCGCGCTGTGGTCGGCCACCGGCATCGTGCTTGAGGTGCCCTCGGGCGTGCTCGCCGACATGGTCTCGCGGCGCCGCATGCTCACGGTGGCGCCGCTGCTCACCGGCGCCGGGTTCGCCCTGTGGACCCTCGCGCCCGGCTACCCGGCCTTCGCGCTGGGCTTCGTGCTCTGGGGCGTGGGCGGCGCGCTGCACTCGGGCACCCTCCAGGCGCTGGTCTACACCGAGCTCACCCGCGTCGACCCCTCCCGCGCGGGCGCCGCCCCGCCGCCCGGCGCGCCCGCGGGCGCCTCCGGCGATGCGCCCGCGGAGCCGTCGGAGTGGGTGTCCACCACCTACGCCCGGCTGATCGGGCGCTCCCGTGCGGCGTCGGCCGTGGCGATCCTGCTCGCCACGGCCCTGGCCGCGCCGGTCACGGCGCTCGGCGGCTACGCGGCCGCGGGCGCGCTGAGCGTCCTGGCGGCCGCGGCCTGCGCGCTGGTGGGCCGTACGTTCCCCGAGCACGACCGGCCGGCCGGGAGCGGTGCCGGGCGCGGGAGCGGGGTCCGCGCCGTCCTCGCCGAAGTGCGCCGGGCCGCCGGCGCGGCGCGCGGGGTGCTCGTTGAGGGCTTGGGCGAGGTCGGCCGCTCGGCGGCGCTGCGCCGCGCCCTCCTCCTGCTGTCGGTGCTGCTGGCGGCCCTGTCCCTGGACGAGTTCGTCCCGCTGCTGGTGCGCGGCACGGGCGTGCCCACCGACCTGGTGCCGCTGTACCTGCTGCCCTTCACGGCGGCCTCGGTGGCGGGCGGCTGGCTGGCCGGGCGCGGCGGGCGGTGGACGCTGCCGGTGCTGGCCGCGACCGCGGCCTGCCAGATCGCCGGCGCGCTGAGCGGGCACCCCGCCGGGCTGCTGCTGGTGGCCGCCGCCTTCGGCGCGGCCGAGTGGGCCGTGGCCTCCGCCGAGTCCCGGCTGCAGGACGGAATCGGCGACCGCGCCCGCGCGACGGTGACCTCGCTGTCGGGGTTCGGCGGCGAGACCGCCACCGTGGGCGTGTTCGCCGCCTACGGGCTGGGGTCGGTGTGGCTGGGGGCGGGACCGCTGTTCGCGCTGGCGGCGCTGCCCTACCTGGCCGTGGCGCTGACCCTGCGGAGGCGGCCTGTCGGACCCGGGCGGTAGAAACGAGGAGCAACAGGAACTACGGGTGCATAGGCGGCGCCGCGGAGCGCCGGGTGCCACCCGTCACCGGCCCCGCCGGGCCCCGGCGGGCGGCACCGGCCGGGACGCGCGGCGCGGAATGGTCGGCGCCGGCCCGGCGCTGTGGTGGGATGGGCGTCCGCGCGGGCGCCCGCGGAGCGAAAGGAGGGCCGTCGTGTCGGCCTCAACCGACATCCAACGCGCGCTGGTGGTCATGGCGCACCCCGACGACGTCGACTTCGGCTGTGCGGGCACGGTCGCGGTCTGGACCCGGGCCGGTGTGGAGGTCACCTACCTGCTGGTCACCGCCGGCGAGGCGGGCGGCGACACCCGCACCCTCGACTCCGACGCCATGGCCGAACTCCGCCGCGCCGAGCAGCGCAAGGCCGCGGCCGCCGTGGGGGTGGACGATGTCCGCTTCCTCACCGGCTACGCCGACGGCCGGGTCGTGCCCAGCCTGGAGCTGCGGCGCGACATCGCCCGCGTCATCCGCCAGGTGCGGCCCGACCGCGTGCTGATCCCCAGTCCCGAACGCGACTGGAAGCGCATCCCCCCCAGCCACCCCGACCACCTCGCCACGGGCGAGGCCGCCATCAACGCCGTCTACCCCGACGCCCGCAACCCCCACGCCCATCCCGAGCTGCTGCGCGACGAAGGGCTGGAGCCCTGGACCGTCCCCGAGGTCTGGCTGGTGCACGGCCCCGACTGCGACGTCTACGTCGACATCACCGACGTGTTCGACCGCAAGATGGCGGCGCTGGCCTGCCACGCCAGCCAGATCGAGGACCCCGACTCCCTGGCCGACGCCCTGCGGCCGTGGCTCACCGCCAACGCCGAGGCCGGCGGGCTGCCCGAGGGCCGGCTGGCGGAGTCCTTCCAAACCGTCGACACGCGTTAGCGTCCCGGGCCCGCAGACGATATTCGTGGGGTAGAGGAGGCCGGGGAGACCCCCGCGCCGGTTACGACGTCAACAGGAGGACCCGTGGCACAGCCGCCATCCCCGTACGAGTTCCTGCCCGCCCTTCCGTCCTTCAGCCTGCGCAGCGACGACGTCGCCGACGGCCAGACCCTGCCCACGCCGCAGGTCAGCGGCATCATGGGCGCCGGCGGCGAGGACGTGTCGCCGCACCTGGCCTGGAGCGGGTTCCCCGAGGACACCCGGAGCTTCGCCGTGACCTGCTTCGACCCCGACGCGCCCACGGCCAGCGGGTTCTGGCACTGGGCGGTGTGCGACATCCCCGTGTCGGTCACCGAGCTGCCGGCGGGCGCGGGCGGGGAGTCGGGCCAGGGCCTGCCCTCCGGTGCCGTCACGCTGCGCAACGACGCCGGGGGCAGGCGCTACGTCGGCGCCGCCCCGCCGCCCGGGCACGGGCCGCACCGCTACATGTTCGCCGTGCACGCCGTCGGCGTGGATTCGCTGGGCATCGACGAGACCGCAACGCCCGCCTTCCTGGGGTTCAACCTGTTCTCCCACGCCGTCGGGCGGGCGGTCGTCGCGCCGGTCTACGAGCAGAAGTAGAGTCCCGGTGCCCGGCGGGGGCCGGTACCCCGCCGGGCACGCGTTTCGATCCGGTGCCGCGCGGTCGGGCGGCGCCGCAGGCCCCGAACGGAGAGTGAGTGCCCATGGCAGCCGCCGGACACGGTGTCGAGGCGGTCGTCTTCGACTACGGCGAGGTCATCTCCCTGCCGCCTTCGGCCGAGGACCGCACCGCGCTGGAGCGGCTGGCCGGCGGGTCCGCCGAGGAGTTCTGGTCGGCCTACTGGGCGGAGCGGCGCGCCTACGACGCCGGGATCAGCGGCGACGAGTACTGGCGGCGGGTCGCCGACCGCCTCGGCGCCGCCTGGGACTCCGCGGCCCGGCAGGCCCTGTGGGCGGTGGACGTGGGGTCCTGGCTGCACGTGCGGCCCGAGAGCACCGCCCTGCTGGAGCGGCTGGCCGACCGCGGCGTGCGGCTGGCCCTGCTGTCCAACGCCCCCTTCGACATCGCCGGCGCGCTGCGGCACTCACCGGTGCTGGCGCGGTTCGAGGAGCTGTTCTTCAGCGCCGACCTCGGCCGGTGCAAACCCGACCCCCAGGTGTACCGGCACATCCTCGACCGGCTGGGCACCCCGCCCGAGCGCACGGCGTTCGTGGACGACCGCGAGGAGAACATCCTGGCGGCCAAGGAGCTGGGGATCGTGGCGCACCACTACGCGGGCACGGCCGACCTGGAGGCGTTCCTGGCCGACCTCGTCGGCTCGCCCGCCTAGCGGGAGCGGCGGGGGCGCCGCGACCGGGCGGCCGGTCGCGGCCACCGCCGGCGTCCGGTTGTCCGGGCAACCGCAACCGGCCACCGGCGTCCCGTACGTCACAGCCGGGTCTAGGCTCGCATCAACGAGAGCGGCTCCGGACCCCCGCGGGCCGCCCCGGCCGGCCGCGACGAAGAAGGTGCCCCGTGTCCGCTGCGCAGCCCTCCGCCCCGCCCACCGTCGTGGTCACCACGGCGGGCTCGGCCCCCACCGCCGGAACCGTCCAGCACCTGCGCGGGCTGGGCTACCGCGTCGTCGCCACCGACATCGACCCCAGCGCCCCCGGGCTCTACCTGGCCGACCGCGCCTACCTGGTGCCGCCCGGCGGCAGCGAGGCGTTCGTGCCGGAGATCCGCGGCATCTGCCTCAAGGAGGACGCGGTGGCGGTGGTGCCGCTGGTGGACGAGGAGCTGGCGCCGGTCGCCGCGCTCGCCGACGACGGGATCGCCGTGCTGCTGCCGCGCCCGGAGTTCGTGGCGGTCTGCCTGGACAAGTTCGCGCTCATGCGCCGGCTGGCGGCCGCCGGGCTGCCGGTGCCGCGCACCGCGCTGGCCGCCCAGTGGTCGGGCGATCCCCGGCCGCCGCTGGTCGTCAAGCCGCGCACCGGGCGGGGCAGCCGCGGGGTCACCCTGTCGGCCTCCGCTGAGGAGCTGAACCGGCTGCTGGCCACCGGCGCCGGCGCGGGCGACCGGCTCGTGGTGCAGGAGCGGATCCCCGGCCCGGAGTACACGGTCTCGGTGGTGGTGTGGCGCGACGGCGAGGTGCAGGCGGTGGTGCCCAAGGAGGTCATCCTCAAGCAGGGCGTGACCCGGTTCGCCGTCACCCGCCGCCACGAGCGGATCGCCGAGGTCTGCCGCGCGGTGCAGCGGGAGCTGCGCGCCGACGGTCCGTTCAACGTGCAGCTGGCCCTGGACGATCGGGGGGAGCCGCGCATCTTCGAGATCAACCCGCGCTTCTCCTCCACCGCGCCGCTGACCGCGGCCGCCGGGGTGGACGAGATCGGCGGGCTGCTGCGCCAGGCCGTGGCGGGCGGCCCGCGCCTGACCGACGACTGGCGTGCGGGCGTGGTGATGGTCCGGCGCACGGCCGACGAGTTCCTGGAGGAGTCCCGCTTCGCCGAGTACGGCCTGGACCCGGCCGCGGGGATCCCCGGGGCCGGCCCGGCCCTTGGGGCGGGCCGCCGGTGAGCGGCACCGGCACGCGGCCGCCCGCGCCCGAGGAGGCGGCGGCGGGTGCCGCCGGGGCAGCCGAGGCACGGGAGTGGGCCGCCCTGCTGCCCGGCGCCGCCGGCGCCGTGGGCGAGGTCGGCGCGCTGCTGCGGGCGTGGCGGGCCGACACCCGCGCCACCTCCGGCCGCTGGGAGGGCGCCCAGTTCAAGGCGCGGGCCGACGCCATGGCGCACGAGGCGCTGGCCGCCCGGCTGCGGCGCGTCGCCCCCGGGGTGCCCGTGCTCAGCGAGGAGGACCCCGCCGGGCTGCGCGGGCCCCGCCCCAACCTGTACTGGCTCATCGACCCGATCGACGGCACCGCCAGCTACGCGCACGGATACCCCGGCTACGTCACCCAGGCCGCGCTGGTGGCGGCCGCCCGCCCGGTCCTGGCCGCCGTGTGCGCGCCCGAGTGGAAGGTCCGCTTCACCGCCCTGCGCGGTCGCGGCGCCTTCGCCGAAGGCGGCGCCGCGGGCGCCCGCGCGCGGCTGGCCGCCGCGCCGCACCCCGGCCCCGGGGCGGGCGTGCTCACCGACAACACGCCGCGGCCGACCGGTATCGCGCGCGCCGCCTACAACCGCTTCGGCTGCTCGGGCTACCTGGAGTCGGGCAGCCTGGCGCTCAAGCTGTGCCGGATCGCCGAGGGGCGGGCGCACCTGTTCGTCAAGGACGTGCCTGTCCGCGACTGGGACGTCGCCGCGCCGGGCCTCGTGCTGGAGGAGGCGGGCGGAGCGCTGCGCCGGCTCGACGGCACCTTGTTCAACTTCACCGGCTCCTTCGAGCACACCGGGCTGATCGGCGCCGCCGACCCCGGCCTGTGCGCCGCCGTCGCGGAGTGGCACCGGCCCGGGTGACCCCGCCGCGCGTCGGCGCGCGCACCGCGGGCCGCGCCGGCCGCCCACCAGGGCGGGCGTAGTCCAAAAGTCGTACACCACACACGCCCGGGGAGGGATCCGCCGGCGGGGGCACGGCGTCTAACCTCGGAAAAGCCGCACTGATGAGGAGGGGCCGTTGAGTGCCGACCTGACACCGCACAGCGGGCTCCGCGCGTCGGACGCCGACCGGGACCGGGTCGCTCAGCACCTCGCGACCGCGCTCTCCGAGGGCCGCCTGGACCTCGCGGAGTACGAGCAGCGACTGGACACCGCCATGGGCGCGGTCACCATCGGCGACCTCGTCCCGCTCACCGCCGACCTGCCCGCGCCCCAGGACCCCGCCGGGACGCCCGCGTCCGACGACGGCCCCGTGGACCTCGCCGAGACCGGCGCCAAGGCCGCCCGCGGCCGCAGGCGCGGCAAGGGCGGCAAGGGCATGGTCGAGGAGTGGCGCTCCTGGGGCGGCGGTGCGGTGATCATGACCGGCATCTGGCTCGTCACCAGCATCGCCTCGGGCGAGATGCAGCCGTACTGGCCGCTGATCCCGCTCGGCATCTGGGCGGCGGTCCTGGTGGCCTCGCTGATCTTCCCCGAGAAGGACTGATCCTCTTCCCCGAGACGGACCGGCCCGCCGGCGGCGGCCCCGCCGCCGCGCCGGACCGCCCCGCTCGGCGCCCCGCCGCCCTCCCGCGCCGACCCCGCTGACCTCCCACAACACAGGTCCGCGCCCGTGCGCGCCGCCTCGCGGCGGGGCCCGCCGGGCCGCTTTTCTCCCGCGCCCGCGCGGCGTATCGTGAAATCCCCATCATCGTGCGGCAGGGGGTGGGCGTTGGACGACGAACGCGTCCCGGAGAGCAGAATGCGTGCTTCGGACGCTGACCGGGATGCCTGCGCCGAACGCCTCGCCACCGCTCTGTCGGAGGGCCGCCTGGACCTCGCCGAGTACGAGCGCCGCCTGGACGAGGCGATGAACGCGGTGTTCATCGGCCAGTTGCGCGCGCTGACGGCCGACCTCCCCGCGCCCGCGCCGCCCGCCGAACGCGACGACTTCGCGCCGGCCGCGTCGTCCCGCTCCGCCCTGGCATCGCCGTGGAAGGACTGGGTAGACGAATGGCGGTGGTGGCTGGGCGGCGCGGTCATCATGACCGGCATCTGGGGTGTCACCAGCATCATGGGGGGCGACCTGCTGCCCTACTGGCCGCTGGTGCCGCTGGGTATCTGGGCGGCGATCCTGGTCGCCGCCGCCATCTGGCCCGACGAAAGCTCCGGCTCCCGCAGGTGAGCGTCACCACTCCTCGTGGAGGGACCGACGACCAATGGACGACCAGAAGCTGCCCCCGGACCGGATGCGGGCGTCCGACGCCGACCGCGACGCCTGCGCCGAGCGCCTGGCCCGCGGCCTCCAAGAGGGCCGGCTGGACCTCGCGGAGTACCAGGAGCGCCTCGGCCTGGCCATGCGCGCCAAGGTCATGGGGGACCTGTGGCCGCTGACCGCCGACCTTCCCGAACCGCCCGCCGTGCCCGAGCCCGCGGCGGAGATCCCCCCGGCCCCCGGCGCCCGAGCGGGCCAGCCCGAGTGGCGCGACCGCCTGGAGCCGTGGCGCGGCCTGGCCGCGATCTCGGTGATCCTGATCGGCATCTGGGGAGTCACCAGCATCATCGCGGCCGAGCCGCTGCTGTTCTGGCCGATGATCCCGATCGGCTTCATGTTCCTGTTCACCCTGGCCGGGGCGATCGCCGGCACCCCCACCGACCGCCCCGGCGGCGACAGCCGCGGCCCCTAGGCCGCCGACGAGCGGTTCCCGAACCTGCCGCGCCCATGGCCATGGGCGCCGCGGACCAGTGGGGACGACCGCGCCGACACCCCCCCTGTGCGCGCGCCACGTCCCACCGGGTCCTCCTGGACCGCGGCTGTCCCGGGCGGCGCCACGGCACGCGGCGTGGGCGTGCGGGCGGCGCCGCGCACGTCCGCAGGCCGCGCGGCGGGTGGGCGCGCCCGCGGCCGAGGGTGTGTCAGCCGGCGCCGTAGCACAGGAACCCGGCCCCGGCGAGGTGGTCGGCGACCGCGCGGGCCGGGGTGGCGCCGCCCGCGAGGGCGGAGTGGAAGCCGACCATGGCCTCGGCCACTCCGCGGTCGCTGATCGGCAGCACCGAGGCCACCACCACCGCGCCCCCGCGCGACAGCAGCGACGCCGCCATGCCCAGCGGCGTGCCCCACGGCGCGGGCACCGAGCCGCCGACCCAGCACGCCGACAGGACCGTGGTCCGCGGCACGTGGTGCAGGCACTCCAGGTCGTAGGCGAAGAGCGAGGCGTCCTCCAGCACCAGCCCGGAGAGCATCGGGGCCTGCGCGCACGCCAGGCCGTGCGCGGCCAGGTGCGCGAGGTCGGCGCCGTCGAGTTCGGCCAGCACCGTGCCGACGTCGGCCCGCGCGCCGGTGACCTGGAGGGCGTGCGGGTACAGCCGCCCCAGTGCCCGGACCTCGGTGGCCGCGCCCTCGGGATCGCGTCCGGCGGCCAGCAGCACCCGCGCCGTGCCCGGCGGCCCGCCGGGCCGCCGCACCGTGCCGCCGGCCGGACCGGGCGGGCCCGACCGCGCGGTGTCCCGGGCGGCGAGCCACGCGCGCCCGGAGGGGACCACGCTGACCTCGCGGCCGCGCAGCCCGGGCAGCAGCCCCCACGGCAGCGCCTGCATGGCGGGCGCCGGGGCGACCACCATCGGGCGGTCGCCCACCGTGTCGGCGACGGGAGCGAACAGCAGCCGGTCGACGCGGGCCGCCGCCGTGGCGACCTCGGCGCCGCCGAGGACGCCGGGGGCCTCGGCGGCGCCGTCGACCAGGCGCGGCGCCGCCCCCGGCGGCGCGCCGAGGAGTCGCGCGCGGGCGGCGGCGACGAGACCGGCGACCGCGGCCTCGATCTCGCCCGCGGGCGCGAGGGGATGGAGGCGGGCGCGGCCGTCGACCACGGTGATCGCGGCGTCGAACCCGGGGGCCGGCGCGTAGCAGACGAACGCCCGCGCCCCCAGCCGCTCGGCGAGTTCGGCGGCGGCCGGGCCGTGCCGGGGGAGGGTGTGGCCGTGCGGGGCGGCGCACCCGGGGTGCCACTGCGCCGTGGTGAGGCGGGCGGCGAGGTCGGCGAACCGCTGCCGGGCGTCGGGGTCGCCCCGCAGGGCGCGGGCGTGGGCCAGCCGGCAGCGGTCGAGCAGCCGCAGCCAGGCGGTGTCGCGGCACGGGCCCGGCGCGCGGTCGAGGGCGTGCCGGTGCTCGATCCAGTCCAGGGCCAGGGCGGCGTCGCCGCCGCGCAGGGCCACGCGCGCCCCGGCGGCGGCGGCCTCGCGGTGGTGGGAGCGGTGGTGGGCCAGAAGTTCCAGGTGGCGCAGGCCCGGGGAGGGCGCGCCGCCGGTGCGGCCGAGGAGCGCGCGGCGGGCGCGCGTGTGGTCGCCGTCGGCCAGGGCGCGCAGCGCCGCCGAGGGGAGCGGGGCGGGCAGGGACAGGGACAGCGGACCCAGCGGGGTGGTGGGCACGCACCGGGCGAGGGCGCCCGCGGTCTCGTCGGTGCCGGCGGGCAGCCCGGCGGCCCAGTCGGGCAGCGCCGCCAGGGCGGAGCCGGGGAGGTCGGGGAAGGACGGGGTGCGCTGCCCGGCGCGCGGCCCCGGACGCGCCGGCCGCCCGGACCGCCCCGCGGTCGGCCCGGGGGTGGCGGCGCACCGGGCGGACCACTCGATCAGGGCCGCCAGCCGGGCCCACAGCGAGGTGCGCGCGGCCGCGCGGCGCACCCGCCGGGCCTGCCGGTAGGCGGAGTCGTGGTCGCCGCGCCCCAGCAGGACCTTGGCGGCCAGCAGCCGGGCGATGGCGATATCGGCCTCGGCGCGGTCGGGGCCCTCGGGATCGGCCAGTTCGGCGAGCAGGCGGCCCGCCTCGGCCGACATGCCGCCCGCCAGCAGGGCGTCGACGTGGTCGAGCCGCAGGGCCGGGCGCCGCGCCGCGGGCACCAGGCGGTCGGCCGCGGCGAAGTGGGCGGCCGCAGCGGCGAAGTCGCCGCGCCGGAACTCCACGCAGCCGAGGTTCTGCAGGGCGACGCCGCGCAGGCAGGCCATGCCCGCGCCCTGGGTGCGGCGCAGGGCGGAGTGGAGGTCGGCGGCCGCGTCGTCGAGCCGCCCGGTGTACATCAGCGCCAGACCCCGGTTGCTCAGCATGCCGGGCAGCAGGTGGCGATCGAGATCGGAGTCGGCGCGGGCGAGGGCGGAGTCGAAGGCGGCGACGGCGGACTCGAACCGCCCCTGCTGGGCGGCGCCGACACCCTGGTGCGCCAGCACGAGGGCCCGGGCCGAAGGGGCGGCGCCGGCCAGGCGGCCCAGCGCGCCACCGACCGCGCCGGGGCCGTCGCGCATCATGAGCAGACCCAGGCGCGAGGCGCGGGCGTGCGCCGCGGACTCGTCCAGGCCCGCGCGCGCCGCCACGGCCGCCGCCTGGGTGAGCAGCCGCCGGGCACTGCGCCACCGCCCGAGTTCGCGGTGGGCCATGCCCAGCAGGCGCAGGGCGGTCGAGCGCTCCAGGGGCTCGGGCGCGGTGTCGAGGACCTCCTCGCCGCGCCTAAGCGCGGCGACGGGGTCGCGGGCAACGAGGGTGACCGGGGTGCGGACGTCGTCAAGCCGCCCTGGGGCCATGGCGAGGGCCTTTCGCGATCGGTGCGTGCGAGGGGTGTCGGGGATGCCCGGGATGCCGGGTTACGCACTCGGCGCGGCGGAGGGGTTTCGGCTGCGCACGGACCTCCGCCGCGCGGTCACGCAAAGTAATAACACCTGACCTCGGGGCAAGGGGACCCCCGGTTTCGCGCCTGTGGACAACCGGATTCCCCAGGACCCGGACAAAGGCCGCCGACGGGGCGGCCGGGCGCGGCCCGGCGCCGCGCGCCGCGGCGGCGGCCCGGACGGCGGGGCGGTCGTGCCGCCGGCGGCCGCCGTCGGAAGCGCATCACCGCCGCGCAGGCTCCGACGTGCGCGAACGCGCGGGCCGCTGCAGACCGCCGCCCGGACCGGCCGCGCGTGCGCGTGCGCGGGCCCCGCCGACCGCCTCGGTTGGGTGACGAATCAGCGGCGAAGCGAACCTGGAATACCAGGAATCGGTGACGCGCCGGCAGCCGCCACCGCCGGCGCGCACGCCGCCGGCCGGTGCGCGCCCACAGCCCCTCGGCGGTGCGGGAGCGTGGCGCTCCAGGCCGAGCCGGTTCGCCAGTGCCCCAGGCGACCGCCTCGACGCGCCCGCGCAGCCATCCGGCGCGCACACCGGGGCCGGGCTCATCGGCGCGGCCGGGCGGACCAGCACATCGCCCGCTCCCCAGGTGTGGACGGGTGCAGGCCCTCGGCGTTCGCCCGGTTCCTTGGGCGGCCAGGCTGAACGCGGTCACGGCCTCTCGGAGGTGGTGGCCGGGCATGAGCCCGGCGCTTCGGCGAAGGCGGGGCGGGGGTGTCCATGTCCCCGTCCCCGCCGGCGGTCCCGCCCGGTCCGGAGCGGTGGACGGTGGTGTGCGACGCCCCGCGCCGGGCGCGCGTGCCGTCCATCGGCCGCGCTGCCACCGTGCCGGGTCGGGGCCGCGCCGGGCAGCCGCATCGCCGCGGCGAACATTGGCCGGGCCAGGACGCGCGGCGGCGGACGTCCTCGGACCGGCCGGGCGGGCGGGGGAGCAGGTGCGCGATCCCGGCCTCGGTGGACGCTTTGTGGAAGGCGTTCTAGACGGAGAGCCAGTCGGTGGCGACCGGGGGGTCCTCGGGCCGGTGGAGGACCAGGCTGATGGGGCCGCGCGGCACGTCGCGGGCGATGAACGTGCCGTAGGCGTCGACGGTGTGGCCGGTGGTCGCGCGCAGGTGGCGGACCTGCACGGTGGTGGGGCCCGGCGGCGCCACTCTGCCCACCACGTCGCAGCGCTCGGCGCGCGGGGTGATCTCCAGGTCGATGGTCACGCCCTCGGCGTGGAAGGTGACGTAGCGGGGGGCCTCGTCCAGGAGGGCGGCGGCGCGGATGCCCGTGGCCGGGGTCTCGACGGAGTCGGCGCTGACACCGGCGACCACGGCGGGGTCCACGCGCATCGCGTAGGCCGCCCGCGCCGCGGCGCGCATCCGCGGGCTCATCTCGTAGGCGGAACCGCCGTCCGGCGCGGTGCCGGACCCGCGGTGCGCCCCGGTGTCCCCGGGCCGCGCGTCGGGGAGGGGGCGGCCGGGCCGGGGGCCGGGCGAGTCGTCACGGGTCATGCTGCGGGCCTTTCTCCTCGTTGGCTTCGCCGAGCAGGCGCTGCAGGCGCCGCCGCACGCGGCGGCGGGCCGCCGGGACCTCCTCGGGGCGCAGCCCCGTGCGCGCGGCCACCGTGCGGGCCGGCGAGCGCGGCTCCTCCAGTTCCAGGTAGGCGATCGTGCGGTCGGGCTCGCGCAGCGCCGCGATCGCCTGCCGCACCATGTCGCCGCGTTCGGCCGCGAGGTGGATCGCCTCGGGGCTGCGCGGGTCGGCGAGGTCCAGCAGAGCGGGGTCGCGGGGCGCCGTGCGCCGGGCGATCCGGTGCTGGCGGCGGCACGCGTTGTGCGCGGAGGTGGCCAGCCACGCGCCCACGCGCTCGGGTGTGTGGAGGGTGGACAGGTGCTGGGCCAGGTTGAACCACACGGTCTGCTCGGCGTCCTGGGCGTCGTGCACGGACAGCCCGTAGCCGCGCACGATAGAGCCGACGAGGCCGCCGAAGCGGTCGAGGAGCGCCTCCCACGCGGCGGGGTCGTCGCCCCGGGCGAGCGCCACCAGCTCGCTCGTCGAGACCTCCGCATAGGGCTGGTCAGCCACTCCTACCCCCAGTAGACTCACAGCTCCCGCCTCGCGCGCAGGATCACAGTAGCCGCTCGCCCGAGGGGAAGCGGGGAAACGCCGGATCCGGCCGCGGTGAAGACCTGGTGCCGATGGTGCACATGGGGCACAATGGGGCGAGGAAAAACCGGGACGGACAGCTCCTCTTCGGGTACGAGGGCGTCGGGGAAGCGCACTCGTTCGTATCAGGAGGTTCGGTGTCCGCACGTGGCGTCTTGTACGTCCACTCCGCGCCCGCGGCGCTGTGCCCACACGTCGAGTGGGCGGTCGCGGGTGTGGTTGGCGTGCCTGTGAAACTCGACTGGGGTGCCCAGCCCGCGGCTCCCGGCGCTCATCGCGCCGAGCTGAACTGGCAGGGCGCGCCGGGCACTTCCGGTGCCATCGCATCGGCGCTCAACGGCTGGCAGCGGCTGCGCTTCGAGGTCACCGAGGAGCCCACCCCCGGTTGCGACGGCGTGCGCTACAGCTACACGCCCACACTCGGCATCTTCACCGCGGTCACCAGCGCCTCCGGCGAGGTGCTGGTCTCCGAGGCCCGGCTGCGCAACGCCGTGGAGCGCGCCGCCGCCCAGGAGGACATCGACCTCGCGGCCGAGCTGGACCGCCTCACCGGGCGCGAGTGGGACGAGGAGCTGGAGCCCTTCCGCTACGCCGGCGACGGCGCCCCCGTCCGCTGGCTGCACGCGGCCGGGTAGCCGCCGCCACCCGCTTTCCCGCGCGCGGGCCGCGCCCGCGGCGGCGCTCCGGCCCCGGGCGCCGCGGAGGCCGGGGACCGCCCGTGCGCTCCGGCTCCCGTCACCGCGCCGCGCCCCGGCGCGTTCCGAGCCGGCCCGGCCGCCGGTCGCCGACGTGCGCCGCGCCACCTGACACGGGCCTCCGCCGCGCCGCGGCGGGAAACCGGGGGCGGCACGATACGGTAAAGAGCCGACTTTGCGCGCGCCCCGCACCGGTCATCAGCGCCGTCCCGGGAAGGGACCGATGCACCCGGCGACTCTGGCCCTGGGCAGCT
Organism: Streptomonospora nanhaiensis; assembly: GCF_013410565.1. Classification (NCBI taxonomy): domain Bacteria; kingdom Bacillati; phylum Actinomycetota; class Actinomycetes; order Streptosporangiales; family Nocardiopsidaceae; genus Streptomonospora; species Streptomonospora nanhaiensis. The sequence continues at coordinate 5,595,773 of NZ_JACCFO010000001.1, forward strand.
TAGGACTGGAGACGAACAACATGTCGCGACGACGCTCCGTGGTCACCAAGATCCTGCTGCGGGTGCTGCTGGGCTTCTTCGCCGCCCAGCTCGCGGTGATCCTCGGACTCATCGGCATCAACCAGTGGCGCAAGCGCGTCCGCCCCCACCACGCCGGGTTCCCGCGGACCCCGCCCACCTCGGTGCGGGTGGCCGAGTCCGACATCACCACCTACACCTACGGCGAGGACCTCTACCGCGACATGCTGGAGGCGATCCGCGGCGCTCGCCACCGGATCATGTTCGAGTCCTACATCGTCAAGGGCGACGCCACCGGCCACGAGTTCAAGCGCGCGCTGATCGAGGCGGCGCGCCGCGGGGTCGAGGTCTACGTCGTCTACGACGCCTTCGCCAACCTCGTCGTCCCGCGCAGCTTCTTCCGGTTCCCGCCGGAGGTCAACGTCATCGAGTACCCCCTGCTGCGCCCCGGCCTGCTCCTGCTGGACATCCGCAAGTCCGGCCGCGACCACCGCAAGATCCTCACCGTCGACGGCGAGGTCGGGTTCATCGGCGGCTACAACGTGGGCTCGGTCTACGCCACCCAGTGGCGCGACACCCACCTGCGGATCAGCGGCCCCTCGGTGTGGGAGCTGGAGAACGCGTTCCGCGACTTCTGGAACATGCTGCGCACTGACGACCAGCCCGAGATCGCCGACACCGGCACCCACGAGTGGACACCCAGCATCCGCGCCCACCGCAACGTGCCCGAGCAGCTGGTCTACCCCATCCGGGGCATGTATTTGGAGGCCATCGACCGGGCGCACACCCACATCTACATCACCCAGGCGTACTTCATCCCCGACCGGGAGATCCTGGCCGCGCTGGTCCGGGCCGCCCAGCGCGGCGTGGACGTGCGGATCCTCATCCCCGAGCGCTCCAACCACATCGTGGCCGACTGGATCTCGCGCGGCTTCTACTCCGAGCTGCTGCGCGGCGGCGTGCGCCTGTGCCTGTACCAGGACGCCATGGTGCACGCCAAGACCGCCACCATCGACGGCCGCTGGTCCACCGTGGGCACCGCCAACGTCGACCGGCTCAGCCTCACCGGCAACTACGAGATCAACGTCGAGATCTTCGACGAGGGCCTGGCCTACCACCTGGAGCAGGTCTTCGCCAAGGACTGCACCAACGTCCGGGTCCTCACCGCGGAGGAGTGGAGCCGCCGCCCCGTGGTGGCCAAGCTGTGCGAGACCCTGCTGGTGCCGCTGCGCCCGCTGCTGTGAGGCGCGCCGCCCCGCCGTCGCGCGTTCCCCACTTTCGGCAGTGCCGCCGCAGGTCGCGGTGCAGGTAGCGTTCCTGGCATGAGGAAGCTGGGTGCGGCCGCCGCGCGGGCGGGCGGCGAACTCCTGCGGCCGCTCTCCGGCCGGCCCACCGCCGGGAGCCTGGCGGGCGACGCGCTGCTGTGGGCGGCGCTGTGCGTGCCGGCGGTCATGCCGCTGGTGGTCGCCGCCGACACCGGCGGCAGCGGCGCGATCACCCCCCTGCAGGCGGTCCTGGCGTGCACGCTGCTGGCCGCCGCCGTCGCCCTGGGCCGCCCCTACCCGGTGGCCGCCGGCGTGCTGGGGGTCGGGGTGGTGGCGGTCAACCCGGCGGGGGCACCGGCGCTGATCGTGCTGTCCTACCTGGCGGGCCGGCGCGACCCCCGCGTGTGGCCGGCCGCCGCCGCGCTCGGCGCCGTCGCGCTGGGCGCGGTGGTGTTCTCGCTCGGCAGCGCCGAGCAGCTGTTCGCCCTGCCCGGTTTGTACATCACCATCGTGTTCGTCATCGTGCTGCCGTGGATGGTCGGGGTGTTCCGGCGCCAGCGCCGCCGCCTGGCGGACTCCGGGTGGGAGCTGGCCCGTCGGCTCGAACGCGAGCAGGAGATCGCCGCCGACCAGGCGCGGCTGCGCGAGCGCGCCCGCATCGCCCAGGACATGCACGACTCCCTGGGCCACGAGCTGAGCCTCATCGCCCTGCGCGCGGGCGCCTTGGAGCTCGCGCCCGACCTGGCCGAGCATCACCGCGCGGCGGCGGCCGGGGTGCGCGAGCGCGCCACGGCCGCCACCGACCGGCTGCGGGAGATCGTGGGCGTGCTGCGGGAGGCCGACGCCGCCGCGCCCACGGCGCCCGCCGACGAGGAGATCGCCGCCGTGGTCGAGCGGGCGCGGGAGGCGGGCGTGCAGGTGGTGCTGGAGCGCCGCGGCACCTGGGAGGGCCTGCCCCCGATGGTGGACCGGGCCGCCTACCGCGTCGTGCAGGAGGGGCTGACCAACGCCACCCGGCACGCCCCCGGTGCGCCGGTGCGGGTGCTGCTGGAGCGCGGGCCGGCGGGGACCGTCGCGGCGGTGCGCAACGCGGCGCCGCCCCGGGGCGCGGTGCCCTCGCGCGGTGCTCCGGGCGGGCGCGCGGGTGGCCACCCGGCCCCGGGCGGCCACGGGCTGATCGGGCTGGCCGAGCGGGTGCGCCTGGCGGGCGGCGTGCTGGAGGCGGGCGAGGACGGCGGCGGGTTCGCCGTCACGGCCCGCTTCCCGGCGAAGGGCGCCGCCCCCGCGTCCGCGCCTGCGGCGTCGCCGACGTCGGCCGCCGACCGGCACCTGCGCGCGGAGCACCGGCGGCTGCGCTGGCGCACGGCCCGCATGGTGCTGGCGGCGGGCGCCCTGGCGGTGGTCGGGATGGCGCTGGGCGTGGCCGGCACGTTCGTGCGGATGGACTCCGCCACGCTGGACCCCGCCGACTACCGCGCGCTGCGGGTGGGCGCCCCGGCCGAGGAGGTCGCCGCCGAACTGCCCTGGCAGGAGTACGACAGCGCCGCGGCCGACGACGGCAGCGCCCTCGCCCGGCGGCTGGACTGCCGCTACTACCGCTCCCACCACGGCTTCCTCAGCGGCGGGTTCACCGTCTACCGGCTGTGCTTCGACGACGGCGTGCTCGCGGCCAAGGACGCGCTTCCCGAGCTGGGCGAGCCGCCCGCGTGACACCGCGCCGCGCGGGCGGCGGGGCACCGGCGGCGCCCGCAGGCGGCCCCGACCGCGCCCGACTCCCCGACCACACCCCACGACCCGACAAGGAAGGTGCCCAGCGGTGATCCGGACCCTGCTGGCCGACGACGAGGCCATGATCCGCGCCGGAGTGCGGGCCATCCTGGAGACCGACGGCGGAATCGAGGTCGTGGCCGAGGCCGCCGACGGCCGCCAGGCGGTCGAGCTGGCCCGCGCCTACCGACCCGACGTCGCCCTGCTCGACATCCGCATGCCACGCCTGGACGGCCTCAGCGCCGCCGCCGAGATCCGCCGGGAGGTGCCCGCCACGGCCGTGGTCATCCTGACCACCTTCGGCGAGGACGCCTACATCGCGCGCGCCCTCAGCGAGGGCGCCGGCGGCTTCCTGCTCAAGGCGGGCGACCCCCGCGAGCTGGTGGCGGGGGTGCGCGCCGTGGCCGACGGCGCCGCCTACCTGTCGCCGCGCGTGGCCCGCCACGTCATCGACGAGCTGAGCGGGGGCCGCATGAGCCGGGAGGCCGAGGCGCGCGCCCGGGTGGCCGAGCTGACGGCCCGCGAACGCGACGTCCTGGCGCTGGTGGGCGCGGGCCTGTCCAACGCGGAGATCGCCGCCCGCCTCTACCTGGTCGAGGGCACGGTCAAGAGCTACGTCAGCGCCATCCTCGGCCGCCTGGACCTGCGCAACCGCGTCCAGGCCGCCATCCTCGCCCACGAGGCGGGCCTGGTCGGCGGCGACGCCTGAGCGCGGCGCCGGGGCGGCGCCGCGCCGCCGCGGACCGGGGCCCGCACGCCGACGGCGGCGCCCTCGCCGAGGGCGCCGCCGGGGGAGGAGGCGGGGGTCAGGCGTCGCGGGTGCGCAGGAGGGCGTAGCCGGCGGCCAGGGCCAGCGCGGCCCAGGCGCCCAGCAGGGCGGCGCCCGCCGCCCACCCGTAGGGGTCGGTGATACCGGTCATCAGCGGGAGCCCGGCGTCGGCGGGCAGGTAGCTCGCGACCTCCTCGACCGTCTCGTTGCCCAGCATGCTGGCGAACATCGGCACGCCGATCAGGACGCCCACGGCGGCGGTGATGGTGCCGGCCGTGCTCCGCAGGGCCGTGCCCAGGCCCAGCGCGAACAGCGACACCGCTGTGAGGTAGCCGGCGGTGCCCAGCACGGCGTGGGCCACGTGGTCGGCCTCGAAGATCATCGCGTCGCCGAACACCGCCGTCGAGACCCCGATCGAGACGCCGCCCAGCGCGCAGCCGACCGGGAACACGACCGTGGCCAGGACCAGGGCCTTGGCGGCGAGCACCCGCCCCCGCACCGGGACGGCGGTCAGGGTGGTGCGCATCGCCCCGGTGGCGTACTCGCCGGTGACGATCAGCGAGGCCACGGCCACCAGCGCGAACTGCGAGAGCATGACGACGGTGGGCAGCATGCCGTGCGCCGTCATGTTCTGGACCTGGTCGCCGGCCTCCAGCGCGGTGGCGCCCAGGGCGCTGGGCCCGGCGGTCAGCAGCACCGCCATCGCCAGGCAGGTCCAGGTGGAGCGCAGGCCCCACAGCTTGGTCCACTCCGCCGCGACGGCCTGGGCGAACCCGCTGCCGCCCCGCCGGCCCGCCGGGGCGGGGGTTCCTTCGGCGCCGGCCACCGGTGCGGCCGCGTTCGTCGTCGCCATCGTCCTCACACTCCCGCCTTCTCGCCGCGGCCGGCGGCCGCGGGCGTCGGCGCCGCGTACTCCACGGCGGACGCGGTCAGCTCCATGTAGGCCTCCTCCAGGGAGGCCGCGCGCGGGCTCAGCTCGTGCAGACACACCCCGGCCTCGTGCGCCGCCGCGCCGACGCGCTCCAGCGTGCCGCCGGTGACCAGCAGCTCCTCGCCGCCCGGCCGCTCGACCCGCATGCCCGCGGCCAGCAGGCGGCGCTCCAGCTCCGCGGGCTGGGGCGTGCGCACCCGCACGGCCGTCAGCGAGCTGCGCTCGATCACCTCGGCGACGGGCGCGTCGGCGATCAGCCGGCCCCGGCCGATGACCACGAGCTGGTCGGCGGTGGCCTGCATCTCGCTCATCAGGTGGCTGGAGACGAACACCGTGCGGCCCTCGGCGGCCAGCGACCGCATCAGGTCGCGGATCCAGCGGACGCCGTCGGGGTCGAGCCCGTTCACCGGCTCGTCGAACATCAGGACCGCCGGATCGCCCAGCAGCGCCCCGGCGATCCCCAGCCGCTGGCCCATGCCCAGCGAGAACTTGCCGGAGCGGCGGTCGGCGACCCCGGTGAGCCCGACCGTCTCCAGCACCTCGTCCACGCGCCGCACCGGGATGCCGTTGCTGCGCGCCATCGCCCGCAGGTGGTTGCGCGGGGTGAGGCCGGGGTGCACGGCCTTGGCGTCCAGCAGGGCGCCGACCCGGCGCAGCGGGTGGCGCAGCTCGGCGTAGGGCCGGCCGTCGATCAGGGCCTGCCCGGCCGAGGGCCGGTCCAGGCCCAGGACCATCCGCATGGTGGTCGACTTCCCCGCCCCGTTGGGGCCGAGGAATCCGGTCACCCGGCCCGGCGCGATCTCCACGGTGAGGCCGTCGACCACCGTCCTGTCCCCGTAGCGCTTGGTGAGGTTTCGCAGGCTTATCACGCGCTCTCCCGTTCGTCGTCGCTGTTCACGGCACTGACGCTACGGACGTGCGGCGGGCGGGCGCAGTGCGCGAACGGCAGCGGCCGGCCCCCACTTTCGGCAGGGGCGGGGCCGCCGCGGGCACCGCCGAAGGGGGTGCGCGCGAGGGCGGGGCGCGGGCGGCGGCGCTCAGGTGCGGCGCGGCGCGGGGGTGACCAGGCCCGTCTCGTAGGCGGCGATGACCAGCTGGGCCCGGTCGCGCGCGGGCACCTTGGCGAGCAGCCGGCCCACGTGCGTCTTGACCGTGGCCAGGCTGAGGTGGAGGTGGTCGGCGATCTCGGTGTTGGACAGGCCGCGCGCGATGAGCACCAGGACCTCCCGCTCGCGCTGGGTCACGCCGTCGAGGCCGCCGGGGCTCCGGGCGGGCTCGGGCCGGCGGACGAACTCGGCGATGAGCCGGCGGGTGACGGCCGGGGACAGCAGCGCGTCGCCGGCGGCCACCACCCGTACGGCCGCCAGCAGGTCGGCGGGCGGGGTGTCCTTGAGCAGGAACCCGCTGGCGCCCGCGCGCAGCGCCGCGTAGACGTAGGAGTCCAGGTCGAAGGTGGTGAGGATGAGGACCCGCGTGCCGGCGGTGGCGGGGGAGGAGCAGATGCGGCGGGTGGCCTCGATGCCGTCCATGCCGGGCATGCGCACGTCCATGAGCACGACGTCGGCCCGCTCGGCCGCCGCCAGCTCCACCGCCGAGGCGCCGTCGCCGGCCTCGCCGACCGCGACCAGGCCGGGCGCGGTGTCGACCAGCATCCGGAAGCTGCCGCGCAGCAGCGCCTGGTCGTCCACGACCAGCACGCGGACGGGGCCGCCAGCGCCTTCGCCGGGCCCGCCCGGCGGCGTACCGGGTCCGCGCGGCGTCACGCGTCGGCCGCCGCTCGCTCCGGGGCGGCGGCGCCCGGCCGCGCCTCGGGCAGGGGGAACTCCGCCGCGACGCGGAATCCGCCCTCGGGGCGGGGCCCGGCGGCGAACGTGCCGCCGTAGACCGCGACCCGCTCCCGCATGCCGATGAGGCCGTGGCCGCCCTCCGCCGCGGCGGGCAGCACCCGCGCGCCCGGGCCGTCGTCGGTGACCTCGACGCGCACCCGGCCCCGCGCCGCCTCCACCCGCACCGCGCACCGCGCGGGCGCGGCGTGCTTGACCACGTTGGTCACCGACTCCTGCACGATGCGGTACACCGCCGCGCCGACCTGCTCCGACAGCGCCTCGGCCCCGCGCACCGCCAGGTCCACCCGCACCCCCGCCATGGCCGCGCGCTCCACCAGGGCGGGCAGCGCGTCGGTACCGGGCAGCGGCGCGAGCGCGGCCGGGGCGGCGCCGGGCGGACCGCCGCCCGCCTCCCCGCTCCGGGGGTCCTCGTCGGCGGCGCGCAGCACGCCCAGCACCTGGCGCATCTCGCCCAGCGCGTCGCGGCTGGTGGCCTCGATGACGCGCAGCGCCGCGCGCGCCTCCTCCGGGCGCGACTCCGCGACGTGGTTGGCGATCCCCGCCTTGACCGCGATGACGCTCATGCTGTGCGCGACCGAGTCGTGCAGTTCGCGGGCGATGCGCAGCCGCTCCTCGGCCACCGCCCGCTCGGCCAGTTCGGCCGCCCAGCGCGCCGCGGCCGTGCGCCGCTCCCGCATCACCCGGGCCAGGGCCCACGTGCCCACCAGCGCCGGAACGCCCAGCAGCAGCACCGAGGGCAGCGGCCCGCAGCAGGCGGGGGTGCCGGTGGCCGTGGCCAGCACGATCACGACCATGCCGGCCGCGCCGACCGTGGGCGTGGGCTCGAAGCGCCGCCGCCGCGCCTTCAGCGCCACCGGGTACAGGGCGAAGGCCACCGCCGCGAAGGGCAGCACCCCGCCGCCCGCGAGAACGGCCGCCGCCGCGCCCGCAGCGACCACCGCCAGGACCGGCACCGGCCACACCCGGCGCAGCGCCAGCGGCGGGCCCACCGCCGCCATCAGCGGCGCGGCCCACCCTGCGGCGCCCAGCGGCGACGGGGCGGCGAGGGCGGCCAGCAGATAGGCCGCGGCGGCCAGCGCGTCGAGGGCGACCAGGTCGCGGCGGCGCGGCTCCCCGGCCCAGGGGCGGCCGTGCGGCGGCGCGGGATGCGGATCGGCGTCGGGCACGCCTCGACGGTAGCGCGCCGGGCGGTGCGGCGCCTCGGTCCCGGGGCCGTCATACCGGGGTATGACCCCGGGGCGCCGATCCGGTCCGGGCTCCGCCGAGGGCACGAAGCACGGATTCGGGCCGCCGGCCGATGCGCCGCCCGCCGCCGGCGCGAAAGCGTGGGCGGCATGATCGAGATACGCCAACTCACCAAGCGCTACGGGCGGACGGTGGCCGTGGACGGCCTGTCCTTCCGGGTCGAGCCGGGCCGCGTGACCGGCTTCCTGGGCCCCAACGGCGCCGGGAAGTCCACGACGATGCGGATGGTGCTGGGCCTGGACGCGCCCACCTCCGGCGCGGCCCTGGTCAACGGCCGCCCCTACCGGAGCATCCGCCGCCCCCTGCGGGAGGTGGGCGCGCTGCTGGACGCGGGCGCGGTCGACGGCGGCCGCAGCGCCGTCAACCACCTGCGCTGGCTGGCGCGCAGCAACGGCATCGACGCACGGCGCGTCCCCGAGGTGCTGGAGCGGGTCGGGCTGTCCGGCGCCGCGCGCACGCGGGTGCGCGCGTTCTCGCTGGGCATGCGCCAGCGGCTGGGCATCGCGGCGGCGCTGCTGGGCGACCCGGCCGTGCTGCTGTTCGACGAGCCGGTCAACGGGCTGGACATGGACGGCGTGCGGTGGATCCGCGTGCTCATGCGGTCGCTGGCCGAGGAGGGCCGGACCGTGCTGCTGTCCAGCCACCTGATGAGCGAGATGTCGCTGATCGCCGACCGCCTGGTGGTCATCGGGCAGGGGCGGCTCATCGCCGACACCACCTTGAGCGAGCTGGAGCGGCGCTTCGACCGGGGAACCGACGTGCGCTCGCCGAGGGCGGCGGAGCTGGCCGAGGCCCTGCGCGGCGCGGGCGCCGAGGTCGCCGCCGCCGAGGGCGGGGCGCTGACCGTGCGCGGCCTGGAGCCGGCCGAGATCGGCGTCATCGCCTCCCGGCGCGGTCTGCCCGTGCACGAGGTGGTGCGGCGCGGCGCGTCGCTGGAGGACGCCTACCTGCACCTGACCGGGGGCAGCGTGGAGTACCGGGCGGCCGCGGCGGGGGTGGAGCGCTGATGGCGGTCCTCGCGGCGGAGTTCGTCAAGCTGCGCAGCGCCCGCTCCACCTTCGTGGTGCTGGGCCTGGTGGCGGTGGTCGCGGCCCTGGGCCTGCTGATGGCGGTCAACGGCGCGAACGCCTGGGACGAGGCGGGCAGCGCGGCGGACCGGCGCCGGTGGGAGGCGGCCGGCGCGATCGAGCAGGTCTTCCTGCTGCCGTTCTGGCAGCTGTGCCTGGCCGTGCTGGGCGCCCTGGCCATCACGCCGGAGTACGGCACCGGCATGATCCGCACGACGCTGGCGGCGGTGCCCCGGCGCGGCGCCGTGCTCGCCGCCAAGGCCGGGGCGGTGGGCGCGCTGACGCTGGCGGCCGGGGCGGCCGCGGTCGCGGGCACGCACTTCGCGGTGCGGTCGGTGCTGGGCGACCGGCCGTTCGACGCCTACACGGCCCCGATGGCCGAGACGCTGCCGCTGCTGGCGGCGCTGGCCGCCTCGGCGGCGGCGGCCGGGCTGGTGGGGCTGGGCGCGGGCGTGCTGCTGCGCTCGACCGCCGGGGCGATCGTCACGGCCGTGGCGCTGGTCTACGCACTGCCGATGGTCGCGCGGTTCCTGCCCGACCCCTGGGCGGAGCGGGTGTCGGCGGTGACACTGACCGGTCTGCCCGCCGAGGTCGCGGGCACCGCGCCCGACCCCGTACTGGAGCCTGCGGCGGCGGGCGCGGTGCTCGCCGCCTACGCGCTGGCCGCGCTGGCCGCCGGCGCGGTCGCGCTGGTGAGGAGGGACGCGTGAACGCGGAACGCGTGCGGCCGGTCGGAGTGCTGGAGCCGCTGGCCGGAGCGGTCGCGGCGGAGTGGGTCAAGGCCCGCACCGCCAGATCCACCCGCGCCGCCCTGCTCGGGGCCGTGGTGGCGGTGGCCGCCGTCGTGCTGGTGGCGGTGGCGGCGGTCAACACCTGGGAGGGGCTGCCGGCCGAGCGCCAGGACGACATGACCGTCGCCCCGCTGGACCGGGTGGTGGTGCTGCCGCTGAGCATCGCCCTGGGCGTGCTGGCGGTGCTGGCCATCACCCGCGAGTACACCACCGGCATGATCCGCGTGACCCTCGCGGCGGTGCCCCACCGGGGCACCGTGCTCGCGGCCAAGGCGCTGGTGGTGGCGGCGGTCACCCTGGCGGCGGGGCTGGCGGGGGTGGCGGCGACGTTCTTCCTGGGCCGGTGGATCGCGGGCGACCGCCCGCTGGGGTTCAACTCCCTGCCGCTGGAGGACGAGCTGCCGGTGGTGCTGGCGCAGGGGGTCTCGGTGATGGTGGTCGCCCTGGCCGTGCTGGGTGTTGCCACGCTACTGCGCTCGACGGCGGTCTCGATCGTGGTCCTGGTGGTGCTGGTCTACCTGGCCCCGATGATCGCGATGAACCTGCCCGCGCCGTGGTCGCACCGCCTGTCGTCGGTGCTGCCGAGCAACCTGCCCTACCAGGTGGTAGGGGGCGTCGACACCGGGCCCGCGTTCGAGGCCGTGCTCTCGCCCTTGGAGGCGGTGGCGCTGATGGCCTGCTACGCGGTCCTGCCCCTGCTGGCCGGAGCCGCGGCCCTGCACCGCCGCGACGCCTGACGCCCAGGGACCCGCGCGGTCCGGCTTCGCGGCGCCGGGCCGCGCCGCCACGCGCCAGGGACGCGGCACGCTGCGGGCGGACCGCGCCGCGGGCCGCGCGCGGCTCACCGCCGCAGCGGCGGCGACGGAGGCGAACCGGCCCCGTCCTCCGCGCCGGGCGGCGGTAGCCTCGGCGCCATGGGTCTGGGCGGGGTGGAACGGCACAGCCGCGACCGGGGCGTCTGGCGGGCACGGGTCGCGGACGCGCTGCTGTGGGCGGCGCTGACCGGCGTGCTCGCGGCGGAGCTGGGCGGCGTCCGCGCGCGGCCCCTGCCCGAGATCGCCGCCATGGCCGCCCTGCTCGCGGCGGCGGTGGGGATCCGCCGGGCGCGGCCCTTCACCGCGCTCGGGCTCGCCGTGGGCGCCGCTGTCGCGCACACCGCCTACCTCGCGCTCACCCCCGCCGACCTCTTCCTGGTCTCCTACCTGCTGCCCGGCGCCGCCCTCGCCTTCCTCGCCGGGCGGCGCTCCGACCGCACCACCCCCGTCGCCGCCCTCACCGCAGGCGCGGCCGCGGTCCTCCTGGCCGCCAAGGCCCTCACCTGGCTGCGGCTCCGAGACCTCCGGGAGACGCTCACCGGCCTCACCGACTGGTTCGGCGCCGTCGGCGTCCTGGTCGGCGCGGTCATCGCGCCGTGGCTGCTGGGCCGGTACTGGCGGCGGCACACCGAGCTGCGCACCGCCGGCTGGGAGATCGCCCACCGCATGGAGCGCGCCCGCGACGTCGACGCCGAGCGCGCCCGGCTGCGCGAACGCGCCCGCATCGCCGGGGAGATGCACGACTCGCTGGGCCACGACCTCGCCCTGATCGCCGTGCGCGCCGCCGCCCTGGAGATGGCCGCCCAGGACGAGGCGGCGCGCGGTGCGGCGGCCGAACTGCGGGTCGCGGCGCACGACGCCAACCTGCGGCTGCGCGACATCATCGGCGTGCTGCGCGAGGACGCCGAGGCGCCCGGCGGCGGACCGGCCGATGAGGACGTCGCCACCCTGGTGGCGCGCGCCGCCGGCGCCGGGCTGCCGGTGCGCCTCATCCGGGAGGGCCCCGACGTCGACCCGGCGACCCCGGCCGGGCGCGCCGTCCACCGGGTGGTGCAGGAGGCGCTGACCAACGCCGCCCGGCACGCGCCGGGCGCGCGGGTGACCGTGCGCGTGGTGCGGGAGGACGGCGCGACGGCGGTGCGGGTGTCCGACACCGGTTCGCCCGCGCCGGGGGCGGCCGCCGGGACCGGCAACGGCTCCGGCCTGGCGGGACTGCGCTCCCTGGTGGCGGGCCTGGGCGGCACCCTGACCGCCGGACCGGCCGACGCGGCGGCCGCGCCGGGGGAGGGGGCCGCGGGCCGGCACGACCACGGCGGAACCGGCGGGGAACCGCGTACCGAAGCGGGCGGCGGCCGGGCGGAGGGGCGGACCGGGGCGGAGCCGGCGGCCGCCGACGGAGCCGGGTTCGTGGTCGCGGCGCGCATCCCCGACACCGCCGAGGCCCCCGGCACCGCCGCGCCCGACGACGCCACCGAGACCGCGCGGCGGCTCCGACTCGTCCGCCGCAGCGCGCGGCGGCGGCTGGCCGCCGCACTCGCGGTGCCGGCGGGCCTGACCGCCTCCGTCGTGGCCGTCGCGTTCCTGGTGCTCTGGTATGTCGGCGTCAACTCGGTGCTGCCGCCCGAGGACTACGCGCGCCTGCGGGTCGGTCAGGAGCAGGCCGCCGTCGAGGCCCGGCTGCCCCGGTTCGACTACGAGCCGGGGCGGATGGTCGATCCGCCGCCCCCGCCGCCGGGCGCGTCGTGCCGCTACTACCTGGTCGAGTGGGCCAACGGCCTGCCCCCGGTGTACCGCCTGTGCTTCGCCGACGGCGTGCTGGCGGCCAAGGACCGCATCGAGCGCACCGACGCCCCGGCGACGGACGCGACCCCGCCCGGCTGACCGCGCCCGGGGAGGGCTCTTTCTTTCCCGGAGCGGACGGTCGTCCCGGGTGGAGGGTGGAGCTCCGCATTCGGCCCGGTGGTGGCCGGAGTCGGTGAACCGGGTCGGGCGGCCCTTCCGGAGGGCTCTGGTGGCGTGGTCGGCCGTCGCCGCTGCTGGGAGGGGGTGAGTGCCGCGTCCGGGCCCGTGGCCGATACGGAACGGGTGAGGCGGGGCGGGGGCCGGGGTGCCCCTCGGCCGCGGTGCGGGCACCGTGGCCCCAGGGCCGCCCCTGCGGCGCTATCGGTCACAAAACCGGCGTAGTCGCAAGTAGACCCGTCTGCGGCGGGTGCGGGGCGCGCGGTACCGCCGGCGCGGCCGCCTGCCCGCGGGGCGGTGGACGGCCGTCGTCCCCGGTGCGGCGGGCGTGCCCGTCCCCGTCCGCGGCACGCTCCCTCCGTGCCGGGGCACGGCCGCCCGCCGATAGGCTGCTGCGGTGGGTTCACCAGCGACATCGGGCGGCGGTTCCGGCGCGGCCCCCGGCGCGCGGCTGCGCGTGGTCCTCGCCGACGACGAGCGGATGATCCGCGCGGGCATGCGCGCCATCCTGACCGCCGATCCCGGGATCGACGTGGTCGGCGAGGCCGCCGACGGAGCCGAGGCCGTGGCCCTCGTGGCCGAGCACCGGCCCGACATCGCCCTGCTGGACGTGCAGATGCCCGGCACCGACGGCCTCGCGGCCACCGAGGCCATCACCGCGCACCACCCCGGCACCGCCGTGGTCATCCTGACGACGTTCTCCGAGGACGCCTACATCGCCCGCGCCCTCAGCGGCGGCGCGAGCGGGTTCGTGCTCAAGACGGGCGACCCCCGCGACCTCGTCGCCGGACTGCGCGCCGTGGCCCAGGGCGGGGCCTACCTCTCGCCCGAGGTGGCCCGCCGCCTCATCGCCGAACTGGGCGCCACGGGCACCGGCGGCCGCATGTCGCGGGGCGCCGCCGCGCGCGAGCGCACCGGCCGCCTGTCCGCGCGGGAGCGCGACGTCCTGGCCCTCATCGGCGAGGGCCTGTCCAACGAGGAGATCGCGGGCCGCCTGGGGATCGTGCCGGGCACGGCCAAGGTGCACGTCGGCTCGATCCTGGCCAAGCTGGACGTGCGCAACCGGGTGCAGGCGGCGATCCTGGCCTACGAGGCCGGGCTGGTGGCCGACGGCCCCTTCCCCCGGCACCGCTGACCGCCCACCCAAGACGGCGGCCGGGCGCCCCAGGAGGGACGCCCGGCACGGGGCCCGCGGCTGCCGTGGTCAGACGTCGCGCAGGCGCAGCTCGGTCCAGCCGACGATCATCGCCGCCGCGGCCCAGCCCACGACGACCGCGAGGTTGATCGGCCCGTCGTGCGGCGCGGTGTAGAACCCCACGTCACCGGCCGCGTAGAACTCGATCCCGGCGATCCCGGGGAAGTAGGCGGCCATGTCGTTGAGCGCCTGCACACCGCTGAGCTGCAGCACCAGCGGCACGCCGAGCAGCAGCAGGAACCCCAGCCCGATCGTGCCGGCGGTGCCGCGCAGGGCGGTGCCCAGCCCGACGAACAGCACGGCGAACAGCGCCATGCACAGGCCCGACCCGCCGACCGTGCCCAGCGCGTACCCGGCCCGCAGCGGCGCGTGCGCGCCGATGACCGTCCACACCGCGCCGATCCCCAGCGCCGTGGTCACCGCGCCCGCCACGAAGCCGAGCCCGGCCGTGACCAGGGCGCGCGCCGCCAGGACCCGGCCGCGCTGCGGCACCGCCAGCAGGGTCGTGGTGATGCCGCGGTTGGCGTACTCGTTGGTGGCCGCGAGCGCGCTCAGGATCAGCACGATGAACTGCACCAGGTAGAACACGCCCTGGGAGGTGACCTGGGAGTAGGAGAACGTCCCGGCCGATGCGGGGTCGTCGGCGATCCGGTCGGCCGCGGAGAACCCCATGAGCAGGCCGAACGCGATCATGACGGCGAACCCCAGGCCCAGGCACCACCACGTGGTGCGCACGGACGCCAGCTTGGTCCACTCCATCGCCACGGCGCGCCCGAAGGCGCGGGTCCGCGGCGGCGGCGCGGGCGCCGGGGCGGTCGGGCGCCCGGCGGCGGTGCGGGCGGGGGCGGCGGATTCGGTCACGGGTGGTGCTCCTTTCGGGGGCGACCGGAACCGGGGCGCGGAGCGGTCGCGGTGGGGACGGACGGGTGCCGGTGGCGCGGCCCGGGCCCGCGCCGCGCGGGCCCGGTGCCGAGGGCGGGGACCGGGGCCCCCGCCGCGCGGACGCGGGCGGGACGGGCGGTCACCGGCGGCGCCCCCGGCGCGGCGCGGGGGCGCCGGGCGCTCCCGGCCCCGGCGCGGCACCGGTGTCCGCCCGGCGTCCGGCCGCGTAGTGGACCGCCGACTCGGTGAGCTCCAGGTAGGCCTGCTCCAGGGACGTCTCCTCCCGGTAGAGGGAGTGAATCCGGGCCCCCGCCGCGTGGGCGATGTCGCCGACCGCCTCGGGGGCAAGGCCCCGCACCCGCAGTTCGCCGGGCGCCTCGGCCGCCACCTCCACCGGTTCGCCGCCCTCGGCGCGGGCGGCGCGCAGGCGCGCGGCCAGGTCGGCGGCGTCGGGGCTGCGCACCACCACGTGGGTGCGCGACCACGCCGCGATCAGCTCCGCCATCGGGGCGTCGGCGACCAGGCGGCCGCCGCCGACCACCACCAGGTGGTCGGCCACCAGTTGCAGTTCGCCCATCAGGTGGCTGGAGACGAACACGGTGCGGCCCTCGTCGGCGAGCCGGCGCACCAGGCCGCGCACCCACAGCACGCCGTCGAGGTCGAGCCCGTTGACCGGTTCGTCGAAGATGACGGTCGCGGGGTCGCCCAGCAGCGCGGCGGCGATGCCCAGCCGCTGGCGCATGCCCAGGGAGAACGCGCCGATGCGGCGGCGCGCCGCCGAGGCCAGGCCCACGGTCTCCAGCACCTCGCCGACCCGCGCGGCCGCGACACCGGTGCCCCGCGCCAGCGCCAGCAGGTGCGCGCGGGCGGTGCGGCCGGGGTGCCCGGCCGAGGCGTCCAGGAGCGCGCCCACCTCGCGCGCGGGCGCGGCGAGGTCGGCGTAGGGGCGGCCGTTGACCAGCGCCGTGCCCGACGTGGGGCGGTCCAGGCCGAGCAGCAGCCGCATCGTCGTCGACTTCCCCGCCCCGTTGGGGCCCAGGAAGCCGGTCACCCGCCCGGGTGCGACCTCGAAGGTCAGGCCGTCCACGGCGGTGGTCTCGCCGTAGCGCTTGGTCAGATCCCGTACTTTCAGCACCGCTGCGCCGTCCTTTTCACGGATGTCCGTTGACAGGACCCGACGCTACGAGCGCGGGGCGCGCGGCACATCGGTGCTTCGTCGCGAGGCGGCTATGCCCAAGTGCATAGCCGCCGCGCCCGCCGCGCCGACCGCGCCGGCGGCGCCCGCGCTAGCCGTGTTCGCGCGGGCGGCCGGGAACGGGCTCCTCGGCGGGCG
Source organism: Streptomonospora nanhaiensis (assembly GCF_013410565.1). Classification (NCBI taxonomy): domain Bacteria; kingdom Bacillati; phylum Actinomycetota; class Actinomycetes; order Streptosporangiales; family Nocardiopsidaceae; genus Streptomonospora; species Streptomonospora nanhaiensis. The sequence continues at coordinate 5,611,657 of NZ_JACCFO010000001.1, forward strand.
CGGCCGGGTCGCCGGCACCGGAGCCGCCCGTACCGGAGGCGCCGGCGGGTGCGGCCTCCCGCGCGGGGGCGCAGGCGGCGGAATCGGGCCCGTGCCCGTTCGCGCTCCGCCGAGGCTCCGGACGGGAGCCGGCGGCCAGCGCGCTGGGCTCGTTGGCCGACGCGTGGCCCCGCCCGGAGCGGCCGGCCGCGGCGCGCTGCTCGATGGGGCCGCGGTCGCCCCGCAGGTGGAAGGCCGTGTTGACCAGGGCGATGTGCGACAGCGCCTGCGGGAAGTTGCCCACCTGCCGCCCCGCGGCCGGGTCGTACTCCTCGGCCAGCAGCCCGACGTCGTTGCACAGCCCCAGCAGCCGCTCGAACAGTTCGCGGCCCTCCTCCACCCGGCCCTGCATGATCAGGTTGTCGGCCAGCCAGAAGGTGCACGGCAGGAACGCGCCCTCGCCCGGCGGCAGGGCGTCGACCTCTGCGGTGTGCTCGTCCATGGTGTAGCGCAGCACGAACCCGTCGCTCATCAGGTCCCGCCGGACGGCCTCCACCGTGCCCTTCATGCGGGGGTCGTCGGCGGGCAGGAACCCCACGGCGCTGAGCAGCAGCAGCGAGCCGTCCAGCGCCTTGGAGCCGTAGAACTGGGTGAACGTGTTGCGCTCGGGGTCGAAGCCGTTGCGGCAGACGTCCTCGAAGATCTCCGAGCGCAGCCGCCGCCACCGCTCCACCGGGCCCTCCAGCCCGAACTCCTCGACCGCCTTGACCGCCCGGTCGGCCGCGATCCAGGCCATCACCTTGGAGTGGGTGAAGTCGCGCCGGGGGCCGCGCATCTCCCAGATGCCGTTGTCGGGGTCGCGCCAGTGCTCCTCCAGGAACTCCATGAGCGCGCACTGGAGGTCCCAGGCCGGGTCGTCCGGCGGGATGCCGCGCACCCGGGTCTGGTGCAGAGCGTCCATCAGTTCGCCGTAGACGTCGAGCTGCCAGTGCAGGTACGCCTCGTTGCCCACCCGCACCGGCTGGGAGCCGGCGTATCCGGCCAGCCACTCCAGTTCGACCTCGGGCAGCCGGCGCTCGCCCTGGATGCCGTACATGATCCGCATCTGGGCGGGCTCCCCGGCCACCGCGCGCAGCAGCCACTGCCGCCAGGCCACCGCCTCGTCGTCGTAGCCGGAGTTGAGCAGGGCCAGCAGGGTGAAGGTGGCGTCGCGGATCCAGCAGAAGCGGTAGTCCCAGTTGCGCACGCCGCCCAGCTGCTCGGGCAGGGAGGTGGTGGGGGCGGCCACGATTCCGCCGCTGGGGGAGTAGGTCAGCGCCTTCAGGGTGATCAGCGACCGCACGACCGCGTCGCGGTACTCGCCGTCGTAGCCGCACCGCCCGGCCCAGTCGCGCCACCACCGCTCGGTGCGCTCGATGGCGGCGCCCACGTCGACCCGCGCGGGCGCCGGGGCCTGCGGCGCCACCCAGGCCAGGCGGAAGTCCACGACCTCGCCCGCCTCAACGGTGAACTCCGCTGTCGGGCACCCGGCCTCGCCCAGGTCGAAGGGCAGGTCGGAGGCCAGGTAGAGGGTGTCGGGCCCGGCGACGAAGCTGAGCCGGCCCCCGTCCTTGCGGGTCCAGGGCACGATGGCGCCGTAGTCGGGCCGGACCGCGATCTCGGTGCGCACCCGCACCCGCCCGCGCACGCCCTCGACCCGGCGCACCAGGTCGGGGTGCTCGTCGCGGACGGGCATGCAGTCGGTGACCCGCACGACGCCGTCCTCGGCGGCGAACTCGGTCTCCAGCACCAGGGAGTCGGGCCGGTAGCGCCGCCCCAGCAGGCGGTGCCCGCCGGCCGGGGCGACGCGCCAGTAGCCGTTGCCGCCGTCGCCGAGGAGGGCGGCGAAGCAGGCGCCGGAGTCGAAGCGGGGCAGGCACAGCCAGTCGATACTGCCGTCGGTTCCCACCAGGGCGGCGGTCTGGGTGTCTCCGATGAGGGCGTAGTCCTCGATGCGCAGTGGCAACCGGGTCCTCCTCGCGGCCGGGGGTCGGGCACGGTCGTTACCAGCCTTCCCCGAGATCGGCCGCGATCACCGGCCGGCGCGGCGCAGCATCCGCCAGGCGAGGTACCCGGCCGCCGCCGCGGTGCCGGCGCCGGCCGCGGCGAGCCGGCCGGTGCGGCGGGACGCCCACTGCTGGGCGCTGGAGCCCTTGCTGCGGTCGTCGAAGGAGCCGTGCGCGCCGTAGTCGCGGCGGCCGGCGGCGTCGGCGGGCTCCCACAGGTTGGCGGGCTGGTCGGGGTCGCGGGGCTCGCCGGTCTGCTGGGCGGAGTAGCCGCCGCGCGCCAGGTAGCGGTCGAGCAGCCCGGGCGCGATCCGGTTGCCCAGAATGGTCTGCACGGTGGAGGCGCCGTCCCAGTACTCCCGCCGCCGCGGGTGGTCGGCGGCGCGCAGGATCGCGCGGGCGGCGACCTCGGGCTGGTAGATGGGCGGTACGGGCTGGGCCTGCCGGGGCAGGCGCGAGCGCACCCAGTCGAACTGCGGGGTGTTCATGGCGGGCAGGTGCACCATGGTGGCGGCCACGCCCGAGCCGTCGTGCAGCAGTTCGCAGCGCAGCGACTCGTGGAAGCCCTGGACGGCGTGCTTGGCGGCGCAGTAGGCCGACTGGAGGGGGACGCCCCGGTGCGCCAGGGCGGAGCCGACCTGCACGACCGCGCCGCGGTCGCGCGGCAGCATGCGGGCCAGGGCGGCCTTGGTGCCGTGCACGTAGCCGAGGTAGGTGACCTCGGTGACGCGGCGGAACTCCGCGGGCTCGATCTCGCTGACCGGCGCGAAGACCCCGGTGAAGGCGACGTTGACCCACACGTCGATCGGGCCGAGTTCGGCCTCGGCGCGCTCGGCGGCGTGCTCGACCTGCGCGGAGTCGGCGACGTCGGTGGGGATCTCCAGCGGGGTGCCCCCCGCGGCGCGGACGTCCTCGGCGGCGCCGGCGAGGCCTTCGGCGCCGCGCGCCAGCAGGGCCACGCGGTCGCCTCGCCCGCCGAACGCCCGGGCGGCGGCCCTGCCGACACCGCCGCTGGCGCCGGTGACGACGACGGTTCTGGGCTGGTGGGCCATGGCGGACCTCCCGGTCGGTCGGCGGCGCGGGAGGCGGGAGGCCCGCGCCGGGCGGCTCGCGTGCGCCGCCGCCGCTACCCGGCGCGCGGCGCGGTTACACCCGTCTGCGCGGGTCGGCCAGGAGGGTGTCGGTGACCTCGCGCAGCCGCGCCGCGGCGGCGGGGTCGAAGTCGGGGCCGGTCATCGGCACCGGCCGGCGCCGGAAGAAGGCGGCGGCCGGCTCCGGCGGCGGGGAGTCCAGGAGTTCCCGGACGCGTGCGGCGGCCGCGGCGGCGGGCTGGGCCAGGAGCAGGGCGAGCGCCTTGGTGGCGGCGCGCGCGGGCAGGGGCAGGGGGTCGGCCATGGCGGTGCGCACGAAGCCGGGGTTGTAGAGCACGTAGCGGGTGCGGGCCCCGGGGTGGCGGGCGGGGAAGTCGGCGCCCAGCAGGTCGTTGCAGCGCGACCCCTGCATGGCCGCCCGCCGGCCGGAGTAGCGCCGGCGGAGTTGGAGGTCGTCCCAGGCGACGGTGCCGGGCAGGCCGCCGGGCCCGGCGAGGTTGGCGATCACCGGGCGCTCGGCGCGCTCCAGCAGCGGCAGCAGGCCCTCGCCGAGGACCGCGCGGCTGAGGTAGGCGAGCGCGAACGTGAACTCCAGGCCGTCGGCGGTCTCCACGCGGGTGGTCTGGAAGCGCTGCGCCCCGAACACGGCGCCGTCGAGGGCGCCGGCCAGGCCCGCGACCCGCTCGACGGCGCGGCGCATGCCGGCGAGGGTGCTGAGGTCGGCCTGGACGAAGTGCGCCCGGGCGCCCGCGTCCAGGTCGGCCGCCTCGGCGAGGAACGCGGCGCCCTTGGCGGCGCCGCTGCCCAGGGCGATGACGCGGTCGCCCCGGCCGAGCAGGAGGCGGCCCAGGGCGCGCCCGATTCCGTCGGTGCCGCCGGTGATCGCGTAGGTGCGCATGGTCTCCCGCGCCTCTCTGAAGTCATCGAGTGATGACTGAACGGTAGGCGGAGTAGAGAGATAAGTCAACGATTGACGACTTATGCTGACTCCATGGACGCCACCGCACCCGGGCCCCGGCCCGGACCCCAGTCCCAGTCCCAGCCGGAGCCGGAGCCGAGGCCGCGCCGCCGCGACAGGGCGGCCACCCGCGCGGCCCTGCTCGACGCCGCCCGCCTGCGCTTCGGCCGCCACGGCTACGACGGCACCGGCGTGCGCGACATCGCCGCCGACGCCGGGGTCGACCCCGCCCTGGTGTTCCGCTACTTCGGCTCCAAGGAGCGCCTCTACGCCGAGGCGGTGCGGGCCGAGGTGCCGGCCGGACTCGCCGCCGACCGGCGGCGCCCGCTGGAGGCGATCACCGCCGACCTGCTGCACGACGTCGTCTTCGCAGACTGGTCGGCCTACGACGGAGAGCACCCGCTGCTGGTCATGCTGCGGTCGTCGGGGCGCGACCACGTGCGCGAGCAGTTGCGCACCCGCGTCTGCGAGGACTACCTGGGGGAGTTCACCCGGCGCCTTGAGGGCCCCGACGCGCACCTGCGGGCCGAACTCCTGGGCGCCCTGCTGCTGGGGATGGGCGTCATGCGCTCGCTGGTGGGCAGCCCGGCGCTGGGCGAGGCGTCCTTCGGCCAGGCCCGGCCGCTGGTCGACCGCGTGGTGGCCGCCCTCGCCCGGAACGAGGAGGGCGACCGGTGAGGACGCCCCCGGCCGCGTGCGGGGCCGTCCTCCGCGGCGCCGGGCCGCCGGGTCAGCCGATCCGCCCCGCGAAGTAGGCCAGCGCCGCGACGGCCAGGCCGAGGAACGCCGCCGGGAACGCGATGTTGTGGAACACCCGCGCGCGGACGTGGGCGGCCACCGCGCCGACGAAGAACAGCACCAGCCCCGCGGCCGCCGCCAGGCCGACGAGCGGCAGGCCGAGCAGGCCCAGCACCAGCCCGGCCGTACCGGCCCCCTCCAGGAGCGCCAGGTAGGGGATCCAGGCGTGGTCCACGCCGACCTCGGCGGCGTTGCGCAGCATGAACCGCGCCCGGACGGCCTTGGCGGCGACCTCGGCGGCGTTGGCGAGGACGCAGAGCAGGGTCGCGGCGAACAGCGCGCCGCCGACGCCCCCGGTCACCGGGGGCACCGCCCGGGCGCGGCGGCGGGGCGTGGAAGGGCCGGCGCCCCGGCCTGCGGGCGCGCCGGGGCGGCGCCGGACCGGGCGATGACTATGCTCATGGGTGTCGTCCTCTCGTGCGTGTCGGGTCGGGCCCACTCGCCGCTCCTGACGCCGAGCACGCGTGAAAGGTGACCCCCTCCCGTGGAAAACGTCGAACTTTTCGAGTCGGCACGGCCCCGGCTGGTCTCCCTGGCCCACCGGATCGTCGGCTCCCGCCACGACGCCGAGGACGCCGTCCAGACCGCCTGGCTGCGCCTGAGCGCGGCCGACCCCGCAGAGGTCGCCAACCCCGAGGGCTGGCTCACCACGGTGACCGCGCGGGTGTGCCTCGACCTGCTCCGCGCCCGCCGGCGGCGCGGCGAACTCCCGCTGCTGTCCGAGGACCTGCCCGTCGAGGCGGTCCGCGCCGACGAGGCGTTCCTCCGCCGCGAGGACGTCTCCCGGGCGCTGCTCGTGCTCCTGGGCGAACTGTCGCCCCGCCAGCGGGTGGCCTACGTCCTGCACGACCTCTTCGCGGTCCCGTTCGACGGGGTCGCCGCCGTGCTCGGCACCAGCACCGACGCGGCGAAGAAGCTGGCCAGCCGCGCCCGGGTACGGCTGCGCGGCGCCCGGCCGGGCGAAGGCGGCGGGGAGCACGCCGGACACGCCGACATCGTGGAGGCGTTCCTGGCGGCGGCACGCGGCGGCGACATCGCCCGCCTGGTGGACCTGCTGGCCCCCGACGCCGTCCGCCGGGCCGACCCCCGGCTGCTCCCGGCGGGCGCGCCGGTCGAGGTGCGCGGCGCCGCGGCGATCGCCGAGGAGACCACGGCCTTCCGCGACCGGATCGCGGCCGCCGCACCCGTGCTGGTCGGCGGGTGTCCCGGCGCGGTCATCGCGCCCGGCGGGCACCCCTACGCGCTCATCCGGTTCGCCGTCGGCGCCGGACGCGTCGCCGCGATCGACATCACCCCCTACACGCCCGGGGCGGTGGGGCCGGCGGCCGCGCCCGGCACCGCGCGGGCCGGGCGCTGACCAAGCGCCGCCGGGGTGCGGCCGGAGGCGGACCGGACGGCGCGGGTGCGCGCGGCCGGCCGCGCCCGGCGGGCCGGGCGGCGGCCCGTCAGACGCCCACGCCGCCCTGGACGCGGACCTCCTGGCTGGTGAACTCCCCGGCGAGCATGGGCATCGCGGCGCTGATCGCCTCCTGCGTCTCCGGGAGTTGGAGCGAGGCGGCGTGGTGCTCGCGCGACTCCCACACCTCGCTGACCCACACCGTGACGTCGTCGTCGGCGGCCGTGCCCACCACGTAGAGGTGGCAGCCGGCGGCGCGCAGGCCCTCGGCGCCGCTGAGGAGGATCGCCACCACCTCGTCGCGCCGCCCCGGCTTGGTCTTCATGGAGTTGATGGTGCCGTAGGTCATGGTCCCCCCAGGGTCGGAATGGGCGCGGGTCGTGTGCGCTGCGGCATCGTCGCACGCGGTGCCGACAACCCGGGCGGCGCCCGTGCCGGGGGCGGCCCGGGCACGCGGCTGCGGCGGATGCGGTGCGCCCGTGCGGAGCGCGCGGTCAGGCGCCCTGGAGGGTGTCGGCGTCGGGACCGGGCCGGGGCTCGGCGCCGGCGGCCTCGGCGGGGCGGGGCAGGCGGTGGGCGACCAGCGCGGCGAGCAGGTCGGCGACCAGCGGGGAGCGGTCGCGGGCGGTGGCCGCCGCCCACCCCGCGCGGGCGCGCGCGGCGGGCGACAGGCACCAGTCCCACAGCCCGTCCAGGCGTTCGCGGCCCAGCGGCTCACCGGGCTCGCGCACGGCGACGGCGGGCCAGCCCAGGGCGCGCGCCTGCGCGCTGACCTTGGCGCCGCCCAGCACCGGGTCGACCGCGATAGCCGGGACGCCGTTGCGCAGCGCGAACACCAGGCCGTGCAGCCGGGTGGACACCACCAGGTCCACCCGGCGGACGAGGGCGTCGAACGCGCTGTAGGACGCGCAGTGCCGCCAGTCGGCGGCGTCGAGGCGGGTGTCCAGGGGCACCCGCGCGCAGTCCTTGGCGGTCAGCCAGGCCGCGAGTTCGGCGTGCACGTCGTCGTGGCCGCCGCTTGCGCCGTACTCGGGCTGGTGCGGCGCCGCCACCACCCCCACCACGGGGACGGCGGGCCGGTCGGGCGCGGCGGCGGCCAGGTCGGGCCGGGGCGCCGCATCGGGGGCGTCGCGGGGGAGGACGGAGTCGAAGCCGCGCACGGCGGGGTCGCCGGGGTCGATGACCGACACCCCGACCGCGATGCGGCGGCAGTGCGCGAACCGGGTGTGCAGGTCGCGGACCTGCCGTCCGTGCGCGGGGCCGCACACGAAGAGCAGCAGGTCGTAGTCGGTGGGGTCGAGATCGTCCAGGACAGGGGCGTCCAGGCGCACGTTGGGACTGCGCCCGAGGTCGTGGGGAATCCCGGCCTCGCGCAGCGCGGCGGCGACGGTGAGGGCCGCGCCCACGTCGCCGGCCGTGGCCTCGCCGTGCAGGAACCCGAACCATCCGGTGATCAGTGCTCGCATGCGCGCCCCGCTACCCACAAGAGCGGCGCCATGACGCACGGGATCGGGCGCGCGGGCCGCCGGGGAGCGGGCCGGGCGGGGCGGGCGGGGCCCGGCCACCCCGCCGGGCCGGGAGCGCGGGCGGAGCCTACTGCTTGGCCGGGCGGTAGGTGCAGACCAGCACGCCGGTGGAGGTGGTCGCGGTGGACACCAGCTCCAGCGGCCGGGCGCGGCCGTCGTCGGGGAATCCGCGCTTGCCGCCGCCCAGGGTGATGGGCTCGATCATCACCCGGTACTCGTCGACCAGGTCGCGGGAGACGAGCTGGCGGGAGAGGTTGGAGCTGCCCATGATGTGGAGGTCGCCGCCGTCCTCGTCGCGCAGCCGCCCGATGGCGCCGAACACGTCGTCGGCGGGCAGGAGGGTGGTGTTCCACCGCATGTCGTCGGGGGTGAGGGTGGTCGAGGCGACGTACTTGGGCACCGCGTTCATGTGGTCGGCGAACGGGTCGGCGCCGGCGCGGTCGGGCCAGGCGTCGGCCATGACCTGCCAAGTGCGGCGGCCGAACAGCAGCGCCTGGGTGGTGGCGATGGCCTCGCCGATGAACTCGCCCATGACCTTCTCGTCGAAGTAGGGCATGGACCACCCCCCGTGCGCGAACCCGCCGTCGGTGTCCTCCTCACGCCCACCCGGCGCCTGCACCACGCCGTCGAGGCTCATGAAGTAGCTCAGTACGATCCGCATGTCCGCGCTCCTTGTACGCCGTTGCAGTGTGGTCTGAACGGTAGACGCGGGTACCGACGAAAACTCATCGCCGGGCACGTGATTGGCGGGTCCTTTTCACCGCGCTGACCAGCATCGGTAAGAGAACGGGCAACCAGAGGAAGACGGCGGCCGGGGCCGCCGCCGAGAAAGTGGACGAGACGGGGATACCGGCCGGTATGCTCCCGCGTCAGCAAGAGCGCTCCCCGCACGCGCGGGGATGGTCCCCCCAGGGCGGCGGCCAGGTCCTCGGAGTGGATGTGCTCCCCGCGCGCGGGGATGGTTTCCCGTTGCCTACTGCGGAGTGGGCATCCATCCCTGATTTGGGTGGGATGTCCGAAATCTACTTTGTAAAGGTGTGGCTGCCGAGTTGCATCAGGAGTCGGCGGAGCCCTCTGCCTCCTGTGCGGCTGACGACGCCGCCGCCTGGGCCGACTCGTTGGCCTCTGCGGCCTTGCGTTCTTCCAACCGCCTGCGCTGCGGCACCACCGTGTACTTGGGGTCGGCCGCCGACGCCACCCCCGCGTGGAATACGCCGAAGCGGGTGCAGGCCGATCCCGCCAGCAGGGCGGCGCCCGCCACCGCCGACACCCTCCGGCTGCGGGCGCCCAGCAGGGCACCTACCGCTCCGCCGACCGTGAGGGCCTTGGCGGCGCGCATCAAGAGGCCGCTGCGGCCGGTCCGGTACGGCTCGGCGACCATGCCCATGCGGCGTTCCATCCGCCACAGGGCCGCCGTCTCCAGGGCCGAGCCCAGGACCGCCGCCCGCCGTGCCGGGCCCGCCTGGGACACCGGGGCCGTGGCCATGCCCATGCCCCCGGCAGCCGCCGCTGCCGAGCCCACGAACACGAACGGCATCTCGCGGAAGCCCTCGTGCCAGGCCGGTACGGCGGTGTCGCAGATCAGCGGGGCCGTGTAGGCGGCGACCGCCGGACCCACCGCGCCCGCGCCCAGGGCCGCCGCGCGGCCCAGGCCCGGCAGGATGCCGGTGGCCTGCGAGACCGCCGCCGCGCCCGCCAGGGGGCCGTAGGCCATCAGAATCCAGGAGCCCACGCTCATCGGCGAGGTCCACTTCAGCACCCGCAGCATGTTCACGAACCGCGCCGGGCGTCCGAGGTCGTTGACCAGGGCGGCCACCGAGCCGGTGATCGCGCCCAGCGCCGTGTACTTCAGCGGCCGGGCCAGGCCGGGGCGGCCCGTCAGGTCCGCTCCGGCGGCCAGGACCGACGACGCGCCCGCCAGGCCGCCCAGGAACAGGTACCCGGCGATGTCGCGCGGCTCCCACACGATCTGGTTGAGCACCGGCTTGTCGTAGTAGCTGCGGAACTCCGGCTCGCCCCGCCGGATCCGGCGGCCGCGCGGGTGCTCCCGGCGGTGGCCGTCCAGGGTGCTCACCGCGCCCGTCAGGGCCTCGCGGCCCGGGTGGGCGCCCCGGATGCCCTCGCGCGTCACGTCCGATGTGCTCAACGCCGCCTCCCCAGGAACGTCGCGGTGATACCGGCCAGCAGCACGGCGGCGGCCGCGCCCGCGTGCCGCCACATCGACGGCAGGTCGCGCGTGGTCACCACCGGGTCCGGCGGCAGCCCGTAAACCTCCGGCTCGTCCAGGAGCAGGAAGAACGCGCCGTCGCCGCCCACACCGTCATCCGGGTCGCGGCCGTAGAGCCGCGCGGACTCGATGCCGGCCTCGTGCAGGTGGCGCACCCGATCGTCGGCGCGGGCGCGGAGTTCGTCCAGTTCGCCGAACTGGATGGAGTCGGTGGGGCACGCCTTGGCGCACGCGGGCTCCAGGCCGTCGCCCAGCCGGTCGTAGCATAGGGTGCACTTCCACACCCGGCCGTCGTCCTCGCGCTTGTCGATCACGCCGTAGGGGCAGGCGGGCACGCAGTAGCCGCACCCGTTGCAGATGTCCTCCTGCACCACCACCGTGCCGAACTCGGTGCGGAACAGCGCGCCGGTGGGGCAGACGTCCAGGCAGGCGGCGTGCGTGCAGTGCTTGCAGACGTCGGAGGACATCAGCCAGCGGAACTCGCCGCGCTCGTCGGCGCCGGCGGAGTCGCCCGGCTTCTCAAAGGCGGGCATGCCCAGGTCCACCGGTGCGGACGCGCCGTCGGGGCGGCCCACGCCGCTCTCCTGCACGCCCACCGACGCCCGCTGCTCGATGAACGCCACGTGCCGCCAGGTGTCGGCGCCCAGTCCGCCGCTGTTGTCGAAGGACATGGCGGTGAAGTTCAGCCCGTCCTCGGGCACCGCGTTCCACTCCTTGCAGGCGACCTCGCACGCCTTGCACCCGATGCACACGCTGGTGTCGGTGAAGAACCCCATGCGCGGCCGGTCGCCGGCGGTCATGCCGTCGGCCGGGCCGGCGGTGTCGGCGGGGGCGTCGGCGCGCCGCTCGTCCAGGGCCATGGCTCACACCTCCGTTCCGGTGCGCGCGGTGATCCCGGCGCGCTCGTGGTACTCGCGGACCAGGGCCAGGCGGTCGGGGCCGCGCGGTCGGCGGCCCGGGCGGATGTCGGCGGTGAGCGCCTTGACCTCCTGGATGTGCACGTTGGAGTCGAGCGCGATCGCCGACAGCTCGTTGAACGCGTCGCCGGTGCTGTAGCCGTTGGGGCCCCAGTGGTAGGGCATGCCGATGGTGTGCACGGTGCGGCCGCGTACGCGCAGCGGCGCCATGCGGTCGGTCACCAGCACCCGCGCCTCGATGGCGTTGCGGGCGGTGACCACGGTGGCCCAGCCGCCGTGGGTCAGCCCGCGTTCGGCGGCCAGTTCGGGGGAGACCTCGCAGAAGAACTCCGGTTGCAGCTCGGCAAGATAGGGGGTCCAGCGGCTCATGCCGCCGGCGGTGAAGTGCTCGGTGAGCCGGTAGGTGGTGACGACGTAGGGGAACACGTCCGCGCCGGGCTCGCCGGGCCCGGGGTGGTAGCGGTTGACGTCGTGCGGGTAGACCAGGCGGACCGGGTTGCGGTCCTGGCCGTAGAGCAGGTTGCCGAACGGGGAGTCCTGCGGTTCGTAGTGGGTGGGCAGCGGGCCGTCGGTGAGCCCGGCCGGGGCGTACAGCCAGCCCTTGCCGTCGCCCTGCATGATGAACGCGTCGGTGCCGCTGAGCGCGGCCACCCCCCTGGCACCCTCGGGCGGGCGGTAGTCGGGCGCCTTGTCGGCCTCGAAGTCGGGGATGTCGTGGCCGGTCCAGCGCCGGGATTGGGCGTCCCACCACACCAGCGCCTTGCGCTCGCTCCAGGGCCGGCCCTGGGGGTCGGCCGAGGCGCGGTTGTAGAGGACCCGCCGGTTGGCCGGCCAGGCCCACGCCCACTCGGCGGCGATCCAGTCCTGCTCGGTGTGGGGCTTGCGGCGCGCGGCCTGGTTGACGCCGTCGGCGTAGACGCCGCAGTAGATCCAGCAGCCGCAGCTGGTGGAGCCGTCGTCGCGAAGCTGGGTGTAGGCGCCCAGGTGGGCGCCGTCGGGGCCGTAGCCGTTGATCTCGGCCAGGACGGCGGCGGCGTCGGGCTCCTCGCCCTCTTCGAGCGGGTAGTCCCAGGTGAGGTGGAGCAGGGGGAGGTCGCGCGGGTCGGTGGAGTCCGCCAGCTTCTCGCGGATGATGCGGCCCAGGTGGTACATGAACCACAGGTCGCTGCGCGCGTCGCCCTCGGGCAGCACGGCGCGGTCGTGCCACTGCAGGGTGCGGTTGGTGTTGGTGAAGGTGCCCGACTTCTCGGTGTGGGCGGCGGCCGGGAAGAAGAACACCTCGGTGGCGATGTCCTCGGTGCGCAGCTCGCCCGACTCGATCTCGGGGCCGTCCTTCCACCAGGTGGCGCTCTCGATCAGCGAGAAGTCGCGCACCACCAGCCAGTCGAGGTTGGCCATGCCCAGCCGCTGGGCGCGGGCGTTGGCCGAGCCCACCGCCGGGTTCTCGCCCATGAGGAAGTAGCCCTTGCACTCACCGCGCAGCTGGGCCATGACGGTGTCGTAGGTGCTGTGGGAGCCGGTGATGCGCGGCAGGTAGTCGAAGGCGAAGTCGTTGTCGGCGGTGGCGTGGTCGCCCCACCACGCCTTGAGCAGGCTGACCAGGTAGGACCGCATCTCGGCCCAGAAGCCGTTGAGGGCGGCGTCGGCGGTGACGAAGTCGTCGAGGTCCTGGTTGGCGTGGGCGTGGGGCATGGGGATGTAGCCCGGCAGCAGGTTGAACAGGGTGGGCACGTCGCTGGAGCCCTGGATGCTGGCGTGGCCGCGCAGCGCCTGGATGCCGCCGCCGGGGCGGCCGATGTTGCCCAGCAGCAGCTGCAGCACGCAGGCCGCGCGGATGTACTGGGCGCCCACGGTGTGCTGGGTCCAGCCCACCGCGTAGCAGAACGCCGAGGTGCGGTCGCGGCCGGAGTTGTCGGTCAGGTGGCGGTAGACCCGGTCGAACAGGTCGCGCGGAATGCCGCAGATCTCCTCGACGGCCTCGGGGGTGTAGCGGGAGTAGTGCCGCTTGAGGATCTGGAACACGCACCGGGGGTGGGTGAGGGTGGGGTCGGTCTCGGGCGCGCCGCCCACCGCCGCGCCGCCCGAGCCCTGCTGCTCGGGGCGGCCGGCCTCGGCGGTCTCCTGCGGGCCTCCGGAGCGTTCGGCGTACTGGGCGTCGCGGTCGCTGGAGGCCGGGGCGATGTCCACGCCGGAGTAGCGCCAGGTGCGCAGGTCGTAGGCGCGGTTGTCGGGGTCGAAGCCGGAGAACAGGCCGTCGAGGTCCTCGGTGTCCTGGAACTCCTCGGTGACGATGGTGGCGGCGTTGGTGTAGGCGAGCAGGTAGTCGCGGAAGTACGCCCCCTCGGACAGGACGCGGTTGATGAGCCCGCCGAGGAAGGCGATGTCGGTGCCGGCGCGGATGGGCACGTGGAGGTCGGCCAGCGCGCTGGTGCGGCTGAAGCGGGGGTCGACGTGGATGACCACCGCGCCGCGCGCCTTGGCCTCCATGACCCACTGGAAGCCCACGGGGTGGGCCTCGGCGTAGTTGGAGCCCTCGATGACGATGCAGTCGGAGTTCTGGAGGTCCTGCATGAAGGTGGTGGCGCCGCCCCGCCCGAAGGAAGTGCCCAGCCCGGCGACGGTGGAGCTGTGGCAGACCCGCGCCTGGTTCTCGATCTGCACCACGCCCAGCGCCGTGAGCAGCTTCTTGATGAGGTAGTTCTCCTCGTTGTCGAGGGTGGCCCCGCCCAGACTGGCGATCCCCATGGTGCGGGCCACCCGCAGGCCCTCGTGTTCGTCCTGCCAGCCCTCGCGGCGGGCCTTGATGACGCGGTCGGCGACCATGTCCATGGCCGTCCACAGGTCGATCTCCTGGAAGTCGGGGGCGTGCGGCGGCCGGTAGAGCACGGTGTGCCGGCGCGAGGAGCCGGTGGTGAGCTGGAGGCTGGCCGAGCCCTTGGGGCACAGCCGGCCGCGGCTGATGGGGGAGTCGGGGTCGCCCTCGATCTGGATGACCTTGTTGTCGCGGACGTAGACGTTCTGCCCGCAGCCCACGGCGCAGTAGGGGCAGACCGACTTCACGACGCGGTCGGCCCGGGCGGTGCGCGGGGTGAGGCGGCGGCTGGCGGCCGACTGGGCCGCCGCGCCGCGCCCCGAGGGGTCGCCGCCGGTGAACTGCCGGTAGACCGGCCACGACTGGATCAGCCTGCGCACACCCATGTCTCTCCTCCGCCGTAGACTGCTCGGCCCGGTGCGGACACACCCGGTGACCAGGGGTGGCCGCCCGCTACCCGGCCGCTGATCCGCGAAACCCGGACCCGAGGGCGGCCCAGGGCCGCCCGGCGCACACGGCGGATGGAGTAAACGTAACCCAGGGTGATCGTGGCTGCCGGCGGCCGTGCCGGGCCTGTGGACAACGCGGCCCGGCCGGGGGCCACCTCAGTCGTCGCCGGCGGCGGTGCGGCGGGCCAGGGCGTCGCCGGAGGGCAGGCCGCTGACGAAGGACCGCAGGAACGCGGCGACCTCCTCGACCGGGCGGCCCCGCGCCGCGGCGTCGATGCGCCCGTACAGCTCCTCCTCGATGCCGGCGATGTGCTCGGCGATCCGCCGCCCCTCGGCGCTGAGCGTGAGGGTGACCTGCCGGCGGTCGTGGTCGGGCACCCGGCGCTCGATGAGCCCGGCGGCGTGGAGGCGGTCGACCAGCCGGCTCGGGCTGCCTCCGCTCTCGCACACCAGGAGTTCCCCGATGCCCTTGAGGGTGAGCGGCTCGCGGTCGTGGAGCAGCCGCAGGACCTCGGCCTGGGAGGGGGTGACGCCCAGGGGCTGGAGCCGGCGCGCGAGCATCCGGTTGCCCTCGCGCTGGGCGGCCAGGATCAGGTAGCGCAGTTCCTCAGCGGGTCGCACGGCCGGCCGCCTCCCGATCGGGGCCCGGCGCCGCCGCGGCGACGGGGTCGACGCGCTCGGCCAGGAACTCCTCGACGGCGCGCCCGTAGGTGTCGGGGTGGGAGAAGCGGAACATGTGCCCGGTCCGGGGCAGCACCACCTCGCGGGCGTCGGGAATGCCCTCGCGCAGGATCCGGGCGGCGTCGGGGCCGATCAGGACGTCGTGGGCGGGGGTGAGGACGAGGGTGGGCACCCGCACCCGCGCGAGCCGGCCGGTGTAGTCGGCCGCGAACGCGGCGGCCAGGCGGGCGCCGTAGGAGGCGGCGGGGGTGTGGTCGAGGAAGAGGCGGCGGCTGTCGGCCGTGCTCCAGCCTACCTCGCCGGCGAAGTCGTGGGGGGAGGCCAGGGTGCGGGCGTGGGCGCGCAGGGCGACACCGCGGTACAGCGGGCCGCGCATCCGGCCCAGCGCCTGGAGTGCGCGTCTGCGCAGGGGAGAGGTGACGGGATTGGCGGCGAAGCCGCCGGACAGGACCAGGCCGCGCAGCCCGCTCGGCCGGCGGACGGCGAGCGCCAGGGCGACGTTGGCCCCGAAGGAGTCGCCCACCAGGACGTAGCCGCCGGGGTCCCCGGCGGTGCCGGGGCGGTCGAGGTCGGCGAGGGAGGCGGCGACGTGGTCGGCGTAGCGCTCGACGTCGTCGACCCCGTCGGGCAGGGCCGGGGTGCGCACGGGCCGGTGCCGGTAGGGGGCCAGTTGCCGCGGGGTCCAGGGCGCTCCGGACAGGCAGGGGAGGAAGACGAGGGTGGTGGCTCTCGGATCGGTCATGAAATTAGATTACACGACATAGATGTCGTGTCAACAATTTGCCCCGGGTGCGCCGCCCGCCGCCGGAAAGGGCAGCGGCCGCCCGCGCCGGGTGGCGCGGGCGGCCGCTGCCGCGGGACGGGCTACTTCTCGGTGTCGGAGGGCACCTTCAGCGGGCGGATCAGGGCCCAGCCGCCCATCAGGATCGCGAAGACGAGCATGCCCAGGCCCGACCACAGGTTCATGTTGACCCCGGCGCTCTGCTCGACGTGCTCGGCGGAGCCGAAGGCCCCCATGACCGTGAGGACGATCCCGTAGATCGCGAACAGCAGGGCGATGACCATCCGGATGTCGAACGCCCGCGACGGGCTGGTGCGGGGCTCGGGCGCGTTGGCGCTCATCGGGCTGCCTCCTTGCGCGTGTTCATTGGTGCCGCCTTTCGGGCCGTCAGAAGAAGATGATGTTGAGCGCCACGACGATGACGCCGGCGATCAGCGCCAGCACCCAGGGGCGGCGGTACCAGCCGGCGTCCTCGCCGGTGGTCTCGGCGCGCCGGGACTCGCGCGGGGTCAGGGAGTGCACCAGGCCGACCAGTTCGGAGTCGGGCTTGGGCCGGGTGAACAGGGTGACCACCACGCTGACGAGGATGTCGACGACGAACGCCGCGCCCGCGCCCACGAAGCTGGCGCCCTGGCCCGACAGTTCGATCACCCCGAGGTTGTTGGCGAGGAACACCAGGACGGCCGCCAGGGTGCCGCTGACCAGGCCGCTCCAGCCGGCGGCCGGGGTCATGCGCTTCCAGTACATGCCCAGGATGAACGTGGCGAACAGCGGCGCGTTGAAGAACGAGAACAGCTGCTGCAGGTAGTCCATCAGGTTGGAGTAGCCCGAGGCGATGAACGCCGTGCCCACCGCGCCGAGGGTGGCGCCGACGGTGACCCACCGGCCCATGTTCAGGTAGTAGGAGTCCGGCCGGTCCTTCACGATGTAGGACTGCCAGATGTCGTAGGTGAACACGGTGTTGAACGAGCTGAGGTTGGCCGCCATGCCCGCCATGAACGACGCCAGCAGGCCGGCCAGGGCCACGCCCAGCAGGCCGTTGGGCAGCAGGTCGCGCATCAGCAGCAGGATGGCGTCGTTGTAGTCGACACCCGACTGCTCGCCGGCCTTGAGCGCCACCATCTCCGACACGCTGACACCGGCGATCATGCCGGGCACCACGACGAGGAAGGGGATGAACAGCTTGGGGAAGGCGCCGATGATGGGGGTGCGCATGGCCGCCGACATGCTCTTGGACGCCATGGCGCGCTGGACCTCGACGAAGTTGGTGGTCCAGTAGCCGAAGGCGAGCACGAAGCCCAGGCCGAAGACGATCCCCAGGACGCTCAGGAAGCTGTTGCCGAACCCGGTGAGCGCGTTGCCCGGCCAGGCCGACAGCTGCTCGGCGCCGCCGGGGCTGTGGGTGATCTCGTCCACCAGGCCCGACCACCCGCCGACGCGGTGCAGGCCCACGATGGTCAGCGGCAGCAGCGCCGCCACGATCACGAAGAACTGCAGCACCTCGTTGTAGATCGCCGCCGAGAGGCCGCCCAGCGCGGTGTAGCTGAGGACGATGGCCGCGGCCACCAGCAGCGACACCCACAGCGGCCAGCCCAGCAGGGCGTCCACGATGGTGGCCAGCAGGAACAGGTTGACGCCCGCGATGAGGATCTGGGCGAGGGCGAAGCTGATGCCGTTGACCAGGTGGGCGGCGCGGCCGAACCGGCGCAGCATGAACTCCGGCACGCTGCGGACCTTGGAGCCGTAGTAGAACGGCATCATGACCAGGCCCAGGAACAGCATCGCCGGGACGGCGCCGATCCAGAAGTAGTGCATGGTCGGCATGCCGTACATGGCCCCGTTGGCCGACATGCCGATGATCTCGATGGCGCCGAGGTTGGCCGCGATGAAGGCCAGGCCGGTCACCCAGGCGGGCAGGGCGCGCCCGGACAGGAAGAAGTCCAGGCTGGAGGAGATCGACCGGCGGGCGAGGAAGCCGATTCCCAACACGAACGCGAAGTACACCGCGAGCAGGACGTAGTCGATGACCGATGCGTCCAGCCGCAGCGGCTCCTGTGCTAGCGCGATCACGACGGCTGGTCCTCTCTGAACACGATGGTCCTCCCAATGGGGGTTGTGGCCCGGGGCGGTTCCCGCGGCCGGGTGCCGACCCGGTCGGTGCAGGCGACCGGCTCGGCGGCACCGGCCGCGGCGGGTGCCGCGGGTCCGGACGGGGTGGATGTGCCGTTCCGTGCGGTGGTGTGTGGTTACCCCCTCCGGAACGGTTACACCTGGGGCGTGCGGTGCATCCCCGTTCATGAGGCAACGAAAACGCACAAGACCGCACATTCGGTGCAACTTTGTGGCACAACCGCCGGTGTGTCAAGCGTCGCAGAACGCATGCCGCTTCACAGGGTTGACACGCGCTGGACCAGCCGTTAGCCGCGCCCGCCACGCGGAAAGGGCCGTGCCGCCGGGACTGCGGCGGCGCCGGCGGGCGGACGGGGACCGGGCGCGTGGGAAGGTCTTGACACCGATGCGCAGGATGTCACAATTCATCCAACAATTTTCAACACGGTCGCGCGCCCGGCGGGCGCCGCCGGTTCCGCGCGGGCCGGACCCGCCGCGAGGGCGCGGCCGGAGCGGTCGATCGCGGGGGGACACCGATGCTGGCTGCGCAGCGGCAGGCGCTCATCCTGGAGCGGCTCCGGGACTCGGGCGCGGTCCGGGTGACCGAACTCGTCGAGAGCCTGGACGTGTCCGACATGACCGTCCGGCGCGACCTCGACGCCCTGGAGGCGCGCGGCCTGCTGCGCAAGGTCCACGGCGGTGCGGTGGCCCCCCATCGGCGCAGCACCGAGGAGCCCGGGTTCGAGGTCAACTCCACCCGCCAGGAGCGCGAGAAGCGGGCGATCGCGCGGGCCGCGGCCCGCCTGGTGGAGCCGCACAGCGCCGTGGGCCTGTCGGCGGGCACCACCACCTGCGCGGTCGCCGAGCACTTGCGCGACATCCCGGGGCTGACCGTGGTGACCAACTGCCTGCGCGTGGCCGACGTGTTCTACCGCGCGCCGCGCCCGGACCAGACCGTGGTGCTCACCGGCGGGTTCCGCACCCCCTCCGACGCCCTGGTGGGGCCGCTGGCCGTGGCGGCGGTGCGCAGCCTGCACCTGGACCTGCTGCTGCTGGGCGTGCACGGCATGCACGAGAGCGCCGGGCTGACCACGCCCAACCTCATGGAGGGCGAGACCGACCAGGCGCTGGTGGCCGCCGCCCGCAAGCTCGTGGTGGTCGCCGACCACACCAAGTGGGGCACGGTGGGCCTGTGCACCATCGCGCCCCTGGAGCGCTGCGACGTCCTCGTCAGCGACGCCGGCCTGGAGCCGCCCGCGCGCGCGGTGCTGGCCGACCACGTCGGGGGCCTGCTGATCGCCGAGGACGACGAGGGCGCCGAGGGCCCCGCCCCGGGGATGGCGTGAGGCGGGGTCCAGGGCGCCGGTCCGCGCGGCCGCGGGGCGGGGCTCAGGCGGCGGGCTCCTTGGCGCGGCCGGGCAGCCGCAGGGCGGCCAGCAGGCCGAGCAGCATCCCGCCGGCGACCGTGTAGAGGGCGGTGCGCATGCCCTCGGCCGCGGCGGCGGCCGAGGCGGCGGCGCCCGCCGCCGCAGCGGAGCCGGGGGAGGACACGGTCACCAGGACCGCCAGCCCGGCGGCCAGGCCCACCTGCACGGCGGTGGAGGCCACTCCCGAGGCCAGGCCCTGGTCGGCGTCGGGCACGCCGGTGCCCGCCGCCACCCACATCGCCTCGAAGACCAGCCCCATGGCCAGGCCGACCAGCAGCACGCCGGGCAGCAGGGCGGCGAACCCGGCGCCGGGCACCATGCCCAGGCCCAGCGCCACGGCGCCGGCGGCGCCCAGCGCGAACCCGATGAGCAGCACCGCGCGCACCCCCACCCGGTGGATCATCCGCTCGCACACGAAGTTGCCCAGCGTGATGGCCAGCGTGGGGGCGAGGAAGGCCAGGCCGCTCTCCAGGGCGCCGAACCCCAGCACCTCCTGGAGGAACAGCGTCAGGAAGTAGGGCACGTTCTGCGCGGTGAGGCCGAAGACCAGGATGACCAGCACGGCGGCCACCAGCGACGGGTTGCGGAACAGCCGCAGCGGCATCAGCGGCTCGGCCGAGCGCGCCTCGATCGCGACGAAGGCCGCCAGCAGCACCGGCGCCAGGACGCCGGCGGTCAGCACCAGCGGGTCGGTCCAGCCCAGTTCGCCGCCCTGGGCGACCGCGAAGATCAGCAGGGTGACCCCGGCCGTGCCGGTCAGCGTGCCGGGGGCGTCGAACCGGCCGCGCGCCACCGGCCCGTCGGCGGCCAGCAGCACCAGCCCGCCGGCCACCACCGCCAGCACGATCGGCACGTTGACGAAGAACACCGCCTCCCAGCCGAACGCCTGGGTGAGCAGGCCGCCCGCCAGCGCGCCGATGCTCAGCCCGCCCGCGCCGGCCAGCGCCCACACGGTCAGCGCGCGGTTGCGCTCGGGCCCCTCGGCGAACCCGGTGTTGACCAGCGACAGGACGGCGGGGAACAGCACGGCCCCGCCCAGGCCCTGGAGCACGCGGGCGGCCAGCAGCGGCGCCGGGTCGGCGGCCAGCCCGCCCAGCAGCGAGGCGAGGCCGTAGAGGACGGCGCCCACCAGGAACATCCGGCGCCGCCCGACGAGGTCGGACAGCCGCCCGCCCAGCAGCAGGAAGCCGCCGTAGGAGATCGCGTAGGCGCTGACCACCCACTGCAGGCCGTGCTGGGTGAAGCCGACGTCGCGCGCGATGGCGGGCAGCGCGACGAAGATGATCGTGAAGTCCAGTGAGATGATGAGGTGCCCGACGGACAGCAGCGCAAGGCGCGCCCCCGTCCGGCGGGCGCGGGCCGGGGACAGTTCCGGCGCCGACAACTCTGACATGGCCACTCCCAGGTGACAGGCACGGATCGAGAACGGTGGGGCGCGGGCGGCCACGGGTGCGCGCGGCCGGACGCGGCCGGGTCGGCGGTCGCCGACCGGGACACGGGAAACGTACTTTTCGGGCGCCTGGCCGCGAATCAGTAACGTTGCGGAATTGGCCTACGTAAGTCGCGGTTCACACCTACGCAAGGAGCGGAGGACGCGCGGGTGCTGCGGGGCAGGACAACCGAGCTGGCGGCGTTGACGCGCCTGCTGGAGTCGGCGGAGGCCGGCGCCGGCGGGGCCGTCGTCCTGCGCGGCGAGGCCGGGATCGGCAAGACCGCCCTCCTGGACCGCGCCCTCCACGACGCCGCCGGGCGCGGCATGCGGGTCCTGCGCCTGACCGGTGTGGAGGCCGAGGCCGCGCTGGGCTTCGCCGGCCTGGTGCAGCTGCTGTGGCCGCTGCAGGACCGCCTCGACGCCCTGCCCCCGCCCCAGGCCGACGCCCTGCGCGCCGTCCTGGGCGCCGCCGCGCCCCGCACCCCCGACCGCTTCCTGACCGGCCTGGCCGTGCTCACCCTGCTGGCCGAACTGGCCGAGGAGGCGCCGGTGCTGGTGGCCGCCGACGACGCCCACTGGCTGGACCCGGCCAGCGCCGAGGCGCTGCTGTTCGCCGCCCGCCGCCTGGCCGCCGAGCGGGTCGCCGTGGTGTTCGCCGCCCGCGACGGCTTCGCCGCCGCCGGGGTGCCCGAGATCCCCCTGCACCGCCTGGGACCCCGCGACGCCGAGCGGGTGCTGGCGGGCCGGGGCCTGGCCCCGGCCGCGCTCGCCCGCATCCGCGACGAGGCCCAGGGCAACCCGCTGGCGCTCGTGGAGTTCGCCGCCGCGCACGACCGCGGCGTCGTGGTGGGCGACTGCGTACCGCCGCTGCCCGTCACCGAACGGGTGCTCGCCGGGTTCCGCGAGCGCGTCGACGCGCTGCCCGCCGGCACGCGCACCCTGCTGCTGGTGGCCGCCGCCGACGGCCGCCGCGACTTCGCCCGCGTGCTGGCGGCCAGCCGCGCCCTGGGCGCCGGCCCCGACGACCTGGGCCCCGCCGAGCGCGCCGGGCTGGTCGAGGTCAGCGCCGAGCGGGTCGCCTTCCGCCACCCCCTGGTCGCCACCGCCGCCTACCAGCGGGCCGCCCTGCCCGAGCGCTTCGCCGCCCACCGCGCGCTCGCCGACGCCGCCGACGACCCCGACTGCGCCGCCCTGCACCTGGCCGCGGCCGCCGTGGACCCCGACCCCCAGGTCGGCGCCCGCCTCGCGGCGGCGGCCGAGCGGGCCCTGGACCGCGCCGCCTACTCCTCGGCCGCCCACCTGTTCGCCAGCGCCGCCCGGATCGCCGCGCGCCCCGAGCGCGGCCGGCTGCTGGCCGCCGCGGCCGACGCCGCGCTGCTGGCCGGCGACGTCGGCCAGGCCGCCGACCTGGCCGACCGCGCCGATCCCGACGCCGAGGACCCGGCGCGGCGGGCCGCGCTGGCGCGGATCCGCTCGGTGGTGGAGTTCGAGCGCGGCGCGGCCGGTGCCGCCGCGCGGCTGCTCGTCGACCACACTCCCGCCATCGCCGGAACCGACCCCGGCACCGCCGCCGCCATGCTGCGCACCGCCGCCGGCTACGCCTGGTTCTCCGACGACCCCCGCGCCCTGGCCGTGGCCGCCGAGCGGCTGGCGGACATGGGCCGCGCCGACCCCGGGGTGCGCGGCATGGCCGCCGCGATCGAGGGCGACCACGAGCGCGGGCTGCCGCTGATGGCCGCCCACATCGAGGAGGTGCTGGCCGCCCAGGGCGGCGCGCCCGGCGCCGACGAGCGGCGCATGTCCGCGCTGTACTGCGCCGTCATCATCGGCGACGACGACGCCGCGCTGGCGCTGGCCGAGGCCGAGATCGCGGCCTGCCGCGCCGCCGGGCTCGTCGGCCGGCTGCCCAAGGTCCTCCAGGCGCACGCCCAGGCGCTGTTCCGCGCCGGGCGCCACCGCGAGGCCGAGGCGTCCGTCGCCGAGGCCGCCGCCATCGCCCGCGACACCGGGCTGCGCCGCCGCGGCGCCGAACTCGACGTCGTGCTGGCGTTCATCGCCGCCGTGGAGGGCGACACCGAGCGCTGTGCGGCCCTGGCCGACGGCGCCACGGAGTCCAACCGGGCCGCCGCCGACGCCGCTCTCGTCCTGTGCGACGTGGGGCACGGGCGCCACGCCGAGGCACTGGAGCGGCTGGCGGCCGCCCGGCAGCGGGGCGGGCACCACACGGCCGTGCTGATGGCGGCCACCGCCGACCAGGTCGAGGCCGCCGCGCGGCTGGCCGAGCCCGAGCGCGCCGCCGCCGACCTCGACCGGTTCGAGGTCTGGGCGCGCAGCGGCGGCCAGCCCTGGGCGCAGGCGGTGGCGGCCCGCTGCCGGGCGCTGCTGGGCGGGGGCGAGGACCACTTCGCGCGGGCGCTGGCCCTGCACGACAAGGGCGGGCGGCCCTTCGAGCGGGCGCGCAGCCTGCTGGCCTACGGCGAGTGGCTGCGCCGCGCCCGCCGTCCCGGCGACGCCCGCTCCCCGCTGCGCGCGGCCCTGGCCGACTTCGACCGGCTGCGCGCCGCGCCCTGGGCCGAGCGCGCCCGCGCCGAACTTCGCGCGGTGGGCGCTCCGGCCTCGGCGGTCGACACCGCCGCCCACCCCGTCGACCGGCTCACCCCCCAGGAACTGCAGGTGGTGCGGCTGGCCGCCGAGGGGCACAGCAGTGCCGAGATCGGCGCGCGGCTGTTCCTCAGCCGGCGCACCGTGGAGCACCACCTGTACAAGGCCTATCCCAAACTCGGCGTGCGCTCGCGGCGCGAACTGGCGCGCCTGGACCTCGCGCGCTGAAACGCGAACGTGAAACGCGAAAGGTGAAAGGTGAATTCGGGCGGCGGAAACCGTCCGCGGAAAAACCGGTGGCCATAATGGCGGCGCGGCTGCTAGTTTTCCCGTCGTGAACATGACCGTTGGCGACGCCTTCAATCGGCGTAAGAAACTCGCGGCGGACCTGCAGAGCTGGATCAACCGCCTCAAGCTCGCCGGGGCCGAGCGGCGCACCTACCGGACCGCGGCCCTGGACGGCGACGGCGCCTACCGTCCGGCCCCCGGCACCGAGAAGACCACCACGCGCAGCTACACCGTGCAGGAGTGCCGGGAGCGCATCGCGGCCGTCCTCGCCGAGGATGAGCGGCTGGCGCTGCGGATCTCGCGCACCAACCAGCGCGCCCGCGCCGAGATCGAGGACCTCGACGGCACCGTGCGCGAGCTGTCCATCCCCGAGCTGCTCGTGCTCAAGGACGACGTCATCCCCAAGCTGGAGGCGGCGGCCCGCGCGGTGCCGCTGCGCGCCGACGACGTCGGCGTGGTCGACAGCGGCCCCGACTGGATCCGCTACCGCACGGTCAAGCGGGTCGAGCGCAAGCGGGAGTCCTTCAGCGACAAGGGCCTGAAGGTCGAGGAGGTCGTCCTGGAGGGCTACGACGTCGTGGAGGTCACCGACTACGGCCTCCAGCGGCGCGCCCAGTGGGACGAGATCGACCGCATCGGCGAGTTCGCCCAGCGCGTCAAGCAGGCCGTCAACCGGGCCAACAAGACCGAACTCATCGAACTGGACGAGGGCTGAGGCCCTTTTCCCCACCGACCGCATGGCTGGAGCACCGAAGTGTCGGTTCGTAAAAGGTAGCGGCGTATTCGCGTCTATCCGCATATCCGCCTACCACTCACTCAGCAGGTGTGTTCGTTGCATACAGGTAGGCGCGGACTCCACATCCGCGCGGGTATTTCGGTAATTCAGTCGCGGGTCACCTGCAGCCGGTAAAAACCACCCGAGGGACTCCACACTCCCTGGCCAGCTCCAGCCATGCCCATTCCCCGGCGGCCGGCCCCTCCAGCGAGGGGCTGGCCGCTTTCACGCGCGCGGCGGGCCGCGCACCGCGCACCGATCAGAACAGCGTGCGCACGGCGTCGACCACGCGGCCGCCGGAGTCCACCACCGGGATCAGCGGCCACTTGTCGAAGACCGTGCACGGGTGCGACAGCCCCAGCTCCACCACGTCGCCCGCGTCGGGGACCGGCGCGCCGGGGTCGGCGTCGAGGAAGGCGTGGTGGTCGTTCAGCTCCACCACCCGCAGGCCCGAGTCGACGGGCGTGCGGCGACCGCCGGCGCCCCCGCCCAGCACGGCGCGCACCACGGGCAGGTCGATGTCGAAGGACACGTCCCGCTTGCCCGCGCCCAGCAGCACCCGGCCGGGCTCGGGGCGGGACAGCACGCGCGCGTAGCAGGTCAGCGCGGGCCGCAGCGGGTCGGGGTCGGCGCCCGAGCGCAGCGGCGAGGCGCGCTCCATCAGCAGGTCGTCGTGGGTGAGGTAGCAGCCGGAGCGGACGACGCGGCGCACCGGGCGCGACAGCCGCGGCAGGTCGGCGAACGCCTCGGCGGCGAGGTCGGGGAAGGAGCTGCCGCCGGCCGTGACGACCACCTCCTCGGCGCGCGCGAACAGGCCCTCGGCGTCGGCGCGGCGCACGAACTCCGCGAAGCCGGCCAGCCAGGCTCGGGCCCGCGCAGCGGAGTCGTCGTCGCGGCGCTGCGGGAACACCCCCTCGAATCCCTCGACCCCGATCAGCACCAGCTCCCGCGCCGCGGCGGCGGCCCGCGCCGTCTCCAGCGCCGCGTCCAGGCCGCGCGCCCCGGCGCGCCGTCCGGCGACCCCCAGCTCCACCAGCACCGGCAGCGGGCGCGGCGCGCCGGACAGGCCGGCCGCCGTTCGGGCCGCGCCCTCAGGAGAGTCGACCAGGACCACCGGCTGGAACGCGCCGTCGGCCAGTTCGCGCGCCAGCCAGGCCAGCTGAGCGGGATCGGCGACCTCGTTGGCGATGATCACCCGGTGCGCGCCGAAGCGGCGCATCACCCGCGCCTGGGCGACGGTGGCGGCCGTCAGCCCCCAGGCGCCGCGGTCGAGCTGGGCCGACCACAGCAGCGGCGCCATGGTGGTCTTGCCGTGCGGGGCGAGGTCGGTGCCGTGCTCGGCGCACCAGCGGGCGAACCGGTCGAGGTTGTGCCGCAGCGCCTCCTCGTGCAGCACCACGGCGGGCAGCCACAGGTCGGCAAGGGTCAGTCCGGCGGCGCGCACACGCGCGGGGCTGGTGGGGCTTTCGGGCAGGGAGCGCGCCTCGACGGGTTCGGCGTCGAGGGCGGCGAGCGGGTGCGCGGGCAGCCCGCTTCCGGCCAGGGCCGAGGCGGGCGCGGTCGGGGACGCGGGACCGGGGCTGTGGGAACTGGTCATCGGGCGCGCGGCCCGCCCGCCGGCCCGGCGGCGCGGAGGGCGGCACCGCTTCCCTCCCTCCGTGGGCGGTGGCGGACTGCGGGTGCGTGCGGTGCGGAAAGCGGGGTCACGGCCGGGCCGGCGAACGCGGGAACGGCTCCTCGAAGTCCTCGGGGCGGGTCAGGTGGCGCACCGCCGCGCGGGTGCGCTCTCGGCGTTCGGCCTCGGCGGCGCGCTGGGCGGCGCTGAGGGGGATCCAGGGCGCGGGCGGCTCGGCCGCGCAGGGCGGCAGCAGTCGGCCCGCCACGTAGGTGGCGGTGTTGGTCAGCCGCACCGGCGCGTGGCGCACCCCGCCGTGCACGTCCAGCACCGGGAATCGGCCCTCGGCGAGGTCGAAGACGGCGATGTCGGCGGGCGCGCCGGGGGCCAGCGTGCCGATACCGGGGTCGAGTCCGAGCGCGCGGGCCGGACGCACGGTGGCGGCGGCGACGGCCTCGGCCAGGTCCACCCCGGCGGCCGTGAGCTTGGCCAGCACGGTGGGCAGGTCGAAGGCGGGCCCGTGCACCGAGCGGGCGTGCAGGTCGGTGGAGGCCACCGGGCGCACGCCCGCCGCCAGTTCGGCCTCCAGCACGTCGAAGGCCAGCGCGCCCGACCCGTGGCCCAGGTCGAACACCACGCCCAGGTCCAGGGCGCGCCGCGTGGCGTCGGTAAGGCGGCCCCCGGACACCAGGTCGGCGGGGCAGCCCGAGGCGCAGTGGGTGATGATGTCGCCGGGCGCCAGGTGCGGCACGATGTCGGCGATGTCGGGCGGGCCGTAGCCCACGTGCACCATCAGCGGGCGCTCCAGGCGGCGTGCGAGCGCGGCGGCGCGGAGCAGGGGCTCCAGGCCGTGGCGGCCCACGGTGCGGGAGTCGATCCGGGCCTTGACGCCGCGCACGAAGCCGCCGTGGCGGGCGGCGACCGCCGCGGCGGTGTCCACGTCGAGGTTGGCGAGGTCGTGGTGCTCGCCGGTCTCGGCGACCAGGCCCAGGCCCGAGACGTTGATCAGCGCCAGCACCCGCACCCGCGCGGGCTCGGCCGCGAAGCGGCGCAGCCCGGCCAGGCCGTAGGCCCCGGCCGACCCCGCGTCCACCCACGTGGTCACGCCGGTGCGCCAGGCCACGGGGTCGGGGTCGATGCCCCAGTAGGTGGCGCCGTGCCAGACGTGGGTGTGCAGGTCGACCAGGCCGGGGGTGACCAGGGCGCCGTGGAGGTCGACGACCTCGGCCGCCTGCGGGGGCTGCGCCGGATCGGGGGCGCCGCCGCCCGGCGGGCGGGGCCGAACCTCGGCGACGCGCCCGCCGCGCACCGCGACGTCGGCGGGGCCGTCCAGGCCCGAGGCCGGATCGATGACCCGGCCGCCGCGCAGCAGCAGATCCCACATGCCCGCCCACCCCTTGCTCCGCGCTGGTGCCGACCGCCGTGCTGCGCAGGGCGCAGCACTGTTGCGCATGTCTCAGCACCGTGAATAGCATTCCGCCGGAACGCGGGTCAACACCCGGTGCGGCGGCGCGCCCGCGCCGCGCACCGGCATCGGCGAGAAGGGGCGCTGAGCGCATGGACCACCAGCGGCACACGGACCTTTGGCCCGGGGAGCAGGACCCGCCGGCGCCCGCCGGGGGAGCCGGGCTCGACGCCGTGTGCGTCGGCGAGACCATGGCGCTGCTGGTGCCCGACCCGGCCGGTACCGACGGCCGCCGCTCCTTCCAGCTGGAGATCGGCGGTGCGGAGTCCAACGTCGCGATCCACCTGGCCCGCACCGGGCTGAGGGTGGCCTGGTACAGCGCGCTGGGCGACGACGACCTCGGCCGCCACGTGCGCGGCCGCGTCGCCGCCGAGGGCGTGGACTGCCGCGTGCGCACCGACCCCGACCGCCCCACCGGGCTCTACCTCAAGGAGTTCGACGGCACCGGCCGCACCCGGGTGCGCTACTACCGCCGGGGCTCGGCGGCCTTGGCCCTCGGCGCCGCCGACGCCGCCCGCGTGCGCGCCGAGGCGCCCCGCCTGGTGCACACCACCGGCATCACCCCCGCCCTGTCGGAGGGCTGCCGCGCCCTGGTCGACGCGCTGTTCACCGAGGCCGCGCCGGGCACGCTGCGCTCCTTCGACGTCAACTACCGGCCCGCCCTGCACGGTCCCGACGAGGCGCGGGTGCTGCGCGAGACCGCGCGCCGCGCCGACGTCGTCTTCTGCGGGCTGGACGAGGCCGAGTCGCTGTGGGGCGCCGCCACCCTGGACGACGTGCGGGAGTTGCTGGAGGGCCCCGACCTGCTGGTGGTCAAGCAGGGGGCCGAGGGCGCCACGGCCTTCCGGGGCGGGCGGAGCTGGTTCGCGCCCGCACCCGAGGTGGAGGTGGTCGAGCCCGTGGGCGCGGGCGACGCCTTCGCGGCCGGGGTGCTGCACGGCCTGCTCACCGGCGCCGACGTCGCCGCGTCGCTGGCCGAGGGCGCCCGCCTGGCGGGCACGGCGCTGGGCGTGCGGGGCGACATCCCGCCCCGCCCGAGCTGACCCGGGGGCACGCGCGCGCCGCCACAATGGGAACGCCGGGTAACGCATCGCAGCCAAGGGTGTCGGGGAGGGAGGGCCGAGCGGTGTCCAGCAGTGTCGAGCGCGCGCTGCGCATCCTGGTGGAACTGGCCGGAGGCCCGGCCACCATCAGTGAGATCGGGCGGCGGCTGGACGTGCACCGCACCACCTCGCTGCGGCTGCTGCGCACCCTGGAGGAGGAGCGGTTCGTCCGCCGCATGGCCGACGGCCGCTACCGGATCGGGCCGCGCATGACCACCCTGGCGCAGGCGGCGCTGGAGGGCCTGGACGTCCGCGCGGCGGCGGCCGGCCACCTGCGCGCCCTGGGCGACGCCTGCGGGCACACGGTGCACCTGGCGGCGCTGGAGGGCGACGGCGTGGTCTACCTGGACAAGGTGGAGTCGCGGCACGCGGTGCGGATGTACTCCCGGGTGGGCGCCTCGGCGCCGCTGCACGCCACGGCGGTGGGCAAGGTGATCCTGGCGGACATGGCCCCCGCCGAGCGCGACAACGTCCTCGGCCCGCCGCCGTTCCGCCGCTGCACCCCCAACACCCGCACCGGTCGCGCGGAGCTGGACGCCGACCTCGCCGCGGTCGCCCGGCAGGGCTGGGCGGTGGACGACTTCGAGCACGAGGAGTTCATCCACTGCGTGGCGGCCCCCGTCCGCGACGCGTCGGGCGCGGTGGCGGCGGCGGTGTCGGTGTCGGCGCCCCGCGTGGTGGTCGACCGCCCCGACCTGCTGGCCCTCGTCCCGCGGCTCACCGCCGCGGCGGCGGCCATCAGCGAGGAACTGGGCTGGCCTCCAGCGGGCCGGGGCGCTTCCGAACCACCGGCACCCGCGCCGACCCCGGCCGCTATGCCCGCCGCGCCCGCTGAGGATCAGACGAGCCGCCCTGAATCCGGGTGACCCCCCTGTCCGCTGAACCCGAACCCGGGGCCGCGACCGTCGCCGCTGTTGGCGGTTGGTCGGGGTGGCGACGGGGCGGCGAGGGTCGGGGCGGGTGCCCGCCCGCGCGGCGAGGCCGCATGGCTTGGTTCTGCTCCGAGTGCGACGACGGTCGAGGCGGACGAGCAAAAAGCCGAATGTCGATTGTATGCAAGGCGGAGCTTTGGGGAACACTGCACCATTTGTCCCCGCTGCGAGTGACTGTGGGGGCGCTTGCGAGGACATGTCGAGCGCTCAATGTTCACATGGTGAGACGATCGCGGTGTATGGCGTGCCCTTTTGTCTGAAGTGCCCGTTTTCTTGAGCGACGAAAGTGCTCTCCTCGTCAGAACGGTGACTCGTAGGCATAGGTCGTCGTGAAAGGGAGCATTTTCGTCTTACTATGTGAAATTTTGGAGGGTGGGCGCCCTATTTGTGCCGATATGAGGATGAGCCGGTCGCGCTCGGGGCGCACACCCAGGGAGTCCAGGGAGAGAGGCGGCAAAAACCTCCGAGCCCCGGCCGCCGCACCGCCCCCGGCGCCTCGTTGCCCACCTTGACCATCCGCCCTGCGAGGCGATGACCGCTTGGCCTGGCCGTCCGCTGCTGTCGCCGCCATCGTCGCTGCCTCAGCCACTCGCCCCGCGAGGCGATGGCCGCTCACCTCGGCCGTCCGCCGGCTTCGGCGCCCCGTCGCCGCCGTCGTCGCCACCCCGGGTACCCGCCTGCGATGCGGTGAGGGGGAGCCCTGGCCGTGCAAACGGTCTAAAGTCGGGGCGGTGTCCACCGACCACCGTGCCCTCGCAGGCGACGCAGCGCTGGAGCGCGCGCTGACCGGTCCCGCGGACCCGCCGCTGCGCGCCCTGCCCGCCGACGCCGCCGCGCTGCTGCGCGACCTGGCCGCGCCGCCCCGGCTCGGTGCGCATCTGCGCGTCGTGCACCACGCCGCCTGGGAGGTGACCGAGGCGCTGGGCGGCGGCGTCGAGCCCGTCTTCGACCGTTCGGCCGTGCTGTTCGGGGCCGCCACGCACGACATCGGCAAGGTTCGGCACCCCGACGAACTGCTCGGGCCGGGGTCGCGGCACGAGGAGGCCGGGCACCGCCTGCTGCGGGAGCGCGGCGTGGAGGAGCGGCTGGCGCGGTTCGCCCGCACCCACGCCGCTTGGCGCACGGAGCCGGTGGAGTTGGAGGACCTGCTGGTCAGCCTCGCCGACAAGGTGTGGAAGGGCAGGCGCGAGGCCGACCTGGAGGAGATGCTGGCCGCGCGGCTGGCGGAGTGCGCGGGAGGGCGGGCGTGGGAGTGGTTCCTGCGGCTGGACGACGCCGTCGCCCCGGTGACCGCCACCGCTGACGCCCGGCTGGCCTACCAGAGCGGCCACGCGGCCCGCTGATCCGGACGACCGGCCCACCGGTGCCCACCGACCCACTGGCACCCACCGCACCGGCGCCCACCGGCCCGACGCCCATCCGGCGCTCCGGTGCCCGCCCCGCCGACCGCGCCAGCCGCCGGCAACCGTGCCCCCGGCTCTCCCCGCCGCCCCGGCCGACCGTGCCCCGGCCCTCCGCGCCCCTCGACCACCCCCCTGTCCTCCCGCCCGCCCAGCCGACCGCGCCCCGCCCTCCCGTTGCCCGCCCCGCCGCTCCCGCCGCCGCCTCAGTCCGGCTCGGCGGTCGGCTCGGTGCCGCCGCGGGGTAGGCGCAGGGTGAACACCGCGCCCTCGCCCGGTGCGCTGGCGACCGCCACCGTCCCCCCGTGCAGCTCCACGAGGTTGCGCACGATGGCCAGCCCCAGCCCGCTGCCGCCCGTCTGGCGGCTGCGGGACTTGTCGGCGCGCCAGAACCGGTCGAACACGTTGGGCAGGTGCTCCGGGCTGATCCCGGTACCGGTGTCGGCGACCTCGATGACCGCCGAGTCGTCCTCGGCCCGCGCCCGCACCGTCACCCGCCCTCCGGCCGGTGTGTGCCGCACCGCGTTGCCCAGCAGGTTGCCCAGCACCTGGAGCATGCGCACCCGGTCGGCCACCAGCACGACCTCGTCGGCCGGGGCGGCGGCGACCAGTTCCACCTCGGCCGAGGCGGCGGCCAGGCGGTGCCCGGCCACCGCCTGCTCCACCAGGTCCCGGGCGTCCAGCGGCTCGGGCACCAGCGTCAGCTTGCCCGCCTCCGCCAGCGCCAGGTCCTGCAGGTCGTCGATGATGCGCTGGAGCAGGATCGTCTGCTCCACCAGCAGCGCGGTCCGCTCCGGCTCCAGCTCCGCCACCCCGTCCTGGGCCGCCTCCAGCCAGCCGCGCAGGTTGCTCAGCGGCGTGCGCAGCTCGTGGGAGACGTCGCTGACCATGGCGCGGCGCTGGGCCTCCAGCCGCTCCAGGTGCTCCGACATCTCGTTGAACGCCTCGGCCAGCCGCCCGATCTCCCCGGAGTCGCGCACCGGCACCCGCGGCGAGCCCGCGCCGGCGCGCATGCGCCGCACCGCGTCGGTGAGGTCGCGCACCGGGCGCACCAGCCGCGCGGCCACCGCGGCGCTGACGCCCACCGTCAGCAGCAGCACCAGCAGCACCACCCCCGTCACCCGCAGGAGGCCCTCGCGCGACAGCTCCAGCCCGCCCTCGGCCCGGGGCTCGGGGTCGCCGATGAACAGCAGCGCCGCCGGAGCGGTGTAGGGGTCCAGTTGGCGGCGCCGGCCCGAGTCGAAGCAGTCGGCCGCGCGCGGGTCCAGCTCCGCCGCCGAGCCGTAGGGCTGGGCCGCCGGGTCGGCGGAGCGCTCCGGCGTCTCCTCGGGCACCGGGGTGGCGACGGGCGCCGCGCCGTCGGCCTCCGGCGGCTCGGGAGTGGCCGCGGTGTCCTCCTGCGGCGCGCCCGGGTCGCTCATCCCCGGCCAGGGGTACTCCTCGACGGGCTCGGGGGCGGAGGAGGGGGCGCCGGGCGGGGCGGAAGGGTCGTCGCCCGGAGGCGAGTCCGCCACCTCGGGCGGCCGCGCCTCGTCGGCGGCGCCGGAGCCGACCTCCGGCGGCGCGGGCGGCTCCACCACGGCGGCGGGGGCGCCGGTGGCGGCGTCGATCCGCGCGCGCACCCGCAGCCCGTGCTCGCGGGCGCAGGGGGCGATGAGCCGGTTGAGCTCCGCCAGGGCCGCGCGCTCGGTGTCGGTGGGGTCCTCCAGCTCCGCCAGCTCGCAGGCGGCCCACTCGGGCTCGGTCACCGGGCCGTCGGGCACGGTGACGAACGGGCGCCCCGAGGGCGCCGTCTCGGTCTCGGCGGCCATGCCGAACCGCACGCCCAGGCAGTCGGCGCCGGACTCGGCGATGCGCCGCAGCCGTCCCCGCTCGTCCTCGGGCAGCGCGAACGGGCCGACCGCGCGCGGGTCGATGCGGTCGGCGTCCTCGGCGGCCAGGGTGAGGTCCACCGCCAGCGGGTCGACCACCGAGGCGGTGCGCGCGGGCAGCGGGGTGCCACCGGCCGCGGAGTCCGCGATCAGGCGCCGGTTCTCCGTCGTCAGCGCGATGCGCCGCCCGGTGTCCTCGGCCAGCTCCTCGACCACGTCGTCCACCCCGCGCCACTCGGGGTGGGTCGCGGCGTGGGCCACCAGTTCGTCGTGGATGCGGGTGTCGATGGTGAGCGTCTGGCCCTGCTCCACGCTGATCGACTCGGATGTGCCCTCCACCGCCAGCCACGCCGTCGCGGTGATGGAGCACACCGCCACCACCACCGAGGTGGTCAGCAGGCGGCCCAGCAGGCTGTGCCGCAGCGCGCCCCGCACGCGTGCGCCGCGCGGCACCGCCCCGCGGCGCCGCGCGCCCTCACGCCGGCGTCTCACCGCCGCCTCTCAGCTTGTAGCCCACCCCGTAGACGGTGACCAGCCGCCGGGGCGACCGAGGGTTGGGCTCCAGCTTCTTGCGCAGGTTCTTCACGTGCACGTCGATGGTGCGCTCGGTGAAGAACCGGTCGATGCCGTGGATGCGCTCCAGGAGCTGGGAACGGGTGAAGACCTGCTCGGGCCGGGCCGCCAGCGCCGCCAGCAGCTGGAACTCCGCCGGCGTGCACTCCACCTGCGCGCCGTCCACGTGCACCGTGTGCCGCGCGGGGTCGACCACCACCGCCCCGGCGCGCAGCGGCCGGTCGGGGCCGCCCGGCGCGGCGGCGCGCCGCAGCAGCGTGCGGATCCGCGCCATCAACTCGCGCGGGCTGTAGGGCTTGGTCACGTAGTCGTCGGCGCCGATGTCCAGGCCGGCGAGCAGGTCGTCCTCGGTGGAGCGCGCCGTCAGCATCAGCACGGCCACGTCGGACTCCGCGCGCAGCCGCCGGCACACCTCCAGCCCGCTCATCTCGGGCAGCATCACGTCGAGCACCACCAGGTCGGGCCGGCTGCGCCGGTACTCGGCAAGGGCCGCGCCGCCGTCGTGCACGACGGCCGTGGTGTGGTCCTCGCGCTCCAGGTAGCGCCGGACCAGATCGGCCTGCTGCACGTCGTCCTCGGCGATGAGCACATGGGCGCACACGACGCCGGCCCCCTTCCGCGCGATCTCCTGTCGGGTGATCGTATGCCGCCCGGCCGCGCCGGTCCGCCCCGAGGAGGCGATGCGGGCGCGGGAACACAGAATTCACACATTTCCCTCACGACCGACACACATCCGGCGGGCAGCGTGCGTTGCCGTCCCTCCCCGCACCGCCCCGGCGGGCCCGGATCGCCGACGACCCGGCGCCCCCGGCCGCGGACCACCCGACCGGATGGAAGCATGAACCCTCATCCCCTGACGCGGCGCCCCGGCGCCGCCGTGCGCGGCGCCGCGGCGCCGGCCCTGGCGGCCCTGCTGCTGGCGCTGGCCGGCTGCTCCTCGGACGGCGCCTCCGACGGCGCCGCCGAGCAGGCCGACACCGCCCCGACCTCCGACGCGTCCGCGGGCCGGGGCCAGGAGCCCGCGCGGATCGCCACCGCCACCGGCTCGGAGATCGACGTGCACGCCGAGCCGGACGGCGCCGTGACCCAGACCCTGGCCAGCCCCAACGACTTCGGCGCCGACCGCACCTTCCTGATCGAGGACGAGCGGGGCGAGTGGCTGGAGGTGCTGCTGCCCGTCCGCCCCAACGGCAGCACCGGGTGGGTGCGCGCCTCCGACGTCTCCCTGAGCACCACCACCCTGAGCCTGCACGTGGACCTCGGCGACTTCGCGTTCCGCGTCCTCGACGGCGGTGAGGAGGTGCGCTCCGGCGACGTCGCGATCGGTACCGAGGACACCCCCACCCCGCCCGGCCGCTACTACTTCACCGAGCTGCTGCGGCCGCCCGAGCCCGACGGCGACTACGGCGCCTACGCGTTCGGCCTCAGCGGGTTCTCGCCCACCCTGGAGGAGTTCGCCGGCGGCCCCGGCCAGCTCGCGGTGCACGGCACCGACGACGAGTCGGGGCTGGGCGGCGAGGTCAGCCACGGCTGCATCCGCGTGGCCAACGACGACATCACCTGGATGGCGGAGAACCTGCCGCTGGGCACCCCGGTCGAGGTCACCGAGTGAGCACCGAGCGAGGACGCCGTGGGCACCGGGCGCGCACCGGGTGTGCACCCGCTGAGCACGTGAGCGCACCCCCGCGATGAGCCCCGGCCCCGCGCCTGTGCGACGTGATCCCGGGTGCGGCGCCGGCCCCTCGGTGCGGCGCGGGCACACCGTCCCGCCGCACCGTCCCAACACACCAACGAAAGGCATGTCAGTGCGACTCAAGATGTCCCTGGTCGCCGGGTTCGTCGCCGCGGCGGCGCTCTTCGGCGGCGGCTCCGCCCTCGCCGACTCCGAACCGCCCCGGCCCGACGACCCCGGGGCCGCGCTCCCGCCCTCGGCCTCCCCCATCCCGCCCGGCAACGACGATCCCTCCCGGCCCCCGGCCGAGGACCCGTCCGCGCCGCCGGAGGCCGAGCCCACGCCGCCCGGCGAGGGTGCCGACCCCGCCGATCCTCCCATCGCCGAGCCGGTCGCGCCGCCGGAGGCCGAGGAGTCCGAGGTCTTCGAGTGGGACGCGGTGCCCGAGGCGGAGCCCGGCGCCCCGCAGGAGGCGCAGCCCACCTACACCGGCTGACCCTCCGCAGACGCGCCGCGGCGCCCGCACCGCACCGTGCGGGCGCCGCGGCGTCCCGTGCTCCGCGGCGGCCGGCGCAGGTGTTCCCGGCGCCCGCGTGCCCGCCGGCCGGGGCGCCCGGCCCCTCAGTCCGCCTCCCCGCCCTCGGACGGGGGCTCCAGCGGGTCCGCCGCCCCGCCCGCGCGCCGGCGCTCCCGCAGGTAGGTCGTGTGGTCGTCCTGCCGGCGGGCGTGGGCCTCCAGCATCCGCTCGGCCGTGCGGTCCACGTCGCGGTCCAGCAGCTCCACCTGCTCGCGCAGGTGCGCGGCCGCGCTCGTGCCGCCCCCCGCCCGCCGCGAGGCGTCGTACCACCACGGCAGGTTGAGGTAGGTCTCCAGCGCCTCGGGCAGGTCGCGGCGCACGATCCGCTCCAGCTCGTAGCCGACCTCGGGGTCGGCCGCCACCACCTCCTCCTGGCGCAGCAGGTAGCGCAGCCTGTCCGCCATGTTCGCGAACCGCTCGGGCACCCCCTCGGGCAGCCGCGAGCGCCGCTCGCCCACGCGCGCGGCCAGCCGGTCCAGCGCGTCCAGGGTGCGCCGCAGCTCGGCCCGCGTGGACTCGGCGACCAGGTGCACCCGGGGCGGTGGCGCCGCCAGGGCGCCTGCGGCGTAGAGCGCGGCCACCGCCGGCGGCCAGAACCCGCCCAGCACCCCGGTGAACGCCAGCACCAGGCCCACGAGCCCGGCGGTCGCGCCCCACAGGTTGCGGGTGGAGCCCAGGTAGTCGACCGCGGCGCGCAGCGGGCCGCGGCGCCGGTCACTGGTAGCCACGGATCTCCCGGAACGCCTGGTCGAGGGAGTCCTCGCGGGCGTCGAAGGCGCGCCCGCCGGTCAGCTCCGCCAGCTCCTCCAGCTCGGCGGGGTCGGACTCCCCGAAGACCACCGGGAACACCGGCACCTCCCGCAGCTCCGCCGGCAGGCCGGCGTGCTCGGCGCGGAACTCCTCCAGGGTGAGCCCGGCGTTGACCTCGCCGTCGGTCATCAGCACCACCGAGGTGAAGCGGTCGGCCACGTCGTCCTCGCCGCGCAGCCGTTCGAACGCCTCGTCCAGCGCGGAGTAGGCGGCGGTGTCGCCGGCCGGCTCCATCGCCTCCACGGCGGCCTGGATGTCGTCCAGCACCGGCCCGGGGTCCTCCTCGGGCACCTCGAAGGTCTCGGCGGGCCGCACGGTGCCGTCGAAAGGCAGCAGGGTCACCCGCTCGCGGCCGTAGAAGCGCTGGAACCGGCCGCTGACCGAGCTGGTGTCGCCGCCGGTCAGGGTGCCCATGGCGGTGCGCATGCCGGCGATGCGGTCCCCGGCCATCGACCCCGACAGGTCAAGGACGTAGACGGTGCGGGCGGGCCGGCGCAGCTCGTCGAAGTAGCTGCGGACCAGACCGGTGGCGACCTCCTCCCGGGCGGGGAACGGCAGCTCGGCCACCTGCGGGAACTCCACCTCGGCGCTGACCTCCGCCGACAGCGGGCGGCGGTGCGTGGTGTCGGTGATCTCCCGCTGCACCTCGGCCGACAGCAGGTGGTCCACCAGCCGGCCGTAGCCCTCGGCGACCCCCTCGTCGGCGCCGGCCAGCAGCGAGAGCGGGTAGTCGGCGGTGACCGCGCCGTCGGCCGGGTGTATCAGGGTCAGCGGCTCGGGCAGGTCCCCGGACTCGTTGAGCGACAGCAGCACCGACTCGTAGTTGATGAGGGCGTCCACGCGGGCTCCGGAGCCCTCCGCGCCGGCGCGGCGGATGTAGGCGTCGGCCAGCCACCCCGAGGACCCCGCGGTCAGCTCCTGGCCGGAGAAGAACGCCCGCAGCTGGGGCGCCACGGCCTCCACGTCCTCCTGGCGCAGCGCCGACCCGGTGTCGGCCAGCGCCGAGGCGACGCCCACCAGCGCGCTGAAGCCGGAGTTGGAGGCGGCCGGGTTGGTCATGCCGAAGGCGAGGTCGCCGCTGGACGCGGCCTCGGCGATGTCGCCCCAGGTGACCTCGGCGCCGCCGGCCCACCCCAGGTCGGCCGCCGCCGACTCGGTGACTCCCAGCACCACCGGCGAGGCCATCACCGGGGTCTCCTCGGCCACCGCCTCGGCGCCGCCCGGCTGGAGGTTGAGGTAGCGGTTGGAGGAGAACCACACCGCGTCGTAGCGGTCGTCGGTGCGCCCGGACACCACCTCCTCGACGCCCTCCAGGGTGCCGGTGTAGTCCAGGTGGACGGTCACGCCCACCTCGTCGGCGGCGCGCTCCAGGATCGGCTCCAGGTCGCGGATCTCGCTGCCGGCCAGCACCCGCAGCTCGCCGGCCACGCCCGGTCCGGCCGAGGGGCCCTCGGCGCCGGGCGTGCAGCCCGACAGGGCGACCACCGCCGCGGCGGCGGCCGCCGCCCACGCCCGCACCCGGCTCACCGGTCCGGCTCTCCGGGCCGGCGCGAACGGGCCAGGTGCTCGCCGGCGGCCTCCAGTTCGCCGCGCAGGGCCTCGGTCGTGGCGGCCATGTTCTCCACCGCCTGCTCCTTGAAGTGGTCGATCTTGTCGATGGTGGCGTAGATGCGGCGGAAGGCGTCGCGCAGCGTCTCCACGCCCACCGCCGGGTCGGCGGCGATGCGCTGGACGTCCTCGCTCTGGGTGGCCAGCATCTCGGCGTTGGCCGCGATGATGTCCTCGGTGGTGCCGCGCAGCGCGTCGACCTGCTCCACCACCCGCTTCTGGTTGGCCAGCGCCTGGGCCACGGTGACCGCCACCCGCAGCGCCGAGACCGTGGTGGTGGCGGCGCGGTCCACGCCCTTGATCAGCTCCTCGTTGCCGCGCCGCAGCGTGTCCAGCGCCAGGTAGCCCTGCACGCACACGGCGAGCTGGGTGAGCAGGTCCTGGTGGCGCCGGCGCACCGGGAACAGCACGTCGGCGCGCAGCCGGGAGGCGGTGTCGGGGTCGGCGGCGTCGACCCGGCGCTGCACGGCCGCGTCCAGCGCCTCGGCCAGCACCGCGTACTCCTGCAGCCGGCCCATGGTCTCCCACAGCCGGGCCCGCTCGTTCTGCAGCGCGGCGTTGCCGAACGGCAGGAAGCCCAGCAGCCGCCGCCCGGTCAGGCGGCCGGCGTCCTTGGGGTCGAGGTCCTCGACCGTGCGGCGCAGCTCCAGCAGCCCCTCGCCCACCCGCCGCTGGGCGTCGGCGCCCTCGCCCCGGGCGCCGCTCATGCCCGACACCGAGCGGCGCAGCAGCCGGTTGGTGGACTCCGCCGAGGCGCGCATCTCGCTGTCGCCCAGCGCCGTGATGTCGCCGACGCGGGTGAGGAACTCGGGCGAGCGGGGGTCCAGGCCGGCCAGCGCGGCGGCGTAGCCGTCGGCGCGCCGGCGCAGCTCCGCGCGCTTGGCCTCCTCGATGGGGACGAGGTCGCGGGCGCGCTCGGGCCGGACCGGGCGCACCGGTTCGGGCGGGGTCAGGACGAGGTCGTCCTCGGGGGGCGAGAGCGGGGTGTCGGCGCTCACGTGCGCACCACTTCCTCCGGTACGGGTGTTGTCACTGCCGCGGTGCCGCCGGCGGCGCCGTCGTCCCCGGCGGGCGCGGGCCTCCCGTCGGCGGTGTAGCGCTCCTCGATGCGGCCGATCAGGTCCTCGACCACCTCGTAGGAGGGGGCGGGCACGACGTCGGCGACCTGGTCGCGCACGGGCAGCTCCCGCTCGCGCGCGAGGTCGGCGAAGCGCCGGGCGTCGGTGGTACGGAACCCGTGCTCGGCCGCCAGGCGCTGCAGCTCGGGGTCCTCGGTCAGCAGCCCGCCGAACGCGTCGCCCTCCTCGGTGAGCGGGAGCAGGGTGTGGGTGGCCACGGTGGTGGGGCCGGGGTAGAGCAGCACGACGTCCTCGGGCAGGCCGCCGGGGCCGGTGCGGGCGGTGATGTACTGCTGCTCGTAGGCCCACAGCAGCGGCGTGTGGCCGGCGCCCAGCGCCACGAACTGGTCGAAGGGCTGCTGGGAGCTGGCGGGCGGGCTGCCCTGGGCGAGGAACAGCCGGGCGGCCTCCTCCACCAGGCCGGGCTCGGCGGCGGCGTCGGTGACCACCTCCTCGCCGTTGAGCAGGTAGCTGACGACCACCAGGTACATCGCGGCGGAGTTGGAGGTGCGCGGGTCGGTGGTGCGTATCAGCACCTCGCCGCGCCCGGCGCCGCCGAGCGCGTCGCCGGGCAGGTCGCGCCAGCGGGTGCGCTCCTCGGTGAGGTCGAGGTAGGCGGCCATGTCCAGGTCCCAGGCGCCGTCCTGGGCGCGCCGGGCGACCCCGGCGCGCGCCAGCGCCTCGGCGACGGGCCGGTAGCTGAGCACCACCATCGGCGAGTAGAACGGCCGGTACACCCGCTCCACGGCGTTGTTGCGGCGCAGGACCTCGGCGGAGGGGTCGCTGCTGGGGAAGGCGAAGTCCACCCCGTCCAGGTCGGTGGTGGCGATCTCGCGGGAGCCGCCGGTGCGGATGTCGGCCTCGTAGCCGAGTTCGGCCAGGCGCTCGACCACCTGGGGATCGGCGAAGAACGTGGCCTTCTCCGAGCCGATCACGCCGCTGACCACCGTGGGGGAGGAGCCCCACAGGTTCCACACGGCGGCGACCGCCACGCCCGCCACCAGGAGAGCCGATACCACCAGCGCACCGACGCGTCTCACCGGTCTCCCCTCACCCGCGCCGATGCCCGGCGGCGGCGCTCCGCGTTGTCCGGGGGAATTGTCCGCCCGGCAGGCGGCCGGTGCGGGGCGGCCAGGTGGCGCGGAGGTGGACCGGAGGTATCCGGCCGTGGCGGGAGGCCCGGCGGCGGCGGGGTTCGCGCACGCCGGCCCGGGTGCACGGACCCGGCGGCCCCGCCGCCGCGCGGGCCGGCCGCTACCGGCCGCCGGCGGTGTCGGCGGTGTCGGCGGTGCCGGAGTCCGGCTCGGCCAGCATGCGCCCCACCCAGGCGTGGAAGGCGCCGATGTGGTGCTCCACCGGCACCAGCACCCCGCCGTCGCGGTAGGCCCGGGATTCCATGGCCGGCTGGCAGCGCTCGCAGGCGTCGAAGTCCTGCCGGTTGACCCGGTCGAACAGCTCCACCGAGCGCGACAGGTCGGCACCGGAGGCCACCACCTCCGGGCTGTAGAGCCAGTCGCACTCCACGCGGGTGCGGTCGGGCGCCAGCGGGAACATGCGGTGCACGATGACGTGGTCGGGCACCAGGTTGACGAACACCTGCGGCGGGACGGTGATGGCGTAGTAGCGGCGGTCCTGGTGGTCGCCGATGCCGTCCAGGCGGCCGAACCCGGCGCCGCCGTCCACGGTGAACCCGTCGATCCCCTCGCCGAACTGCGCGCCGTGGCCCACGTAGTACTGGGCGGCGTAGCCCTCGGCGAACTCCGGCAGCACCTCGGTCAGCTCCGGGTGGATGGTGCCGCAGTGGTAGCACTCCATGAAGTTCTCGACGATCAGCTTCCAGTTGGCCGCCACGTCGTAGCCGATGCGCCGGCCCAGCGCGAGGTCCGCCACCCCGTAGCGGTCGATGGCGGCGGGGTCGCCCAGCCGCTCGGCCACGGCCGCCTGCACGGTATCGGCGAAGGACGGCGGCTCGTCGGCCAGGCACACCCATACGTAGCCCAGCCACTCGCGCACGTGCACCCCGATCAGGCCCCGGTCCTCGCGGCGGACGCCGGCCATGTCGGCGAGGTTGGGCGCGGCCACCAGGCGGCCGTCCAGGTCGTAGGTCCAGGCGTGGTAGGGGCAGCGCAGCGACCGCTTGACGCTGCCGGCCTCCTCGGTGCACAGCCGCGCGCCCCGGTGGCGGCACACGTTGAGGAAGGCGCGGACGGCGCCGGAGCGGTTGCGGGTGAGCAGCACGCTCTCGCGGCCCACCCGCACGGTGCGGAAGTCACCGGGTGCGGCCAGGTCGGCGCCGCGCACCGCGCAGAACCAGGTGCGTTCGAAGATCAGCCGCTGCTCGCGGGCGAAGACGCCGGGGTCGGTGTAGTCGCGGCCGGGCGGGGTCGGGATCAGGCTGGGCGTGGCGGGCAGGTCCGTCGCGGTCACGTGGTCACCTCGTGCTGGGTCTGCCGGACGCGGCGCGGCCGGGGGTCGAACAGGCCGATGGGGTGCGCGGTGGTGCCGGTGGTGGCCAGGTCGGCCAGGATCTCGCCGACCACCGGCGTGAACTTGAACCCGTGCCCGGAGAACCCGCAGGCCACCGTGACCTGCGGGTGGTCGGGGTGGGCGGCGATCACGAAGTGCTCGTCGGGCGTGGTGGTGTACATGCAGGTGGCGGCGCGCAGGAACCGGCCGGGCAGGTCGGGCAGCCGGTCGCGCAGGTGCGCGGCCATCGCCTCGACCTCCTCGGGCGCCACGCTCCGCTCGACGGTGTCGGGGGTGCAGGGGGCGCCCTTGCGGAAGAACGCCGCCTTGACCCCGTCCTGTGGCCCCTCGTAGGCGGGGAACCCGTAGATCTGCACGCCCCGGGCGTCCTCCCACACATAGACCGGGTGGCGGTCGGCGGCGAAGGGCGCGGTGCCCCCGCGCGGGTGGAACCAGTACTGCACCTGGCGCTCCACGGTGAGGGGGACGCCCAGGCCGGCCAGCACCTCCGGTGCCCAAGCCCCGGGGCAGACGACCAGGTGGTCGGCGGTGTAGGCGCCCGCGTCGGTGGTGACGCGCACGCCGCCGCCCGGCAGCGCAGTCCAGGTGCGGGCGGGCTCGCCGAAGCGCAGGTCGGCGCCGTCGCGCGCGGCGAGGTCCAGGTGGGCGGCCACGGCCGCCTCGGGCCGCACGAACCCGCCGCGCGCCTCGTACAGCGCGACCTCGTCGGGGCGCGGCGCGAAGGTGGGGAAGCGGCGGCGGATGTCGGCGGGCTCCAGGATCTCGTGCGGCAGCCCCCAGCGCCGCGCCGACTCCCGGCTGCCGGCCACCGTGCGGCTGTCGGGGCGGCCCAGCATCAGGGCGCCGGTCAGCGTCATCAGGTCGGCGCCGGAGTCGCGCTCCAGCGCCTCCCACAGCTCATAGGAGCGCAGCAGCAGCGGCACGTAGTCGGGGTGCTCGAAGTAGGCCTGGCGGATGATGCGGGAGCCGCCGTGGCTGGACCCTTGGTCGTGCGCGGGGCCGAAGCGCTCCAGGCCCAGGACGCGCCGGCCGCGCGCGGCCAGGTGGCGGGCGGCGGCGCCGCCCATCGCGCCCAGGCCCAGGACGGCGACGTCGTAGGAGCGCCCGGCGCCTCCGGTGACCGCCGTGCTGACCGCCCTTTTCGTGCCGCCTGCGCTGTCTGTGCTGCCAGTGCTGCCTGTGCTGCCGGTGTTCTGCATGGACGCGTACCTCCGTGCGGGTCGGTTCGGCGATCGGCCTCAGCGGCGGATGCGGGCCATGTCGGGGTCGACCAGGGGCTCGGCCGCCACGGTGGCCGCCAGCGCCTCGCCGAAGTACTCCACGTGCACCCCGGTGCCGGGCTCGGCGGCCTCGGCGGGCAGCCAGGCGTAGGCGATCGTGCGGCCCAGCGTGGTGCTGCGGGCGGCGCTGGTGACGTATCCGGCGGGGGCGCCGCCGACGAGCACCGGTTCGCGGCCCATGACCACCCGGTGCGGGTCGTCCAGGGTGAGGCAGGCCAGGCGGCGCCGCGGCGGGCGCTCGGCCGCCGCCGCGGCGGCGGCGCGGCCGACGAAGTCGCCCTTGCCCAGGCGCACGGCGAACCCCAGGCCCGCCTCGTAGGGGTCGTGCTCGGTGGTCATGTCGGTCCCGGCCAGCCGGTAGCCCTTCTCCAGCCGCAGGCTGGTGAAGGCGCCGCGCCCGGCGGCGACCGCGCCCAGGGGCCGGCCCGCCGCCCACAGGGTGTCCCACAGCAGCAGGGCGGTGTCGGCGCCGGTGTAGACCTCCCAGCCCAGTTCGCCGACGTAGGAGACCCGCAGCGCCAGCACCGGCACATGGCCGATGTGGGCGCGCCGCGCCTTGAAGTAGCCGAACCCGGCGTGGGAGAAGTCGTCGTCGGTGAGCGGCTGCACCAGGTCGCGCGCCAGCGGCCCCCACACGCCCACGCACGCGGTGCCGCCGGTGATGTCGCGCAGCACCACCGAGCCGTCGGCGGGCAGGTGGCGGGTGAGCCAGTCGGTGTCGAGCCGGCCGCTAACCCCCACCTGGAAGGCGTCCTCGGCCAGGCGGGTGACGGTGATGTCGGAGCGCACCCCGCCGGCGTGGTCGAGCAGCAGCGTGTAGGTGACCGTGCCGGGGGCCCGGTCGAGCTGGTTGGTGCACATGCGCTGGAGGAACGCCAGGGCGCCGGGGCCGCTGACCTCCAGCCGGGTCAGCGGTGTCATGTCGTAGAGCGCGACGCGCTCGCGGGTGGCGCGGGCCTCGGCGTCCACGACGGGCGACCAGTGGCGGGCCGACCAGGGGTCGC
The DNA here is from genome assembly GCF_013410565.1 of Streptomonospora nanhaiensis. Taxonomy (NCBI): domain Bacteria; kingdom Bacillati; phylum Actinomycetota; class Actinomycetes; order Streptosporangiales; family Nocardiopsidaceae; genus Streptomonospora; species Streptomonospora nanhaiensis. The sequence goes on from NZ_JACCFO010000001.1 coordinate 5,655,464, forward strand.
GTTCGGGGGTGTCCGGATCGGCCAGGCCGGCGTTGGCCGTGAACCACAGCGGGCGCTCCCAGCCGCCCGCCTCGCCGAAGACGGCGCCCAACTCCCGGTGGCGGAGGTAGAACGGGCTCGTGCGCAGCGGCCGGGGCCGCTCGATCGGCTGGAGCGGGTGCACCACGTCGTAGACCTCGACGAAGCTCTGCTCGCCCCGGTCGGCGATGTAGGCGGGGGACAGCTGCGCCTCCTCGAAGCGGTGGACGTCGCACTCGTGCACGTCCACCCGGGGCCGGCCCTCGACCATCCACTCGGCCACCGCCCTGGCGGCGCCCGCCGAGTGGGTCACCCACACCGCCTCGGCCAGCCAGAACCCGGGCAGTTCGCGCGCCTCGCCCAGCAGCGGCATGCCGTCGGGCGTGAAGGAGAACACGCCGTTGAAGCCCTCGTCCACCTTGGAGTCGGCCAGGGCCGGCAGCAGCGCGCAGGCGTCGCGCCAGCTCGGCTCGAAGTCCTCGGCGGTGAACGGCAGCATCGAGGGCATCTCGGCCGCCTGCCCCGGCGCGGCCACGGCCGCCAGGTCCACCGGCAGCGGACGGTGGGCGTAGGAGCCGATCCCGATGCGGTCGCCGTGCTCGCGGAAGTAGAGGTCGCGGTCCTGGTGGCGCAGCAGCGGCAGCGCGGCCTCCAGGTCGGGCGGGTTGGCGGTGCCGGGCAGGGGCGCGGTGTAGGCGTACTGGTGGGCCAGCGGCAGCAGCGGCACGGTGACGCCCGCCATCCGCCCGATCGCCGGACCCCAGAATCCGGCGGCCGAGACGGCGATGTCGGCGGGGAAGGTCCCCCGGTCGGTCACCACCGCGCTGACCCGGCCGCCGGAGCGCTCGACCCCCACCACCGTGTGGTGGCCCAGGAACCGCGCGCCGCGCGCCATGGCGGCGCGGGCCTGGGCCTCGCCCGCGCGCACCGCCTTGGCCAGGCCGTCGTCGGGGGTGTGCAGGCCGCCCAGCACCGCGCCGGGGGCCAGGCCCGGCCACAGCCGGGCGCACTCGGCGGGGTCCAGCAGCGCCGCGCGCACGCCCCACGCGCGCGCCCAGCCGTACTTGCGCTTCAGGTCGGCCAGGCGCTCGGGCGTGGTGGCGACCTCCAGTCCGCCCACCGCCCGGAAGCACCAGCGGCCGTCCAGGCTCAGTCCGGAGTACTTGCGCACGGTGTAGGCGGCGAAGGCGGTCATGGTCTTGGAGGCGTTGGTCTGGAACACCAGGCCCGGCGCGTGGGAGCTGGAGCCGCCCGTCGCGAAGAGGGGGCCCTGGTCGAGCACGGTGACGTCGGTCCACCCCCGTGCGGTCAGCTCGTCGGCCAGCGCGCAGCCGACGATTCCGGCGCCGATGACCACGACGCGGGGGCGGGAGGTGGGGCGGGCGGGGTGCGGCAGGTCGGAGGCGGTACTCATCGGCGGCGTCCCTTTCGCGCATGGGCGACCGAACTCAAGTTGCGTATCATGCACCGCTCTGCACGATCATCAACAGGCTGAAGTCCAGCCCGGCCCGCCGTCAACCCCCGGACTGTTAATCAATATTTCGCGGAAGTTGCTGACTGGTAGGCGATTCGGAGGGCTTGACGCGGGTAGGAGGGCGAGCCGACACTGTTGCGTGTTCGGCGCGCTGTTGCGCATCGGGCGACTTCGGCCCGTGGTCGTGGAAGCCCTGCGCACTCCGCCGTGTGCTCTGTGGCGTATTCCGCCGAGGCCGCCGCCTCCCGACACCACTGGTCCCCGCGCCCGGTCCCGGGCGCCCGGCTCCCGCCCGCCCCGGCACCCGCCGGGGACGACAAGCGGAACCTTCGGCGCACGACAGCTCCGCCGCCAGATGGGAGATGCCATGATCTACGCCTGCCACCTCGATGACCTGCCCAAGGGCGAGTCCGTCCGGGTGATGGCCGACGTGCCGATCGCCGTGTTCAACGTCGACGGCCGCCTGTACGCGGTCGACGACACCTGCACCCACCAGAACGCGTCGCTCTCCGACGGCTGGCTGGAGGGCTGCTTCATCGAGTGCCCGCTGCACGAGGCGTCCTTCGACCTGCGCACGGGCGCCCCGACCTGCCTGCCGGCCAAGCGCCCGGTGCGCACCCACGCCGTCACCGTCGCCGAGGACGGCGCCGTCTACGTGCACGCCTCCGTGCCCCAGGCCGTCGCCGAAGGCGCCGCGTGAAGGCCGTCACCGTGGTCGGCGCGTCCCTCGCCGGCCTGGCCGCCGCCCGCGCGCTGCGCGAGCAGGGGTACACGGGCGCGCTGACCGTGGTGGGCGCCGAGCGCCACGCGCCCTACGACCGCCCGCCGCTGTCCAAGGACTTCCTCCTGGGCAAGGCCGAGGCCGCCGACCTCGCCCTGACCGCCGAGGACGACTCCGACCTGGACGTGCGCTGGCGGCTGGGAGCGCGGGCGGTGGCGCTGGAGCCGCGCCGCCGGGCCGTGGTGCTGGCCGACGGCACCGAGGTCGCCTCCGACGCCGTGGTGGTGGCCACCGGCGCCGCCGCGCTCCCGCTGCCGGGGGCGCCCCGGCTCGCCGGCGTGCACACCCTGCGCACCCTCGACGACGCCGAGGCCCTGCGCGCGGAGCTGGCGTCCGGGTCGCCGCGCGTGGCCGTGGTCGGCGGCTCCTTCATCGGCGCCGAGATCGCCTCGGCCTGCGCCGCGCTGGGGCTGGAGACGACCGTGGTCGAGGCCGCCGCCGCGCCGCTGGAGCACGTGCTGGGCCCCGAGGTCGCCGCCGCCGTGGCCGGGCTGCACGCCGCCAACGGGGTGCGGCTGCTGTGCGGCACGCCGGTGGCCGCCCTCGCCGGCGCCGACCGGGTCACCGGGCTGGTGCTGGCCGACGGCCGCACGGTGCTCGCCGACGTGGTCGTGGTGGGGATCGGCGCCCGGCCGGCCACCGACTGGCTCACCGGGTCGGGACTGGAGCTGGACCGCGGCGTGGTGTGCGACCCCGGGCTGCGCACCGCCCTGCCCGGGGTGGTGGCGGTGGGCGACGCCGCGCGGGTGCGCCGCGCCGACGGCACCACCACGCGCGCCGAGCACTGGAGCGCCGCCAACGACCAGCCGCCGGTGGCCGTGCGCAACCTGCTCGCCGGCCGGACCGTGGCCGCCTACGCCCGCGTCCCCTACTTCTGGTCCGACCAGTACGGCCGGCGCCTCCAGTTCGCCGGCGAGACCCGGCCCGGCGACACCCTGCGGGTGGTCGACGGCGCGCTCGCCGAAAGCGCCTTCGCCGCCGTCTACGAGCGCGGCGGCCGGGCGGTGGCGGCCGTCGCCCTGGACCGCCCGCGCGCCTTCACCCGGCTGCGCAAGGGCCTGGCCGCGGCCTGACCGCCGGCCGGGCGCGCCGCGGCCGCCGGGGGGAGCGGGGGCGCCGGGGCACCGGGCGGACACGCGAAAAGGGGCGGTGCGGCGGCCCCGCGAGCAGGCCGCCGCACCGCCCCGGACCGCGCCGGAGCCGGAGGGTGCTAGCGCACGCCGAACAGGTGGTCCATCGCCAGCTGGTCCAGCCGCTCGAAGTGGTAGCCGCGCTCGCCCGCCGCCGCCAGGTCGAGGTCCTCGGCCAGCAGGTCCTCCAGCGACTCGCCCGGCGCCAGCGTCGGCTGGGCCAGCTCGGCCACCCGCGCCGCCTCCAGCGCCTTGGCGACCTCGGGGTCGGCGCGGAACGCCGCCGCCTTCTCGCGCAGGATCAGGTAGTTGCGCATGCAGGCCGCGGCCGACTCCCACACGCCCGACATGTCCTCGGTCCGCGGGGGCTTGAAGTCGAAGTGGCGCGGACCGTCGTAGCCCGCGGTCTCCAGCAGGTCGACCAGGAAGAACGCCTCCTTGACGTCGCCCGCGCCAAAGCGCAGGTCCTGGTCGTACTTCACGCCCCGCTGGCCGTTGAGGTCGATGTGGAACAGCTTGCCGTGCCACAGCGCCTGGGCGATGCCGTGGACGAAGTTCAGCCCGGCCATCTGCTCGTGGCCGACCTCGGGGTTGAGGCCGACCATCTCGGGGTGCTCCAGCTCGTTGATGAACGCCAGCGCGTGGCCCACCGTGGGCAGCAGGACGTCGCCGCGCGGCTCGTTGGGCTTGGGCTCCAGCGCGAACCGCAGGTCGTAGCCCTTCTCGCGCACGTAGCCGCACAGGATGTCGAACGCCTCGCGCAGCCGGTCCAGCGCCGCGCGGTCGTCCTTGCCCGCCTCGGACTCCGCGCCGTCCATGCCGCCCCAGCACACGTAGGTGCGCGCGCCCAGCTCGGCCGCCAGGTCGACGTTGCGGATCACCTTGCGCAGGGCGTAGCGGCGCACGTCGCGGCTGTTGGAGGTGAAGCCGCCGTCGCGGAACACCGGGTGGCTGAACAGGTTGGTCGTCATCATCGGCACGGTCAGCCCGGTCTCGTCCAGCGCCGCGCGGAACCGCGTGAGGATCTGCTCGCGCTCGGCGGCGCCGGTGCCGGGCGGGAACAGGTCGTCGTCGTGGAAGGTGATCCCGTAGGCTCCCAGGTCGGCGAGCCGGCGCACCGCCTCGGCGCCGTCCAGCGGCGGCCGGACCGCCTGGCCGAAGGTGTTCACTCCGGGCCAGCCCACGGTCCACAGGCCGAAGCTGAACTTGTCCTCCGGCACCGGCTGGTAGTCGTTCATCAGGTGTCCTCGCTCGTTTCGGTGTTGGGGCAGGACGGCGCCGGGTGGCGCCGGGGAGCCGGCCGGGCCGGGGCCCGGGTCAGGCGGTGCCGGTGAGGGCGGCGCGCGCCTGGGCGTAGCGCTCGCGCACACCGGGCGCGGGGTCGGCCTCGTAGGTCTCGGCCGCGGCGGTCGAGCCCCACTCCGGCGGCTCGGCGGTGCCCGCCAGCGCCCAGGCGGCCTGGCGCGCGGCGCCGTCGGCCACGTACTCGCCGGGCTCGGGCACCACCACGGGCCGGCCGAGGATCTGGGGCGCGATGGCGCGCACCGCCGCCGAGCGCGCGGCGCCGCCGATGAGCAGCACCCGCCGCACGGGCACGTCCTGGGCGGTCAGCGCGTCCACGGCGTCGGCCAGGCCGCACAGCATGCCCTCCACGAACGCGCGGGCGATGGCGGGCGGGGTGAGGTTGGCCCGGGTGAGGCCGTCGAGGCGGCCGGTGGCGTCGGGCAGGTTGGGCGTGCGCTCGCCGTCGAGGTAGGGCAGCAGGGTGAGCCCGTGGGCGCCGGAGGGCGCCTCCAGCGCGAGCCGGCCGAACTCCGCCAGGTCCACCCCGAGCATCCGGGCGCCGGCGTCGAGGACCCGGGCCGCGTTGAGCGTGCACACCAGCGGCAGGAACCGGCCGGTGGCGTCGGCGAACCCGGTGACCAGGCCGGAGGGGTCGGCGGTGGGTTCCTCGGCCACGGCGAAGGCGGTGCCCGAGGTCCCCAACGACACCACGACGTCGCCGGGCCCGGCGCCCAGCCCCAGCGCGGCGGCCATGTTGTCGCCGGTGCCCACCGAGACGGTGCCGATCCCGGGCAGCCCGGCGGCGCGCACCGGCCCGGCGGTGTCGGCCGGGCCGGCCACGCGCGGGGTGGCCAGGTCGCGGCCGAAGGCCGCGCGCAGCAGGTCGGTGCGGTAGGCGCCCTCGGCGGGGGAGTAGTAGCCGGTGCCCGAGGCGTCGCCGCGGTCGGTCAGCGCCTCGCCGCCGCCCGTGCCGCCGGTCAGCCGCCAGGTGAGCCAGTCGTGCGGCAGCAGCACCCGCTCGGCCCGCGCGGCGTTGGCGGGCTCGTGCTCGGCCAGCCAGCGCAGCTTGGTGACGGTGAGGCTGGCCACCGGGACGCTGCCCACCGCCTGGGCCCACGCCCGGGGCCCGCCGAGTTCGGCGATGAGGTCGCGGGCGGCCCCGGCCGACCGGTTGTCGTTCCACAGCAGCGCGGGCCGCACGACCTCGCCGGCGGAGTCGAGCGCGACCATGCCGTGCTGCTGGGCGGCCACGCCGATGGCGGACACCCCCTCCAGCATGCCGTCGGCGCAGACGGCCAGGAGCGCCTCCCACCAGTGGCGGGGGTCGATCTCGGTGCCGTCGGGGTGGGGCGCCTGGGCGGCGCGCACCGGTTCGCCGGTGTCGGCGCGGCGCACCACGATCTTGGTGCCCTGGGTGGAGGAGTCCACTCCCGCGACCAGCATCGTCGGCCTCCAAGCGCTGTGGGGGTAGGGGAACGTGATCCACGACATGCTCGCGGGGATTAGTTTGGTTTCCGGACTAATCAAAAGTCAATCCCGCCGGAGGGGGTGGAAACGGGCGGGTCGGGGTGTCCGTCCGCCCAGCACCGCACAGCACGAAGCCGCCGCGGGGGCTCAGGGCCCTCGCGGCGGCTTCGAAAGGCGGCCGTGGCGCGGCGGCGGGCGCGGCCCGGCCGGCGGCGGCCGTCAGGCCATGTCGTCGAGGATGCGGCGGAGGAAGCGCGGGGTCTCCGAGGCCGGCGCGGCCTCAAGGCACAGCCGGTCCATGACCGCCATGTAGTGGTCGGTCTCCTCGGGCTTGTCGAAGTAGACGGAGCTGGTGAGCTGCTCCAGGTACACCACGTCGGGGAGGTCGGCCCCGGTGAAGCGCAGGATGCTGAACGGCCCGCCCGCGGCGGCGTGCCCGCCCCGGTTGAACGGCACGATCTGCAGCGTGACGTTGGGCAGTGTGGCCATCTCGATGAGGTGCTCGAGCTGGGCGCGCATGGCGTGGGCGCCGCCCAGCGGACGGCGCAGCGCGGCCTCGTCGACCACGGCCCACAGCCGGGGCGCCTCGGGCCCGGTGAGCCGCTTCTGGCGGGTCATGCGCAGGTGCACGCGGCGGTCGATCTCATCGACGGGCGCGCTGCCGTGGGCCAGCATGATGACGGCGCGGGCGTACTCCTCGGCCTGGAGCAGGCCGGGCACGAACTGGAGTTCGTAGGTGCGGATGATCGACGCGGCTTCCTCGAGCCCGACGTAGACCTCGAACCAGTTCGGCAGCACGTCGCTGAACTTGTGCCACCACCCGGGGGTGTTGGCCTGCCGGGCCAGGGAGAGCAGGGTCTCGCGCTCCTCGGGCTCGGTGACGCCGTAGAGCGTGAGCAGGTCGGCGACGTCGCGCTCCTTGAAGCTCACCTGGCCCAGTTCCAGGCGGCTGATCTTCGCGTGCGAGGCGCGGATCTCGTACCCGGCGGCCTCGCGGCTGATGCCCTTCGCGGTGCGCAGCCGCCGTAACTGCGTGCCGAGCAGGATGCGCAGCACGGTCGGCCCGCCGCGTGACTGGGCGAGTACGTTCGCCGGAGGGGACTCGTCCTCCGTCCGCACTACCTCCATTTGCCCTCCCGAGAGCGCTGGTCGACGCCAGTGAATCAGAATAACGACCATTACGGCAATCGCCGTCGAACCGCGCGTAACTCTCCCGGCGGCGGCGACGACGCCCTGTGATGGCGGGCGCGAAATCGCCGAGCCGCTCGGCATTGCGCGAGGCGGCGGGGGTTGCGGTGCCCACCGGTGACCGGTCGAATGCGAATAGTGCGCTATCCGGTTCCGAGGGTAGCCGGGGATCCGCGGTGCGCGGGCGCGTTCGCACCACACGCCGACCGGGGAAATTGCCGGCCTATTGCGCTGTACCGCGAAAGTGCAGGTAATCCGGCGGGAATCCGGTGATCGCGGTGCGGCGCGCGGGGTAATACGCGGCATTTCACCTGGCCACCCGGTGCCGTCGGGGCCCGGCCGGTGCCCGCCGGGACGGTCCCGCGAGAGGCGGGCGGCGGACAGAGGGGCGGGCCGCGGCGCGGCCGCCGGAGGCGGTGCCTTTGCCGGCGTGGGGGCTTTGCCGGCGTGCGCCGTCCCACCTTCGGACCCGGCGCCCGCGCGGGCGGTGGCGCGCGTGCCGGCCTCGGCGGGCCGTGCGCGCGGCGGGAGCCGCGGTCAGTCGATCAGGTGGTCGAACTCGCCCTGTTTGGCGCCGCGCAGGAACGCCTTCATCTCGGCCGGGGTGTAGATCAGCGCCGGGCCGTTGGGGTGGCGCGAGTTGCGGACGGCGATCGCTCCGTCAGGCAGCTGGGCCACCTCGACGCAGTTGCCGCTGGGGTTGCTCAGCTCCGACTTGCGCCACACGACCCCCCGCAGCCGGCTGGCGGGGATGCCGTTGTAGGTCTGCTGCATCTGTGGTCTCTCCTATCTGCCGCGCCACAAGATCATCCGCGACTCGCGCAGACTACCGGATGCACGTGCATATGTGTTTGCAGGGGTGCTTGCGTCAGTAAACCACGCCAAGTGCGTCGATACCCGTCCATCTACCTCCGTCGGGCGCAAGTCGGGCGCTTTGTGACGATTGGGGAGTTATGGGACTGACTGCGGGCCGATATCGCCCCAGGTCACGGCGGCCTGGGGCGGCTGGTTCCCGTGACGCTTCGTGATGTGCTTTGGTGACCTGCGATAAAGCGGAACGCGCGCACGCGCGGGACGCCCGAGTGTTCCCGGGGTTCGCTTAAGTTTTCATAACGAACGACTTCGGGGAGGACACGCGCAGCACTTCTCACTAGACTCTGTTTTGCACATGCATTCGTGCTTACGTCTGTAAGTGACGAGAGAAAAGGGTGCACGTGAACCCGTACGGTGCGAGCCCGACAGCGCAAGGAGCGCGATGACTGCGCACTCTGCCCACTTCAGAGCCGGTGGCCTGTTCCTGGAGTCCAGCAGCGGACGGCTGCCGCCCGTCCGCCTCGACGTGCCGGGAGGCTGGCAGGGGCTGTCACCGGCTCCGCTGCCCGTGGGGGAGCACTTCGTCCGGCCGGTCACCGCGGTGCGCGGCCTTGGCTTCCACCCGGCCTCGGTGAAGGACGCGCGCGACTTCGCCCACGCCGTGCTCGCCGAGTGGGGGTTCGCCGGCCTGTCCGCCGACGTGCGCCTGGTGGTCTCCGAACTCGTCACCAACGCCTGCCGGCACGCCGCGCCGGTCGACGCCGGGCTCCTTTCGGAGTGGTCCATCCAGTTCGGGCTCGTGCGCGACGACCACGAGCTGACCTGCATGGTCTTCGACCCCAGTCGCGTCGCCCCGGCCATGGCCGACCCCGACGACTGCGAAGAGGGCGGCCGCGGGCTCCGCCTCATCGACACCTACAGCTCCAAGTGGGGCTGGAACATCCTCGACGGGCAGGGAAAGGTGGTCTGGGCCGCGTTCTCCATTCCCGACGCGCCCTAGAGGGGCACCACCGAGCACCTCTGCCCTTCCGAAAGAGGGCGCCGCCGCCGGTCCGGCGGCGGCGCCCGTTTTTTCTCCCCCCCCCCCGGCCGCCGCGCCGCGCGGGCGCGCCGCCCGGGTGACCTGGGGCGTTGGGTCCCGCCCCCGGATGAGTGTTTTCTCATCTGGCTTTCATGGCGCCTCCACGGTGGCGGGCCATGATCACAGGCATGAAACCGCTGTACCGCGTCATGCTGATCGGCGGCGTCGCGATCGCCGCCCTCGTCACCGCCGCCCTGGCCTGGGGTGTGAGCCGCGACCCCGCGCCCGAGCCCCCTCCCGAGCAGGTCATAGTGGGAGAGTCGCCCGCGTCCAACCCCGCCGGACAGGGACCCGGCCGCGAAGCGTCGGCCAGCCCCTCGGCGGCGCCGTCGGACAGTCCGTCCCCGCACCCCTCCGAGGACGACATCGTCTCGCCGCCGCCCCCCGTCACCGGCGACGACGACGCGGACGATGACGACGAGGAAGGGGACGATGACGGCGACGACGACGGTGACGACGACGGTGACGACGACGGTGACGACGACTGACGACCGCGCTGCCGCACCGCCGCCGCCTGCGGCGCCCTCCCTGTGGCGGCGCATCCCCGCCCGGGTGCGGATCATGGTCTGGGTGGTGCTGCTGATGGTGGGCGTGCTCACCCTGGTGAACGTCATCACCTGGCAGGCGCTGCGCAGCGGGGTGGACGACCGCATCGACAGCGCGCTGACCCAGGAGCACGACGAGTTCTCCCGGTTCTTCAAAAGCGAGGCCCCTGAGACCCGGCAGCACTTCAGCTCGGTCGACGCGGCGCTGCGCACCTACGTGGTCGGCCAGTACCCCGACGACAACGAGATCATCTTCGGCCACGTGGACGACGCGCCGGGCGCCCAGGTGCCCACCGGCCGCGTGCGCCAGTACCCCGAACCGCTCTACGACGTCTCGGCCGACGAGGAATTGCGCGAGGAGATCCTGGGCTCGCCCGCCGCGCGCGGGGAGGTGGACACCCCCGCCGGCGTGCTGCGCTGGCACAAGGCCCGGCTCAACCTCGCCAACGCGTCCGCGGACAACCCCGGCGGCTGGTTCGTCATCGGCTACTTCGTCGAGGCCGAACGGGCCGACGTCAACCGCACCATCGGCACGCTGGGGCTGGTCAGCGCGGTGGGCCTGGTCATCGCGGGCGCGGCCGCCTGGTGGGTCTCCGGCCGGATCCTGGCGCCCATCCGGCTGGTGCGCCAGACCGCGGCCCAGATCAGCGAGGAGGACCTCACCCGGCGCATCGACGTCCCCGGCAACGACGACGTCGCCGCGCTGGCCGAGCAGTTCAACGCCATGCTCGACCGGTTGGAGGAGTCGTTCTCGGCGCAGCGGCGGTTCGTCGACGACGCGGGACACGAGCTGCGCACGCCCATCACCATCGTCCGGGGCCATCTGGAGCTGATGGGCGACGACCCCGAGGAGCGGCGCGAGGTGGTCCGGCTGGTCACCGACGAACTGGACCGCATGGCCCGCATCGTGGACGACCTCCTGCTGCTGGCCAAGGCCGAGCGCCCCGACTTCGTCCAGCCGCGCACGGTGTGGCTGGCCGAGCTGACCGGCGACATCGACGCCAAGGTCCGGGCGCTGGCCGACCGCAACTGGCGGCTGGAGCACGTCGGCGAGGGCGCGGTGCACGTCGACCCGCAGCGGATCACCCAGGCCATGGTGCAGCTGGCCTCCAACGCCGCGCAGCACACCGGGCCCGGCGACACCATCAGCATCGGGTCGGCCATGACCGAGGACGGCGGTGCCGTGCTGTGGGTCGGCGACACCGGCCCGGGGGTCCCCGAGGCCGACCGCGAGCGGATCTTCGAGCGCTTCTCCCGGGGCTCGGGCACCCGCAACCGCAGCGGCGCGGGCCTGGGCCTGGCGATCGTGCGCGCGATCGTGGAGGCCCACCACGGCCGCGTGGAGCTGCGCTCGGTCCCCGGTCGGGGCGCGGAGTTCTCGCTGGTCCTGCCCCCCACCCACCCCGACAGAGCCAAGGAGCGGATGTGAGTCGGATCCTGATCGCCGAGGACGAGGAGCGCATCTCCGCCTTCGTCCGCAAGGGACTGGTGGCCAACGGGTTCTCGGCCGCCGTGGTGGCCACCGGCGCCGAGGCGGTGGACTACGCGCTCTCGGGCGAGTTCGACCTGCTGGTGCTCGACATCGGCCTGCCCGACCTCGACGGGTTCGCCGTGCTGCGGCGGGTGCGCGCCGGAGGCTCCACCCTGCCGGTGATCTTCCTCACCGCCAGGGACGGGATCGCCGACACCGTCACGGGCCTGGAGAACGGCGCCGACGACTACATGACCAAGCCGTTCCGGTTCGAGGAGCTGCTGGCCCGGGTGCGGCTGCGGCTGCGCACCGATCGGACCGCCGAGCACACCACGCTCAGCGCCGCCGGGCTCACCCTGGACCTGCGCACCCGCCGGGCGGCCACCAGCACCGGCACGGTCGACCTCACCGCGCGGGAGTTCGCCCTGCTGGAGCTGCTGCTGCGGCACCGCGACCACGTGCTCTCGCGCCAGCAGATCCTGTCGCACGTGTGGGGCTACGACCACGACCCCGGCTCCAACGTGGTGGACGTCTACGTCCGCGCGCTGCGCAAGAAGATCGGCGCGGGGCGGATCGAGACCGTGCGGGGCATGGGCTACCGCCTGGCGGGCTGACCCGCGGGAGGCCGGGGCGCGGAGGTCCGCGGCCGGCGCCGCTACTCGCGCGGGCGGCCGAGGTGGTGGTGGATCACCAGGTCGGCGTTGACGTCGCCCAGTTCGGCCAGGGTCAGGCCGCCCTCGGGGTCGTACCAGTCGAGCACGGAGTCGAGGGTGTCGACCACGGTGGCGGCGGCGCTGACGGGGTTGGCGACGCGGAACTCGCCGGCGGCGACGCCTTCGGCGATGAGGGCGCGCAGGTGCGCCCGGTAGCCCTGGAGGAGGCCGGTCAGCTCCCGGTGCCGCTCGGGGTGGATGGCCCGCAGCGTGGGCAGCAGGGCGCGCCGCAGGTGTTCGGCGGTGCGCTGCCGCCAGCAGTGCCGGATGTGCCGCCGCACCAGGCGGTCGACGCGCTCGGTGGGGGAGAGGCCGTCGGCCGGGGAGCCGAGTTGGGCGTCCACGAGGTCGCGGGTGGAGTGCAGCGCCACCGCGTAGGCGAGGTCGAGCCGGGTGGGGAAGGTTCTGCGGAAGGCCACGGGGTCGACACCGGTGGCGGCGGTGACCTCGTGGGCGATGGCGGCCATGCCGATGCCGTTGAGGCCGTGGCGGGCGAACAGCCCCGCCGCGGTGTGGAGCGCGCGGTCGAAGGCGCGCGCGTCGATGTGGGACAGGTCCGCTGTCATGATCATCTCTGCAATGCCCCGGGTGTCGCGGGCGTAGACGAGGGGTGGGAGCGGGTGCGGTGGCGTGCCGGGGAAGCCGTGCGCGCGGCGCGGATGGGCGAGCGCTGCCGCGGGTGCGGAGGCGGGCCGCGGGTTCGGCCGGCCCGGTGCACCGCGATCGCCGATGCGGGGAACACCGGCCGTTTCCAGCATAGCGGCGCCCGGGGTCGCTTTCAGGGAAAAGCGGGCAGGTTGCCCGGAGGAAAATCCGCGCGGTATTTTGCATGCACGGCAGCCGGAATGAATTGAATTCAGTTCCACTCGCGGGGGCTGCAATTCCGGTCCGCCAGCGGGAGGAGAATTGGGTCGAGCTCAGCGCCGGGGGTCGCCCGGGTGCAGGTCATAGGGGGGAGTGGCGGGGGCGTTTGCGGCGCTGTAGGAATCGTGCGGGCCGCGGGGCAGGCCCGAAATACCCGGCGGGGCCTGGCGGCCGCTGAGGTTGGCGAGTTCGGCGATGTTGTTGGTGATGATCGCGTCAACGCCCATTCCGGCCAGGCGGACCATTTCCGGAAAGTCGTCGACCGTCCAGGTGGCGATCCGGTACCCGTGCCGCTGGATCTCCGCCACGAGTTCCCGCGTCAGCAGCCGGTGCTCGGTGCTGTAGTAGCGCGGGCGCACCGACTGCCACACGTCGGGCGGCGGCAGCGAGGGCAGCTCCCAGGACAGCAGGAGGCCCGCCTGCGGCCGGTGCGCGCGCAGCGCCCGCAGGACCTCCAGGGGGCCGGTGTAGATGATGTGGTCGCCCATGCCGTGCTCGCCCACCACCGACTCGGCCGCCAGGGCGGTCTCCAGGCGGTCGACGTCGAGCAGCAGCGCCCGCACCGGGGGGCCGGCCGCCTCGGCCAGCACCTCCATCAGGGTGGGGATGCGCTGCTGGACGTCGTGGCCCAGCACGGCGAGGTCGGCCAGGGTGGCCTGGGACACCGGGCGCGCCAGGCGCCAGGTGTACTCCAGGGCGTGGTCGCGCACGACGACGACGTGGCCGTCGGCGGTGGTGCGCAGGTCGACGGCCACGACGTCGGCGCCTTCGGCGAACGCCGAGCGGATGGCAGGCAGCGTGTTCTCGCGGAACCGGGTGGTGTCACCGCGGAGGGCGATCGCCAGCGTCATGTGCCCAGTCTTTCGTTGCCCCGAGGAACCGGCGAGGGATGCCGCCGGGTGCTGCAGACTAGAGTGCCAAAGTCCGCGCGCGCACGGGGGCGGGACCCGCAAATCCGTCTCCCCGCGCGCCCGAGTGCGACCGTCCTCACCCGGGGCGGGCCGCGTCGCACGGCGGCCGGCTGGGAAACTTGTGGTGTGTCCCGCGCGTCTTCACACTGGTGAACACGCCCCCGCATCGACTCCGAAGGCGAAGAATGATCCCCGACCAGCGCCGCGAGCACATCCTCAAGCTGCTGCAGGAGCGGCACGTGCTCAGCATCAACGAGCTGACCTCGATGCTGTCGGTGTCGCACATGACCGTGCGGCGCGACATCCAGGCGCTGGAGAACGACGGCAAGGTGCTCTCGGTCACCGGCGGGGTGCGGCTGGCGGCGCGGCTCAAGAGCGAGCCGTCCTACCTGGCCAAGGCGCAGCTGGAGGTCCCGGCCAAGCGGGCGATCACGCGGGCCGCGGCGCAGCTGGTGCGCGAGAACTTCACGATCTTCCTCGACGCCGGCACGACCTCGCTGCAGATGGTGCCCATGCTCACCGACAAGGTCGGGCTGACCGTGGTCACCAACGACTTCAACGTCGTGGGCCACCTCATGGAGTACCCCAACATCGAGCTGATCCACACCGGCGGCGTGGTCTCCCACGCCGACCACTCCTCGGTGGGGCAGTTCACCGCCGACTTCCTGCGCCGGGTCAACGTCGACATCGCGTTCATCGCCAGCAGCTCCTGGGACGTCGACCGCGGCTCCACGACCCCCTCCGAGGCCAAGGTCGTGGCAAAGCAGCAGCTGCTGCGGATCGCCTCCAAGAGCGTCCTCACGGTCGACAGCACCAAGTACGGCAAGTTCGGGACGTTCCGGGTGGCCCGCCTGGAGGAGTTCGACCTGATCATCACCGACGACCGGCTGCCGCAGTCGGCGGTCGACGAGATCCGCGCCCAGGACGTCCGGCTGGAACTGGTCTCGCCGGACTAGCCGCACGGGCGGCGCCGGCCGGTCCCGGCCCGGCGGCGCGGGTGTGGTCGTGGCGCGGCCCGGCGGGACGGGCGGGCGCGGCTCCGGCGAACGGCGCCGCCGCGCGGGCGCGCCCGGTCAGTCCTCGCTGACCAGCTCCGCCGGGCAGTACAGCTCCAACTGGATGCCGTCGGGGTCGGAGAAGGAGATCATCGACCCGTGGTCGGCGTGCACGATCGGCGAGTGGTCGATGTCGAGGTCGGTGAGGCGGTCCTCCCAGTAGTCCAGCTCACCGAGGCTGCCCACCTGGAAGGCCAGGTGGTCCATGCCGGTGTGGCGGTAGTCGAAGCTCGCCTTGAACTGGTCCCTGTGCTGGATGAACCCGAGCACGACACCGCTGGGGTGGCGGCACTCGGTGAGCAGCCACTGCTTGCCGTCCCGGGTCTTGAACTCCTTGAACCCGAGCACGGTGCGGTAGAAGTCGATGCTGGCATCGCGGTCGCGCACCGACAGGGTGATGTGCGCCAGACCGGTCACTCGGGGCACGGAGACCTCTTTTCGACGGTCCGGTGTCCGTCTGCGGGGTGGGAACAGCGTAAGCACGGTTCCCGAGAATACGTGGGGGACCGCCACGCTCAACCCCCCCTTAATGCAGGCTTAACGGGGCGAATGGCGCGCAGGTCGCGGGCGGTGCGGCGGCGGCTCCGCACCCCCTGCCGCCAGGGCGTTCCCGGGCCCCGCCGCGTGCTCCCATGGCGCCGCGTGAGGCTGTTCACACTTGGGGTGACGAAGGGCCGGGCCGGTCGCGGTGCGCGCGGACCCCGAAGAAGAACTTCACCATCGGTGAAGGAAGGGTAAGTGGAGCTTCGCGGTCGGTCCTGGCAAAATGGCGGGCATGAGCACAACCACCACACTCCACGTCGTCACCGTCTTCCTCGGCGACGGCGGCACGGGCGGCAACGAACTCGGCGTCTTCCTCGGCTCGTCGGGGCTGCCCGCCGCCACCCGGCAGGCGGTCGCCGCCGACCTCGGGTTCGCCGAGACCGTCTTCGTGGAGGACACCGCCACCGGCCGGATGCACATCCACACCCCGGCGATCGAGCTGCCGCTGGCCGGCCACCCGCTCGTGGGTACCTCCTGGCTGCTGCGCCACCAGGGGATGGGCCGCGACTCCCTGTACCCGCCGGCCGGCGTGGTGCCCACCTGGGAGGACGGCGACCACACCTGGATCCGCGCCGACCCCGCGCTGGCGCCCGAGTTCGACACCCGCCAACTGCCCTCCCCTGCCGAGGTCGACGCCCTGGCCGGCGGCGAGCCCGGCGTCAACCTGCACGTGTGGGCGTGGGAGGACGAGACCGCCGGGCGGGTGCGCGTGCGGGTGTTCCCCGCCGAGATGGGCATCGGCGAGGACGAGGCCACGGGCGCGGCCGCACTGCGGCTGTGCGGGCTGCTGCGCCGCCCGCTGGTGATCCGCCAGGGGGTGGGGTCGCGCATCGACGCCCGGCCCGGCCCCGAGGGCACGGTCGAGATCGGCGGCCGGTGCGCCCTCCTCGACACGCGGGAGTACCGCCTGCCCTAGCGCGGGCGGCGGCACGGGCCGCGCCTGATCGTCCGCGCCGCCGTTCAGCCCCGCGCCAGGGTGCCGTAGACGATCAGGTTGCGCTCGTAGTGGCCGGTGGCGTGGTCGAAGGCGCCCGCGCAGGTGATGAGCCGGATCTCGGGGCGCGCCACCGGGCCGTAGACCGCCTCGGTGGGAAACGCGTCCTTGTCCACCCGCTCGCTGCGCCGCACCTCGAACACCGCGTCGCGGCCGTCGGCCCGGCGCACCCGGACCTCGTCGCCGGGCCGCAGTTCGCCCAGGCGCCAGAAGACCGAGGGCCCGGTGCGGGTGTCGCGGTGCCCGCTGATGACGGCGGCCCCGGGGTCGCCGGGGGCCGGGCCCAGGGCGTACCACCCGGCCGCGCCGGTGTCCTCCAGCGGGGGCGGCGCCAGGCCGCCGGCGGAGTCCAGGCCCAGGGGCAGCAGCCGTGCGCGCAGCCCGATGGCGTCGATCTCCAGGCGGGCGGGTGCGGTGGCCGGGCGGGCTGCGCCGGCGGGCCCGGCTGGGGCGCCGTCCGGGGACGGGCGCTCGGGTCCGCGCGCGGCGGCCTCGGGGGCGGCCACCGGGCCCAGCGAGGCGGTCAGCAGCGCGCCGGCGGCGCAGACGGCCGCCAGCGCGTGGGCCGCCGCCTCACCGGCCACGGCGTGCGGCGCGGCGCGCCAGGGCCAGGGCCGCGCCCGCCAGACCCAGCAGGAGCCCGGCGGCCATGGCGCGCGCCGGCTGTGCCGACTCCGGAGCGCCGCCCCCGCCGGTCTGCGGTGCGCCCGAGGGCGTGGGCGTGAGCGCGCCGCGGATGACGGTGACCTTGCCGAGAGCGGTCTCGGTGGAGGTGCCGCCGACGCATTCGGCGCGGACGGCGTAGACGCCCGGCGGGGTGCCCGGCGCCACCACCACGGGCACGGTGCCGAAGGTGTTCACCAGTTCGGCCGAGGCGGTGCCGGGGAACACGTCGGAGGTGAACTCCACCTGCCGGGCGTCCCCCTCGCAGGCGGTGGTCAGGGTGATCGACTGGCCCGGGGCCACCGCCTCGGGGGAGACCTCGATCTGTGCGGCCTCGGCCCAGGCGGGCGCGGTGCCCGGCACGAGCGCGCCCACGGTGATTCCGGCCAGCACCCAGACCTTCATGTCGTCTCCCCACTGCCAAGCGTCGCCTTAGCCGAACCATGTCACACTGAGTGAGAACGCGTCACGCACAGTTCGTGCGCGTAAGGCATCTTTTAACCGGCAAGACGGGTGAATTGACGGTGTGCGCGGGCGGCGCGGCCGGTCGGGGCGGTGTCCCCGCGGCCCGGCGGAGCCGCCCGCCGACCTAGGCTCGGGTGAGGAGTCCGAGGAGAGCGGGAGCGCGAGATGTCGGCGACGAGGCTGCTGGTACTGGGCATGGTGCGGTCGTTCGGACCCGCCCACGGCTACCAGGTCCGGCGCGAGCTGCTGTCCTGGGGCGCCGACAAGTGGGCCAACGTCAAGCCCGGCTCGATCTACCACGCGCTGCGCCAGCTGCTCAAGGGCGGCATGCTGCGCAGCGCGGGGGTGGAGGAGAGCGGCGAGGGCCCCGAGCGCGCCCTGTTCGAGGTGACCGCCGCCGGCGAGGAGGAGTTCTTCCGGCTGCTCCAGGAGGCCCTGTCCGACGCCGAGGCCAAGCCGGAGTACTTCGGGGCGGCCATCACGTTCATGACCGCGCTGCCGCGCGCCCGCGCCGTCGGGCTCCTGCGGTTCCGCCTGGAGGGGCTGGAGGCGGCCCGGCGCACGGCGGAGTCGCTGCTGGAGGCCGAGGTCATGGGCTACAAGCCGGCGCACGTGTTCGAGCTGTTCCGGTCCTGGGTGGTGGCGGCCGAGGCGAATGTGGCCTTCACCCGGGAGCTGATCGAGCGGCTGGAGGGCGGCGCCTACAGCATGGCGGGCGAGGGCGGGCGGTCGTTCGGCGAGCCGGCCGCCGCGTCGCAGGCGACGGGCGGGGTGCCCGGGGAGCGTCGCGAGACCGGGTAATCAAATTTGACTACCTGGTTCTCCGGCGGGATGATTCAAGCCGAGTAATCAAATTTGACTACCGGACGCGCGGCGCCGGGCCGCCCGGCGGCCGCCCGCAGGGGGCACTGTGATCCACACCCGCGATCTCACCCGCAGCTTCACCACGAAGTCCGGCACCGTCCAAGCGGTGCGCGGCCTGACCCTCGACGTCGAGGCGGGCGAACTCGTCGCCTTCCTCGGCCCCAACGGGGCCGGAAAGTCCACCAGCCTGCGCATGCTCACCACGCTCCTGGCGCCCACCTCGGGCAGCGCCACCGTGGCCGGGCACGACGTGGTCGCCGACCCCCACGGGGTGCGGCGCCGCATCGGCTACGTCGGCCAGGGCCACGGCGCCGGATACGGCCAGCGCCTCGGCGAGGAACTGGTCACCCAGGGGCGGCTCTACGGGCTGACCCGCGCCGAGGCGCGCACGCGCGCCGCCCGGCTCATGGCCGACCTGGAGTTGGAAGGGCTGGAGAAGCGCCACACCTCCCAGCTCTCCGGTGGGCAGCGGCGCCGCCTCGACATCGCCATGGGCCTCATCCACCGGCCCGACCTGCTGTTCCTGGACGAGCCCTCCACCGGGCTCGACCCGCACAGCCGCGCCAACCTGTGGGCCCACATCGCCCGGCTGCGCGACGACTACGGCACCACGATCTTCCTGACCACCCACTACCTGGACGAGGCCGACACCACGGCCGAACGGGTGGTGGTCATCGACCACGGCACGGTGATCGCCGACGGCACCCCCGACGACCTCAAGGGCAAGGTGGCCGGCGACCTGGTGACCCTGGAGACCGCGAGCGAGGGCGACGCCCGCCAGGCGGCCGAGGCCGTCGCCGCGTTCGCCGCCGGCGGCTCCCTCGACACGAGCGGGCCCACGGTCCGCCTGCGCGTGGACCGGGGCGACAGCGCCCTGCCGCAGATCCTGCGCGCCGCTGACGCGCGCGGGCTGGAGTTGCGCACGGTCCAGGTCCAGCGGCCCTCGCTGGACGACGTCTTCCTCACCCTCACCGGCCGCAGCCTGCGCGAGAGCGCCGCGTGAGCGCCGCCGCCGCTGTTCCGCACACCCCGAAAGGCACGCAGACCCCGATGTCCTTCCTCCGCGACACCTGGATCGTCTTCCTCCGCCAACTCCGGCCCACCCTCCACGCGCCCCTGCTCGGCCTGGGGTTCAGCATGCTCCAGCCGGTGCTCTACCTGGTGCTGTTCGCACCGCTGCTGTCGGGCATGCCCGGCGCCATGGGCGACAACTCCCTCCAGTGGTTCGTGCCGGGCGTGCTCGCCATGCTCGGCCTGTTCGGCACGGCGTTCGCCGGGTTCGGGCTGCTGCCCGAGATCCGCGGCGGCGCGCACGAGCGGATGCTGGCGACCCCGGCCAGCCGCGTGGCGCTGCTGCTGGGGCGCGTCCTGCGCGACGTGGCCGTCCTGCTCGTCCAGTCGGTGGTCATCCTGCTCGCGGTGCTGCCCTTCGGCCTGGAGGTGTCGCTGCCGGGTGCGGCGGCCGGGCTGGCCCTGCTGATGGTCCTGGGCACCGGGCTGGGGACGCTGTCCTACCTGCTGGCGATGACGCTGCGGGAGGAGAGCATGTTCGCCGCCGCGCTCCAGACGATGATCATGCCGCTCATCCTGCTCTCAGGCGTGATGCTGCCGATGGACCTGGCCCCGGCCTGGCTCTACGCGCTCTCCCGCGCCAACCCGGTCAGCCACGTGGTCGACGCCGAGCGCGCCCTGTTCGCGGGCGACTTCGGCGACGTCTCGGTCCTGGCGGGAACGGGCGTGGCGGTGGCGATCGCCGCCGTCGCCCTGGCGGCGGGCACCCGGATGATGCGCCGCCTGGCGGTCTGACCCGCACTGGGGACAGGGCACCCGTGCCCCGGGACCGCGGGTCCCGGGGCACGGGGCAGGTGCGGGCGAGGGGGAGGGCTGCCGCCCGTCCTTCGTGCGGCCGTGGAGGACGTGCGCCCCGGCCGAGGCGTGGAGCCGATGGGGCCGAGGCGCCGGTGCGGGTTGCCCGGCCGCACCGCGCCGAAGACGCGGCTCGGGAGTACTCCCTCCGGGCATGCGGCGGTCAGGGGCGGACGGGGCGCCAGGGGTAGGGGCTGGACAGGACCATGGTGCTGGAGGGGCGGCCGTGTTCGGCGAGGTGGTCGATGATCCGCTCGAAGTGAGCCATGGACGCGACGGCGATGAGCAGGACGCAGCAGGCGTCGCCCGTCACCCGGTGCAGTTGCAGAATCTCCGGGCGGGACATCGCGGCCTCGTCGCGCAGCAGGCACAGCGGGCCGAAGCACTCCATGCGCACCAGCGCCGTCACCGGAAGGCCGGCCGCCGCCGGGTCGACGTGGGCGTGGTAGCCGGTGATCACGCCCCGGTCCTGGAGGCGGCGGACCCGGTCGGCCACCGCCGGAGGGGACAGGTTCACCCGGCGCGACAGCTCGTTGTAGGACAGCCGGGCATCGGCCTGGAGTTCGGCGAGGATGCGGCGGTCCACGTTGTCGAGCATGGTCTCCCGATCGGCAGGGAATGGTCCCAATTCACTTATGAATGCTAAGTCCGTCCCGGTCAGGCGCTCGCGTTCGCGCTTCAGCCGACGGCGTCAACGGGAGCATCCTTGGGGGACTCCCGCCGCACCGGCCACAGGCGCGTGCGCGGCGGGCGGCGGCGACCGGCGACGGCACGAGGGGGAACGGATCATGGCGGTGGCAGCGGCGGCCCACGACCGGGACGCGGCCGGCGGCGGTACCGGGGCGGCCGGAGCATGCCCCCTGGAGGCCGCCGACCGGGCCGCGGCCTACGCCGACTACGTGCGCACCGAGACCCTGCTCGACCTGCAGCGGCCCCGCACCGGCGAGCCCGCCGAGCTGTCGTTCATCATCGCCACCCAGGTCATGGAGCTGCTGTTCACCCTGGTCCGGCAGCACTGGACCGCCGCGCGCGACGCGCTGGAGGCCGACGACGCCGAGGCGGCGATCGCGGCCCTGCGGCGGGGAACCGGCGCCCAGGACGTCCTGGTGGAGTCGTGGGCGCTGCTCGGCACCCTCACCCCCGCCGAGTTCGACCGGTTCCGCGACTCCCTCGGCGTGGCCTCGGGCGTGCAGTCGCCCGGCTACCGGCACCTGGAGTTCCTGCTGGGCAACAAGTCGGCGGGCATGATCCGCCCCTTCCGCGGCCAGCCCGACGTGCACCGCGACCTGGAGCGCGCCCTGGCCGAGCCCGGCCTCTACGACGCCGCGCTGCGGCTGCTGCACCGGCGCGGCCTGGGCGTCCCCGCCGCCGCGGCCGACCGCGACTGGCGCCGCCCCTACACGCCCCACCCCGATGTGGAGAAGGCGTGGGCGCGGGTCTACGCCGACGACCGCCCGGGCAACGAGCTGCTGCGCCTGGCCGAGGCCCTGGTGGACACCGCCGAGCGGGTCACCCGCTGGCGGCACCGCCACCTCATGGCCGTCAAGCGCGCCATGGGTGCCAAGCCCGGCACCGGCGGGTCCACCGGCCTGGACTGGCTGGCGCGCAACGCGGGGCAGGACGTGTTCCCCGAGCTGTGGTCGCTGCGGACCGCGCTGTGAGACCGCCCGTCCGCCTCAGCCGCCCGCACCGTCCGCGCCCCCGTGCGCCCCGGGGCGGCCGCCTCCCGGCGCGCACGGCCGGACCTGGCCGGATCCGGCGGGGGTCGGCAGGTCTGAACCGGCGGCGCGCGGGGATACTGGCCACCGGCCGTGCGGATCGCGCGCCCCGCACCCCCGTGCGGGCGCCTGGGTCCGGGCGCCCGCTGGACCGCGCCGAGTGCCCGAAGGCTAGGAAGGCCCTGCCGAGATGACACCGACCACCCGCGAGGACTGCCTCCGCCGCGACGCCGCCGACCCCCTGGCCGCCTTCCGCGCGGAGTTCGCGCTGCCCGAGAACGTGATCTACCTCGACGGCAACTCGCTGGGCGCGCTGCCCGCCGCCACCCCCGGGCGGGTCGCCGAGGTGGTGGAGCGCGAGTGGGGCCGGGGACTCATCGCGAGCTGGAACGACGCCGGCTGGTGGGACAAGCCGCGCACGCTCGGCGCCAAGCTCGCACCGCTGGTGGGCGCGGCCCCCGACGAGGTGGTGGTGGGCGACGGCACCTCGGCCAACCTGTTCAAGGCGCTGGTGGCGGCCCTACGGCTGAACCCCGGCCGGCGCGCGGTCGTGGGGGAGTCCACCAACTTCCCCACCGACCTCTACGTCACCCAGGGCGCGGCCGAGCTGATGGACGTGGTCGAGCGCCGGGTCGACCCCGACAACCGCGCCGCGCTGGCCGCCGCGCTGGCGGCCGGGGACGTGGCCGCCGTGGTGCTGAGCCACGTCGACTACCGCACCGGCGCGCTGCGGGACATGGCCGAGATCAACCGGCTGGCGCGGGCCAACGGCGTGCTGACGGTCTGGGACCTGTGCCACAGCGTGGGCGCGGTGCCGGTGGAGCTGGCGGCGACCGGCGCGGACTTCGCCGTGGGCTGCACCTACAAGTACCTCAACGGAGGTCCGGGCGGCCCCGCGTTCACCTACGTCGCCCACCGCCACCAGGCCGCCGCCCGCCAGCCCCTCACCGGCTGGCACGGCCACGCCCGCCCGTTCGACTTCGCCGCCGAGTACGTGCCGGCCGAGGGCGCGAGCCGCTTCCTCAGCGGGTCGCAGTCGCTGATCGCGGCCGCCGCCCTGGAGTCCGCCCTCGACCTGTGGGCGCGGGTGGACCTCGGCCGGCTGCGCGCCAAGAGCCTGGCGCTGACGGAGCTCTTCCTGGAGCTGACCGAGCGGGCCGGGTTCGCCTCGGTCACCCCGCGCGCGGCCGCGCGGCGCGGCAGCCAGGTGTCGCTGCGCCATCCCGAGGGCTACGCGATCGTGCAGGCGCTCATCAAGCGCGGCGTGGTCGGCGACTTCCGCGCGCCCGACATCATGCGGTTCGGCTTTGCCCCGCTTTACCTGCGCTATGTCGACGTCTACGACGCCGCCGCCGCGCTGGCGGACGTGGTGCGCACGGGGGAGTGGCGTGACCCGGCCTTTGCGCGGCGCCGCCAGGTGACCTGAGCCACGGCGCGCCGGCCGCCGCCGCGCCGTTCACTCGCCCCGAAACCCCCGTGGCAAGCTCTGGCCGGCATTGTGACACGAGTCACGATTTCGCATGTTTAAAGCCCGCAAATCCCGTGTGCGCCAGCGGATCGGGGGCGTGTCCATGTTGTCCCGAGGTGTCTGATCTGCGGTTTTACGTTTTGAGTCGTGGCATTTGACTTTTTCGTGGGCTAGAGTCCTTCGTGATCGGTTCGTGACCTGCGGATTACCTTGCGGGTCAGACCGATGCCGAGCCCCAGGTGCCCCCCGGCACCGGGGAACGAGGCCCCCAACCTCCAGCGGGTGGGCCGCGCGGTCTCAACGCCGGCCCGGTGCGCCGTTCCCAACGGCGGCCGACCTCCCGCAGCGCCCAGCGATCCACGCGGGCGCCCCCACCAGGTAACCGCCCTTATTCGGGCTGCCCACCCGGCATGCCCGGAGCAGGGACCCACGCCTGTACCCGGCCTCGCTCGGCCCTGCACCCAAACTTTGGTTCATTTGATGAGTTCTGAGAATCCTGTCCAGTACGGCAACGTCAAGGCTTCCTACTTCTGGGACGACGGTTCCGGCATCAACGGCGACACCGGCGCCCCCGCTTCGGGCAAGCCCATGCAGGAGGGCCTGGCGGCCAGCCCGAGCTGGCCGCTCGGCACCGAGGGCTACGTCGAGTACAACGGCAAGAAGGAAGAGTTCTTCATCGGCGACCGCGGTCCCGGCGACCCCGCCGAAGGCTGCAACGTCCTCCTCGACCTCGACGGCAAGACCTTCGCCAAGCTCACCGGTGAGTCCTGGAACGACGACTCCTACACCGTCACGGGCGGTCAGGGCCACATCGACGTCGAGTACTACATCACCAAGTGGGGTGACGGCGCGGGTACCCCGGGCGCTCCCCAGCCGATGAGCGGGTCCGAGGTCTGCGACGACGCCGTCTCGCCGATCCCCGCCTCCGCCAAGAAGGACGACGGCGGCGAGGAGAAGAAGGAGTCCCAGGGCGACCAGGGCGAGAAGCAGCAGGCCAAGGACGGCTCCAAGGACGAGTCCGAGGAGCAGTCCGCTGACGAGGGCTCGTCCGGCAAGGGCGAGGACTCCGAGGAGCAGCAGGCCGCCCCGTCCGGCAAGAACGACGGCGGCGACGGCTCCGGCCAGGGGCTGACCGCCGAGACCGCGGCCAACGACACCTCCGGTATCGCGCTGGCGGGCGACGACCTGCCGATGGCCGCCGGCCTGCTCACCCTGGCGATCGTTCCGGCCCTGCTGGTGGCGTTCCTCTTCGGCCGCCGCCGCACGGCCACCGACTACGCCACGGAGGGCGGCCGCCACCGCGCGGACTCCCTGCTCACCGCCGAGGGCCTGCGCGAGACGATGCAGTCCGTCCGCGACCGGCTCCCCGGCTCCTGGACCGAGGCCAAGGCCACGGCCGGCGAGTACTGGACCCGCGTCCGCGACCGCCGGTCCGGTTCGCAGGGCGGCGAGTAACCACCGCCGCACCGCACCGCGGGTGTGAGCCGGCGGACCGGTGGCCACCGGCCCCGGCCCCGCCGCGCACCGACGGCGCCCCCGCCCGGCAACGGGCGGGGGCGCCGTTCGCGTTCAGGGGCAACGAGGCAAAGAGGAGACGACGAGAGGTGTGGTGGCGCCCCGGCCGCGGGGGCGCCACCACACCTCTTTCCATGGGGGAGGGGAGGAGGGACGCGGGTCACATGTCGCCGATGAGCAGTTCCGGGCGCTCCACGCAGTCGGCGACGAACCGCAGGAACCCCGCCGCCACCGCGCCGTCGCACACCCGGTGGTCGAACGCCAGGGTCAACTCGGTCACCGGCCGCACGGCGAGGTCGTCGCCCACCACCCAGGGCCGCTTGACGATCCGCCCGATGCCGACGATGGCCGACTCGGGGTGGTTGATCACGGCGGCGGCGCCGTCCACCCCGAAAACCCCGTAGTTGTTCACCGTGAACGTGCCGCCGGAGAGCCGGTCCGGCGGCAGGCCCCCGGCGCGCGCCCGCTCGGTCAGTCCGGTGAGTTCGGCGGCCAGTTCCCGCGTCGTCAGTTCGTGGGCGTCGCGCACCACGGGCACGACGAGCCCGCGCGGTGTCTGCGCCGCGAACCCCAGGTGCACGCCCGGCGGCTCCAGGAGTTCGCCGCGCTCGGCGTCGAACCGGGAGTTCAGCGCCGGGAAGCGGCGCAGCCCCAGCACGCAGAACCGGGCCACGAGGGCGAGCAGGCTCACCGGGCGGTCGGGGTCGGCCGCGGTGAGGGCCGCCCGCAGGTCCAGCAGGCCGGAGGCGTCCACGTCCACCCACACCGTGGCCTCGGGGATCTCCCGGCGCGAGCGCGCCATACGCCGCGCCATCTCCCGGTGCGGACCGCTCAGCGCGATGCGCCGCGCGCCGGCGGGCGCGGTCGCCGCGCCCGGTTCCGGACCCGGCTCAGACCAGGCCCGCGGCTGCCGGTCGGGCGCGGGCCGGGCGGCGGGCACGGCCGCCGGCGCCGTGCCGGCGTGGGGCGCCGGGGCGGCCGGCGCGGTCCCCGCGCGGCGGGCGGCGGCCGCGGCCTCCACGTCGCGCCGCAGGACCAGGCCGCCCTCGCCGCTTCCGGCCACCTGGGCGACGTCGATCCCGTGCTCGCGGGCGAGCCGCCGGACCAGGGGCGACACCACCGCCACCGGGTGCCGCGCGCCGCGGGGTCCGGGATCGGCGGGGGGCGGGGGCGGCGCCGCGGACGCCGTTGGCCGCGGGCCGCCCTCCGCCGGGTCTCGCCGCTGGGGGCGGCGGCGAGACGGGCTGTGCCGCTGTTCGGCGCGGGTGCCGTAGCCCACCAGCACGGCGCCGGACAGCGGGGCGGAGCCGTCGGCGCCGCCGGGCGCGGGTTCCCCGCCGCGTGCCGCCGGTACCGGCCCGGGTCCGTCCGGCGCGCCGACAGGGGCGTCGGCGGGGAGCGCGCGGGGGCCGGCGAGGACGCGTTCGGCCGGGGTCGGTCCCGGCCGAGAGGGCGCCGCCGGGGAGGGGGAGCCCGCGGCCCCGGCGGCCGGGGCCGGGGCACCGTCGGCGTCCGCGCCGCCGTCGGCGGCGGCGCGGGCCGCCGGCGCGGGGCCGGCGGCCGGTCCGCCACCGGCCTCCGTCCGACCGGTGTCCACGCTGATCAGGGGCGCGCCCACCGGGATGGACTCCCCGGGGGCGCCGTGCAGGGCCGTGACCCGTCCGGCGTAGGGGCAGGGGACCTCGACGGTGGTCTTGGCCGTCTCGACCTCGGCCACCGGCTGGTCCACCGCGACCTCGTCGCCGACCGCGACCCGCCAGGCCAGGATCTCGGCGTCGGCGAGCCCCTCGCCCAGGTCGGGCAGCAGGAAGCGGCGCACGCCGCCGCTCTCGGCCGCGCTCACGCCCCCACCTCCAGCCGGTGCGCCGGGCCCGTGTCCGCCGCCGCGCCGCCGTCCGAGCGCGCGGCCTCGGGGCGGGGCACCCACGCCGCCTCCCACTGCAGCCGGTCGATCGCGGCCAGGATGCGGTCCACGCTGGGCAGGTGGTACTCCTCCAGCCGGGGCGGGGGATAGGGGATGTCCAGCCCGGCCACCCGCAGCACCGGCGCCTCCAGGTAGTGGAAGCACCGCTCGGTGACGCGCGCGGCCACCTCGGCGCCGTACCCGGCGAACGCCGACGCCTCGTGCACCACCACCGCGCGCCCGGTGCGGCGCACCGACGCGGTCACGGTGGCGTCGTCGAACGGCGCCAGGCTGCGCAGGTCCACCACCTCGACCTCGCGGCCCTCCTCGGCCGCCGCCTCGGCGGCCAGCAGCGCGGTGTCGACGGTGGGCCCGTAGGCGATCAGGGTGGCGTCGCGGCCCGGCCGCCGCACCACCGCCTGGTCCATGGGCGCGGTGCGCACCGGAAGCTCGACGTCCTCGGTGGCCCAGTAGCGGCGCTTGGGCTCCAGGAACACCACCGGGTCGGGGCAGGCGATGGCCTCGCGCAGCATCGAGTAGCCGTCGGCGGGCGTGGCGGGGGTGACCACGCGCAGGCCGGGGGTGTGGGCGTAGTAGGTCTCGGAGGAGTCGCCGTGGTGCTCCACCGCGCCGATCCCGCCGCCGTAGGGCACCCGGATGACGATGGGCAGGGCCACGCGCCCCCGGGTGCGGTTGCGCATCTTGGCCACGTGCGAGACGACCTGCTGGAAGGCGGGGTAGGCGAAGGCGTCGAACTGCATCTCGACCACGGGCCGGTGCCCGTACATGGCCATGCCCACCGCCGTGCCCACGATCCCGGACTCCGCGAGGGGGGAGTCGAAGCAGCGGTCCTCGCCGAACTCGGCCGTGAGTCCGTCGGTGACCCGGAACACCCCGCCCAGCGGGCCGACGTCCTCGCCGTAGACCAGCACGTCGGGGTCGGCGGCCAGGGCGTCGCGCAGCGCGCGGTTGAGCGCCCGGCCCAGGCTGACCTCGGCCATCTCAGACCTCCTCGCCGGTGTCGGCGGCGGGCGCGCCCGCCCGGGCGGCGCGGCGGGCCTCGGCCCAGGCCCGCACCTCCTCGCGCTGGCCGCGCAGCGGTGCCGTCGGCGCGGCGTAGACGTGGTCGAACAGCTCCTCGGGGCGGGGGCCGCCCAGCCGGGCGATCCGCTCGCGCACCGAGATCGCCAGCCGGTCGGCCGCGTCGACCATCGCGCGGTGGCCGGCGTCGTCGAGCCGCCCCTCGCGGCGCAGCAGCGCCTCCAGCCGCGCCACCGGGTCGCGCCGCCGCCAGTGGTCGACCTCGGAGTCGTCGCGGTAGCGGCGGGGGTCGTCGGAGTTGGTGTGCGGGTCGATCCGGTAGGTGCGCGCCTCGACCAGCGCGGGCCCGGCGCCCGCCCTGGCCTCGGCCAGGGCCCGCGACACCACCGCGTGGACGGCGGCGGCGTCGTTGCCGTCGACGTGGTAGCCGCGCATGCCGTAGCCCACCGCCTTGTGCGCGAGCGTGGGCGCGGCGCTCTGCCGGCGCAGCGGGACGCTGATGGCCCACTGGTTGTTCTGCACCAGGAACACCACCGGGGTGTTCCACACCGCCGCGAAGTTGTAGGCCTCGTGCGCGTCGCCCTCGCTGGTGGCGCCGTCGCCCATGAGCACCAGCGCCGCGACGTCCTCGCCCTTGCGGCGGGCGGCGTAGGTGAGCCCGACCGCGTGGGAGGCGTTGGTGGCCAGCGGCGTGCACTGCGGCGCGCAGCGGTGGCGGGCGGGGTCGTAGCCGCTGTGCCAGTCGCCGCGCAGCAGGGTCAGCACCTCGACCGGGTCGACCCCGCGGGTGACCAGCGAGACGCAGTCGCGGTAGGTGGGGAACAGCCAGTCGGTCTCGGCCAGGGCGAGCACGCCGCCGACCTGGCAGGCCTCTTGGCCGTGGGAGGAGGGGTAGACGGCGAGGCGGCCCTGCCGCGCCAGGGCGTCGGCCTGGCGGTCGAAGCGGCGGCCCACCACCATGGCGCGCAGCAGCGCCAGCAGGACGGCGGGCTCGGGCAGGGCGAAGCCCGCGCCGGCTTCGGGGGCGGCGCGGGTGCCGTCGGGATCGATGAGCCGGACCGGCTCCAGCGAGGGCAGCAGGTGGGCCGGGTCGGCCGGGCTGCCGGGTGCGTCGCTGGTCGTCATGCCTTGAATATGCGGTCGGCCGCCGCATACTGTCCATAATGCGGCGCGGACCGTGGACGGGTGGCCGCGCGGAGCGGTCGCCGCGACGCATTCGTCCCCGGCGTCCAGCATGTGGACGGTGTGAGGTGAGACACATGGCCGTGCCCCTCGACGACGTCGACCGCCGCATCATCGACCTCCTGCGCGCCGACGGCCGCATGTCCATCCGGGCGGTCGCCGAACGGGCGCACATCTCCCGCGCCAACGCCTACGCCCGGCTCGACCGGCTGCGCGCCGACGGCGTGATCCGCGGCTTCACCGCGGTCATCGACCACGAGAAGTACGGCAAGGGGCTGTCGGCCTACGTGTCGGTGCGCATCCAGCAGCACTCCTGGGAGCGGTTCCGCGCCTACCTGCGCGACATCCCCGAGGTCGACCACGCCGCCCTGGTCTCGGGCGACGTCGACCTGCTGCTGCTGGTCCGGGTGGCCGACCCCGCCGCGCTGCGCACGTTCGTGCTGGAGCGGCTGCAGCGCATCCCCGAGGTCCGCAGCACCCAGACCATGTTCATCCTCGACGAGCCGGCGCTGGGCCAGGCCGGCCGGTGAGCGCCCGGGCGCCTCAGCCCACGATCGGCCGCTCCTCGGGGTACTCGAACCGCCGGGGGTGGCGGCGCAGCGCCAGGGCCGAGGCCAGCGTGATCGGCCCCACGCGGCCGGTGAACATCAGGAAGACGAGGATGAGCTGGCCCGGCAGCGGGATGTCGGCCGTGATTCCCGTGGACAGCCCCACCGTGGCGAACGCCGAGACCACCTCGAACAGGACCTGGTCGAGGGTGAAGGAGGTCATGGTCAGCAGGCACAGCGTCGAGAGGAACACCAGGCCCAGCGCCATGGTGACCACGGTGATGGCCTGCTCGATGGCCCCCCGCGCCACCCGCCGGTTGCCCACGTGCACCGTGGTCTCGCC
Source organism: Streptomonospora nanhaiensis (assembly GCF_013410565.1). Lineage (NCBI taxonomy): Bacteria > Bacillati > Actinomycetota > Actinomycetes > Streptosporangiales > Nocardiopsidaceae > Streptomonospora > Streptomonospora nanhaiensis. The sequence goes on from NZ_JACCFO010000001.1 coordinate 5,685,372, forward strand.
GCGGATGTTGGTGTAGATGACGAACGCCAGCAGCGCGAACGTGGTGACCTTGATTCCGCCGGCCGTGCCCGCGCTGCCCCCGCCCACGAACATCAGCGCGTCGGTGACGAACAGGGTCTGGGTCGTCATCTCACCGAACGGCAGCGAGTTGAACCCGGCCGTGCGCGGCACCACCGCCTGGAAGAACGCGTTGAGCAGCTTGTCGGCCACGCTCATCGAGCCCAGGGTGTGGGGGTTGCGCCACTCCAGCGCCGCGAAGGCGACGAACCCCACCACCAGCAGCGCGGCCGTGGTGGCCAGGGTCAGCTTGGCGTGCACCGTCCAGTGGTGCCGCTCGCGGCGGCGCCGCGCGTGCCGCCACAGCTCCACCCAGATGGGGAACCCCAGCCCGCCGAAGACCACCGCGAAGGCCAGCGGCAGCAGGATCCAGGGATCGGAGGCGAAGTCCTCCAGGTTGTAGGTGTAGAGCGCGAACCCGGCGTTGTTGAACGCCGAGACCGCGTGGAACACCCCCAGGTACAGCGCCCGGCCCAGCGGTTCGCCGTGGCCCAGCAGGAAGCGCGCGGTGAGCAGCGCGGCCACCCCGGCCTCGACCACGGCGGTGACCACCACGATCCCGGTGACCACCTGCCGCACGTCGCCCAGGGTGAGGCTCTTGGTCTCGGCCTCGGTGCGCACCTGCTAGCGCAGCCGCACCCGCCGGGTCACCAGCAGGCTCAGCATCGTGGCCAGCGACATGATCCCGAACCCGCCGACCTGGATCAGCCCGAGGATGACCACCTCGCCGAAGGCGGACCAGTAGACGGGGGTGTCCACGATGATCAGCCCGGTGACGCACACCGCCGAGGTGGCGGTGAACAGCGCGGTGAGCCATCCGGCCGACTCGCCGGTCTCGGTGGCCGCCGGCAGCGTCAGCAGCGCGGTGCCGAGGGCCACCACCGCGGCGAACGCCGCCGCCGTCAGCTGCGGCGGCCGGCCCCAGCCCGGCAGCCGGTGCAGGCTCGACTCCAGGCCCAGCCTGCCGCGCAGCAGCAGGCGCGACCACCGTGAGACGTCGCTCGCAGAACCGCGTCCGATCACTGTGTCTTCCGTGCTTTCCGTGTGCTTACCAGGTGCTGTGGCGGGCTGTGCGGCTGTCCTTGGCGGGGTGTGACGACTCGGCGGCGCTGTGTGCTCGGGGCCGACCGCGGGCGGCCGCCCGGCTCAGGCGGGCGCCACGGGGCCGGGCACCCCGGGGTCCGTGCCATGAAACCGGATTCTCCAGGACAAACTAACCATGCCGGGGACAGTGTGACCGAACTTCGCGGGCGCGCTCGGCGTGGCGCCGTTTCCTTCGCGCCGTCTTAACGCGAGCCTGCACGCGGACCCGGCGGGTAGGGGGAGACCGGCGGCGGCGACCGCCGCCCGCGCCCGGCACCGGCCGGCACCGGCCGGCGGCCGGGGACCCACCCGGACGAGACGGACAAGGAAGAGAGGTACCCGCGGCAATGCCAGGACGGTACGGCGGCCAGGAGCGCCGCCACGGCGGGGGACGTCCCGAACGGCGCGGCGGCCACGGCGGCCCGCCCCACGCCGGGCGGCGCCCCGAACCCGAGATCCGCGGCCGGCGCGACGACGCGCGGCTGGCCGAGGAGCTGCGCCGCATGGACGGCGCCTCCTACGGCCGCTACAAGTCGCTCACCGGCGACTGGTCCTTCCCCGACTTCACCCTCACCGTCGAGCGCGTGCAGTCCGACCCCTTCGCGCCGCCCTCCCGCGTGGCCGTGCGCGTGCCCGCCGAGGTCGCCGAACTCCCCGACCACGCCTGGCGCGACCCGGTGCGCCGCCGCGCCACCGCCGACTACCTGGTGCGCCGCGCCCACCGCGAGCTGAAGGGCGCCCGGCTGCGCATCGACGCCGGCGGCCAGCAGGTGATCGCCCGCGCCTCGGGGCGTATCCGCGACGGCGCCGTCGAGCTGCGCCTGGGCATCGAGCTGCCCGGCCACGGCCGCCGCATCGACGCCCGCACCGCCGAGCGCGAGCTGTGCGAGCGGCTGCCCGACCTGGTCGACGCGCTGCGCTGGCCCGCGCTGGACACCGCAGAGGCCACCGCCTTCGCCGACTCGGTTGAGGACACCGTGGCGCTGCGCGACCTGCTGCCCGGGCTGGGCCTGGTGGCGTTCGTCGCCGACGGCGCGGTCCTGCCCCGCCGCAGCGGTGTCAGCGATTCGCCGATGGAGGGCGCGGCCGTCCCCTTCACCGCGCCCGAGAGCATGCGGGTGGCCGTCGACCTGCCGCACGCCGGGCGCGTGACCGGCCTGGGCATCCCCGAGGGCATCACGCTCATCGTCGGCGGCGGGTTCCACGGCAAGTCCACCCTGCTGCACGCCCTGGAGCGCGGCGTCTACGACCACGTCCCCGGAGACGGGCGCGAACTCGTGGTCACCCGCCCCGACGCCGTGAAGATCCGCGCCGAGGAGGGCCGCCGGGTCGAGCGCACCGACGTCAGCGCGTTCGTGCGCAACCTGCCCACCGGCGCCGACACCGCCGACTTCTCCACCGACAACGCCTCGGGGTCGACCTCCCAGGCCGCCAACATCGCCGAGGCTCTGGAGGCGGGCGCGCGCACCCTGCTGGTGGACGAGGACACCACCGCCACCAACCTGATGATCCGCGACGCCCGCATGCAGCGGCTCGTGCACGGCGACCGCGAGCCGCTCACCCCCTTCGTGGACCTCGTCCGCCCCCTGCACCGCGGCCACGGCGTCTCCACCGTGCTGGTCATGGGCGGCAGCGGCGACTACTTCGACGTGGCCGACCGGGTGGTCATGCTCGACGGCTACCGGCCCTACGACGTCACCGAGCGCGCCAAGGAGCTGGCCGCCGAGCGCGCCGACGCCGACTTCGCCATGCCCGCCGCCCGCGTGGTCGACCCCCGCTCCGTCGACGCCACCGCGCGCGGGCGCGCCCGCGTCAAGCGCCGCGACATGGACGTGCTCACCTTCGGCGAGGACGAGATCGACGTGCGCGGGCTGACCCAGCTCGTGGACCCCGGCCAGGTCATCGGGGTGGGCCTGGCACTGCGGCTGCTGGCCGAGGACGGCCTGCTCGACGGCGAGCGCACGCTCGCCCAGGCGCTGGACGCCCTGGAGGAGCGGCTGGGCGCCGACGGCGCGGCCGCGCTGGGCCGGGGCTATGCCGGCGACTACGCGCTGCCGCGCCGCCACGAGGTGGCCGCGGCGCTCAACCGGCTGCGCAGCCTGCGGGTCCTGCGCTCCACGTGAGGTCGGCGACGTCCGGGATCGGGGGGTATGCCGGTCCCGGTCGTCTATTCTGGATCGCGAACCCCGCGTGCCGTGCGCCCACCGCGCGTACAGCCGTCCGTGTGCGAATGGAGCATGCCAGGTGCGTGACCACGCAGCCGATCTTTACCGGTTGACCCCGGGCGCCGAAACCGACGCAACGGTCATGCTGGTCGTTCTCGACGGGTTCGTGGACGCCGGCACGGTCGGCCGCCAGACGGCCGAGGCCCTGTTCGACGCCTTCGAGGCGCGCGAACTCGCCGCGTTCGACATCGACCGCCTGCTCGACTACCGCTCGCGGCGCCCCGTGATGACCTTCGTCGAGAACGCCTACACCGCCTACACGCCCCCGCAACTCGCGCTCTATGAGATGCGCGACTCCGAGGGCACCCCCTTCCTGCTGCTCTACGGTCTGGAGCCCGACCGGGAGTGGGAGGCGTTCGCCGAGGCCGTCCGCCTGCTGATCGAGCGCTTCGGGATCACGCTCACGGTGGGCGTGCACGGCATCCCCATGGCGGTGCCCCACACCCGCCCGGCCACCGTCACGGCCCACGCCACCCGCGCCGACCTGGTCGCCGACCACACCCCCTGGGTCAGCCGGGTCACCGTGCCCGCCAGCGCCGCCGCGCTGCTGGAGTACCGCTTGGGCGAGGCCGGCCACGACGTCGTGGGCTACGCCGTCCACGTGCCCAGCTACCTCGCGCAGTCGGAGTACCCGCGCGCCGCCATCGCCGCCCTGGACTACGTGTCGGGCGCCACCGGCCTGGCGCTGCCCGGCGACCGGCTGGAGGACTCCGCCCGCCAGACCGACACCGAGATCGACCAGCAGGTGTCGGCCTCCGAGGAGGTCCAGCGGGTGGTGGCCAACCTGGAGCGGCAGTACGACGAGTTCATGTCGGCGCGCGAGGACGGCACCGGCGACACCCTGTTCGGCGGCGACCTGTCCGACCTGCCCACCGCCGACGAACTCGGCGAGGAGCTGGAGCGCTTCCTCGCCGAACGCGAACGCGGCACCGAGGGCTGAGCCGGGGCGGTGCCGGGCGGCCTCGAACCCGCCCGGCACCGCCCCGCCGCCTCCGCGCGCCCACCACACCCACCGACCACAGGAACCCCGTGCTCTACCAGTTGCTCTTCTCCGCGGTGCTGCGCCGCACCGACGCCGAGTCCATCCACCGGCTGGCCTTCACCGCGCTGCGCGGGCTGGCGGCGGTGCCCGGCGCGGCCGAGGCCATGCGCCGCGTCCTGGGGCCGCGCCGGCCCGAACTCGCCGTCACGGCGCTGGGCCGGGAGTTCCCCGGCCCGCTGGGTCTGGCCGCCGGCTTCGACAAGAACGCCGAAGGGGTCATCGGGCTCACCGCGCTGGGGTTCGGCCATGTCGAGGTCGGCACCGTCACGGCCCACCCGCAGCCGGGCAACCCCAAGCCGCGCCTGTTCCGGCTGACGGCCGACCGCGCCATCGTCAACCGCATGGGGTTCAACAACCACGGCTCGGTCGTGGCCGCCGACAACCTGCGCGCGCTGCGCGCCCGCCCCGGCGGGCGGAGCGCGATCGTGGGCGTCAACATCGGCAAGACCAAGACCGTGCCCGAGGCCGAGGCGGTCGAGGACTACGTCACCGGCGCCCGCCGCCTGGCGCCCTTCGCCGACTACCTGGTGGTCAACGTCAGCTCGCCCAACACCCCGGGCCTGCGCGACCTCCAGGCGGTGGAGCGGCTGCGCCCGCTGCTGTCGGCGGTGCGCGCGGCCCTGGACGAGGACGGCCGCCGCTCGCTGCCGCTGCTGGTCAAGATCGCCCCCGACCTCGCCGACGACGACGTCGACGCGGTGGCCGACCTCGCCGTCGAGCTGGGCCTGGACGGGATCATCGCCACCAACACCACCATCGCCCGCGAGGGCCTGGCCACCCCCGCCGAGGAGGTCGCCGCCGCCGGCGCCGGGGGGCTGTCGGGCGAGCCGCTGCGCCGCCGCTCCCTGGAGGTGCTGCGTCGGCTGCGCGCCCGCGCCGGCGACCGGCTTGTACTGGTCGCGGTGGGCGGCGTGGCCACGCCCGAGGACGCCTGGGAGCGCATCCGCGCCGGCGCCACCCTGGTGCAGGGCTACACCGGCCTCATCTACGGCGGACCGCTGTGGCCGCTGCGCGTCCACCGGGGCCTGGCGCGCCTGGTGCGCGCGGCCGGGTACCGCTCCGTCGCCGAGGCGGTGGGGGCCGACGCCCCGAGCCCGGCGGCCGGGAGCGCCTGAGCCCTCGGTGGGCCCCTGAACCCTGGAGCCGCTGCGCCGCTGCGTCCCGGGCGCGGTCAGGGGCAGCCCGCCAGCTGTGCGCACACCGCGTTGGCGGCGGGGTCGGCGCTGTAGTACACCTCGCCGGGCTCGGTGCCCTCCAGCAGGTCGGCCACGGTCACCAGGGCGTAGCCCTGGGCGGTGAAGTACTCCAGGATCTCCGGGAGCGCCTCGACGGTGGCGTCCTCGGTGTCGTGCAGCAGCACCAGCCCGTTGGGCGGGGTGCGCGCGATGGTGTTGGCGACGATCTGCTCGGTGTCCCGGCCGGTCCAGTCCTCGGTGTCGGTGTCCCAGATGACCTGCGCCTGGCCGTGCTCCCGGGCGACCTCGGCGACCGTGGGGTCGGTCAGCCCGAAAGGCGGGCGCATCACGTCCACCTCCGTGCCGGTCTCGCGGCGGATCAGCGCGTCCACCGCGGTCAGCTCGGCGTCAAGGCGGTCGAAGTCGCCGCCCGCGAACGTCTCGTGGGTGTCGCCGTGGTTGCCCAGTTGGTGGCCCTCGGCGAAGGCGCGGCCCACCGTCGCCGGCTCGTTGCGGATGGAGTGGCCCGGCATGAAGAAGGTGGCCTTGGCGCCGTACTCGGCGAGCAGGTCCAGCACCTCGGGCGTGCGCTTGTCGGGGCCGTCGTCGAACGTCAGGGCCACGCAGGTGACGGTGGCGCCGCAGTCGTGGTCCTGGGCCGGGGGCCGCGAGCCGGGGGCGGGCGGCACCTCGGAGGCGGCGTCCCGGGCCGGCGGCTCGGCGATCTCGAAGGCGTGCGGCGCCAGCGCGGACGCGGCGCGGGCGCGGCGGCCCAGGTCCGACAGCAGCGGGCGGGCGTCCTCGGCGGCGACCACCGCCGCCACCCGGCCGCGCTCCAGCGGCGCCACCCGCCCGGCGTCGAACTCCACCACCAGGTCGCCGTCGTGGTTGAAGGCCAGGGAGTCGTAGAGGCGGAAGCCCGGGTGGAGGGCGCCGGGGTCGCCGGGGCCCTTCCCCAGCGCCGCGGCCACCAGGCGGTCCAGGCGGCGCAGTTCGGCGTCACCCGCCAGCAGTTCGGTGGAGTAGGCGGTGCGGCCGGTGGCGGTGTCGTACCAGTAGGTGGCGTAGGAGTCGTGCACGCCGCGGTGGTCGTGCTCGGTGCGGACCAGCCGCACGCCCACCAGGCCCCGGCCGGCCGCGGTCAGCTCCCAGTCGACCTCCAGCCGCGTCGCGGAGTCCACGGCGGCGCGGAAGTCGGCGGCCTCCTGGCGCACCACCCCGGCCAGGTGGTCGGCCAGGGGAGCGGCGTTGGGGATGTCGGGCACCGAGGCGCGCACGGTGAATCCGGCGCCGCCCAGGCCGGCGCCCGCCGAGCGCGCGTCGATGCCGGGGACGTTGCCGTCGGCCACGCGCGTGGTGTCGGTGGGCGCGGGGTCGGGCGGCTTGAGGCTGCCGCAGCCGGCCGCGGCGGCCAGCAGGGCGCCGGCGGCCAGGACGGCGGCGGCCCGGGCGGTGCGGCGCGGCCGGCCCGGCTGCGGCACCGGGGCGGGGGAGCCGTGGGGGAGGCTGGGCATGCGCCGGGGGCTCCTTCTCGGACGGCCGGCGGCCGCGGCGGGGGCGCGGTCGCGCGGCGGTGGACGGGCCGCGTGCCGGCGGCCGGAGGAAACGGTCGGCGAACGTGCGAGGGGCGTAGAAGACGAACGTAGATCGCCCGGCGCCGGAGCGGCACCGCGCACCGGACATGTGGCCACATCAGGACACGCGCCCGCGCGGGCGGCCGGGGGGCGGGCGGCGGGCGGTTGCGGCCGCCCGGCCGGGTGCGGGCGGGGCCGTGCCGGCGCCCGGCGGCGGGGCGCTCGCGGGCGCGGCAGGGGGTGCGGCGGTGCCGGGCCGCGCGCGGCGGCCGCGTCGTGGTCGGGAAGCGGCGGACTAGCGCTGGGCCATCGGCAGGGCGGCGTCGAGTTCGGCGCCCAGGAGCGGCCCGGCCAGGTGGGAGGAGCGGATGCGCACGCCGGTGACCCGGTCGGCCAGGGCCAGCACGGCGGCGCCGGGGTCGGTGGCGGGGGTCCGGCCGTCCAGGCCCACGGCGCCCATCTGCGCCACCAGGGCGTCGGGGCGGGTGCCCCGGCGCACCTGCGGCGCGCGGGCGTCGAAGAAGGTCTGGAGAACGCCGTCGATGACCCAGCGGAACTCATAGCGGTGGCCCATCAGCACCCGCACCGACACGAGTTCGGTCTCGGCCGACAGGGTGCGGTAGCACTCCGGCCGGGTCACGCGGCAGCCGGTGGGCTCGACGATCACGGTCCAGCCGTTGACCGACAGCGCGTGCACGGTCATCGGCGGACGCCCCTCAGCGCACAGCGCCGCCTCGACGGCCTCGGCGATGGGCAGGGAGCGCAGGTCGCGCTCGGCGACCCCCAGCCGCCCCAGCGCGGCGGCCTTGCTCAGCCCCCGCACATAGGAGAGGCAGTACGCTTCGGCGAGGTCCGGCTGGGTCTCCCGCAACCAGGCATAGTCGCGCGCGCACGCAACGGCCATCGGACTTCCCTTCACACATCCACGGGTCACGCTGTGGTGGCTGCTCTCTTCGTCGGGAACGACCGCCTTTATACCTCGGGTTCCCGCTGGCGCCGCCGCCAAGCGGACCGGTTCAGGCCACGCCCCGGCGGTTGGGAGGTCGCCGGGCGGGTACCGCAGGAGGCGCTCCCACCACGGCGACCCAGCCTACGCGCGCCGGCGGGGTGCCCCCGCACCGGGGACACCCCGCCGCGTGTCGCGCGCGCCACATGCGCCCCGACCCGGAGGATTTGCGAACGCCCTGGTCAGCGCCTGGTCAGTCGCTGGGCGACGGCGACTCCTCCGGTTCGGGGTGGCCGTCGATGTAGGAGCGGCCCGGTTCGGTCTCGCCGAGCAGTTGCGACACCGTGACCATGGTGTAACCCTTCTCGTCGAGCCGCTTGAGGATGTCGGGCACGGCGTCGATGGTGGTGTCGTGGATGTCGTGCATCAGCACGATGGACCCCGGGCGCGCGTCCTCCACCGCCCGGTCCGCCACCAGGCCGGGGTTGTGGTCGCGCCAGTCGTTGGTGTCGATGCTCCACAGGATCTGCGCCTGGCCCAGCCGCTCGGTGACCTCGTCGACCTGGCCGTCGGTGGCGCCGTAGGGCGGGCGCATCAGGTCCATGGTGTAGCCGGTCTCCCGGCGCACCAGCTCGTTGACCGTGGACAGCTCCTCGTCGATCTCGTCCTTGCCCACCGAGGTGAGGTCGGGGTGGTGGACCGTGTGGTTGGCGACCTCGTGGCCCTCGGCGTACTCCCGCCGCACGACGTCGGGGTGCTCGCGCACCGGGCCGCCGGTGACGAAGAACGTCGCCCGCGCGTCGTACTCGGCCAGCGCGTCCAGCAGTTCGGGCGTGCGCGCGCCCGGGCCGTCGTCGAACGTCAGCGCGATGCACTTGGACTCGGGGTCGGAGCAGTCGACCTCGGAGTCGGCGGCGGCCATCACGCCGGGCACCCCGCCCTCGGGCGGGCCGTCCTTGGGCGCGTTGGCCGCGCGGCCGATCCGGAACTCCGGCGTGACCACCACGGCGGCCGACCGCGCCCGCTCGCCGAACTCCGACAGCAGCGGCTCGGCGTCCTCGCGGGGCACCACCGCGTGCACCCGCCCGTCCTTGACCGGCGCGATCTGGCCCTCGTCGAACTCCACCACGAGGTCGCCGTCGGGGTTGAACCCGATAGAGTCGTAGAGCCGGGCGATGGGGTGCAGCGTGGAGACGTCCACCCCGTCCTCGTCCTTCAGCCGCTTCTTGACCTGCGCGTCGAGCCGGTCGAGCTGGCGCTGGCCGCCCAGCAGCTCGGTGGAGTAGGCCGTGTGGCCGGACTCGGTGTCGTACCAGTAGGTGGAGTAGCCGGTGCGCTCGCCCTCGCCGTCCTTCTCGCGCTGGGTCAGCCGGACCGCCATGACGCCCGGCCCGGCCACGCTCAGCTGCCAGTCGACGGTGTAGGACTTCGGGTCGTCGGCCGCGCCGGCGAAGTCGGCGGCGTCCTGCTCGGTGATCTCGGCCAGCCGCTCGGCGAACGGCCCGGCGTTGCGGACCGTGGGGTAGGCGACGTCGATCTCCACCCCGCCGTCCTTGCTCGCCGTGCGCTCCTCCGACAGCCCGGGCACGTGCTTGGTGTCGACCACCGTCAGTTCGTCGGCCTCGCCCGTGGCCGGCGTCGGCTCGGGCGCCTCGTCCCCCGAGGTCGGCCGCGCCTCATCGCCCGAGCAGGCGGTCAGGGCGAGCAGCGACAGCACGGCGGCGCCCGCGGCCGCGCGCAGGGCCGGTCCTGGGCGGGCGGCGCGCCGGCGCCGGTCAGAGGTCAACGGTTGCGGGCGCACGGGCTGGTTCCTCAATGGGTGAGCGTCCTTCGCGGTCCTGGGTTCAAGTGCCGGTGACTCTGTCGCCCCTGACAACCGGGCGAGTTCCGCGATTGATATATCAATTCGGACACGGTCCATCGGTCGAGCGTAAAAGGCGAAAAGCCAGGACAGGCAACAGAGAGCGTCATGATGCGGGCAACTACGGCAAGGTTTGTTCATCCCACGCGAATCGGTCGCGGGCCGGGGAGCGGCTGAGCACCCGGGCGCGCCGTGGGCCGGCGCCCCGCCGGGCGCCCGCGGGCGTCATGACAGCCGCGCCCATCCTGCCAGCCGCGGCCCGGCTGCGCACGCCGAGCCGTGCGTGTCGCGGGGCCGACCGCGCGAATCCGCGCGCCGGCCGGCGCGTTGGGCACCGCCCGCACCGCGCCCCGGGGCGGCGCGAGGGCCGCGCCTATACTGGCGCTCGCGGTCGGTACACGCGCGCCCGGCGTGCGTGTCGTAAGAGGGAACCCGGTGCGAATCCGGGACTGCCCCGCAGCGGTAAGCGGGAACGAAAGCCGTCATCGGCACTGGGCGCCGCAGGCGCCTGGGAAGCGACGGCCGGTAGGAGGACGCGGCCAGGATCGGCCGCCTCCGCGCCCGCGAGTCCGAAGACCTGCCACCGCCCGTGGCCGCGCCCCGCGCCCACGGCTGGGTCCGTGCGCCCCGAGGGAGGGCCAGGGCGGTGCGTCGGCGTGCCCGTGCGCGCCCTCCCCCTCCCCTCGGGACGCCAGCGGTCCCGCAGGCTGATCGACGAGGGAGAGAACACGCCGACCATGACCACCACCGCCGTCCACGGCTACCCCCGTATCGGGCCCGACCGCGAGCTGAAGAAGGCGAGCGAGGCCTACTGGGCCGGGCGCATCGGCGCCGCCGACCTCGACGCCGCGGCCGCCCGGCTGCGCCGCGGCGTCTGGGAGACCCTGCGCGACGCCGGCGTCACCGCCGTCTGCTCCAACACCTTCTCCTACTACGACCACGTGCTCGACCACGCCGTGCTGTTCGACCTGGTCCCCGAGCGGTTCCGCCCCCTGGTGGACGCCGCCGGCGACCGCGACGCCGAACTGCGCGCCTACTTCGCCATGGCCCGGGGCACCGACCACCTCGCGCCCATGGAGATGACCAAGTGGTTCGACACCAACTACCACTACCTGGTCCCCGAGCTGTCGCCGGCCACCCGGCCGCGCCTGGCCGGCCGCAAGCCGCTGGCCGAGTACACCCAGGCGCGCGGCCTGGGAATCCCCACCCGCCCGGTGCTGGTGGGCCCGCTCACCCTCCTGCTGCTGGCCAAGCCCGCCCCCGGCGCCCCCGCCGGCTGGCGGCCCCTGGAGCTGCTGGACGAGCTGGTGGAGTGCTACGCCGAACTGCTGGGCCTGCTGCGGGCGGCCGGCGCGGCGTCGGTGCAGCTGGACGAGCCGGTGCTGGCCACCGACGAGGGCCGCGCCGAGACCGCCGCGCTGGAGCGCGCCTACACGCGCCTGGGCGGCCTGGCGAAGCGCCCCGGCCTGGTGGTGTCCACCTACTTCGGCGCCGTGGGACCGGCCGTCCTGGAGGCGCTCAAGCGCACCCCGGTCGAGGCGGTGGGCCTGGACCTGGTCAGCGGCCCGGAGTCGGTCGAGGACCTGGCCCGGGTGTCGGGGCTGGGCGGCAAGACGCTCGTGGCCGGGGTGGTCGACGGCCGCAACGTGTGGCGCTGCGACCTGCCGCGCGCCCTGGCCGCGCTGGGCTCCCTGCTCGGGCTGGCGCGCGAGGTCGAGGTGAGCACCTCCTGCTCGCTGCTGCACGTGCCCATCGACCTGGCCGCCGAGCCCGGCCTGGACCCCGCGCTGCGCGAGCGCCTGGCGTTCGCCCGGCAGAAGGTGGACGAGGTCGTGCTGCTGGGCCGGGCGCTGTCGGAGGGCGACGCCGAGGCCGCGGCCCGGCTGGAGGCCGCCCGCGCGCCCCGGCCCGCCCCGGCGGTCGACGCGCGGGTGCGCGCCCGCCTGGACGCCTTGGGGGAGTCGGCCGAGCGCGCCGGCGAGCAGCGGCGCGGCGCGCCCGGACGCGAGCCGCTGCTGCCCACCACCACCATCGGGTCCTTCCCGCAGACCCCCGAGGTGCGGCGGGCGCGGGCCGACCACCGGGCCGGGCGGATCGACGACGCCGAGTACACCCGGCTGATGCGCGCCGAGATCGACCGGGTGATCGCGCTCCAGGAGGACATCGGCCTGGACGTGCTGGTGCACGGCGAACCCGAGCGCAACGACATGGTGCAGTACTTCGCCGAGCGGCTCGACGGGTTCGCCACCACGACCAACGGCTGGGTGCAGTCCTACGGGTCGCGCTGCGTGCGCCCGCCCATCCTGCACGGCGACGTCGCGCGGCCCGCGCCGATGACGGTGGGGTGGACCACCTACGCCCAGTCGCGCACCGCCAAGCCGGTCAAGGGCATGCTGACCGGCCCGGTCACCATGCTGGCGTGGTCGTTTGTGCGCGACGACCAGCCGCTGGGCGACACCGCCCGCCAGGTGGCGCTGGCGCTGCGCGACGAGATCGCCGACCTGGAGCGCGCGGGCATCCGGCACATCCAGGTGGACGAGGCGGCGCTGCGCGAGCTGCTGCCGCTGCGCGAGGAGCGCCGCGCCGACTACCTGGCGTGGGCCGTGGGCGCGTTCCGCCTGGCCACCTCCGGGGTGGCGGCGGGCACCCGCATCCACACCCACATGTGCTATTCGGAGTTCGGCCGCATCGTGGGGGCGATCGAGGCGCTGGACGCCGACGTCACCAGCGTCGAGGCGGCGCGCTCGCACATGGAGCTGGTGGGCGACCTGGCGGCGGCCGGCTACCGGCGGGGGATCGGCCCGGGCGTCTACGACATCCACTCACCGCGCGTGCCCTCGGTGGAGGAGATCGAGGCGGCGCTGCGGGCCGCGCTGCGGGCGGTGCCGCCCGAGCGGCTGTGGGTCAACCCCGACTGCGGCCTGAAGACCCGCTCCTACGCCGAGGTGGAGCCGAGCCTGCGCAACATGGTGGCGGCCGCGCGGCGGGTCCGCGCCGACCTGGCGGGCACGGCGTCCGGGGCGGCCGGCTGACGCGCTGAGCGGGGCGCCGTCCGGGGCGGCCGGCCCCGGACGGCCCCGCACAGCACAGCGGGGGCGCGGCCCGCGGCCGCGCCCCCGCGCCCGACGCCCGTGGTGTGCGGGCGGCGGGCTCAGCCGCCGACCGGGCCCAGGGCCTCCTCGCCGAGCTGGTGCATCATGTCCTCGACGTCGGAGAACTCCAGCGGAGGCGGCGTGTCCTCCGAGGCGCTGAGGCCCGGGGACAGCGAGTAGCGGATCTCGATGTTCATGTTCTCCTTGCGGATGAGCATCGTCGCCACCGAGTCCTGCGTGGTGAGGATGACCTCCGTGGAGAAGACCAGCTTGGCCTCGTCGCCGAGGTCCACGTCCTCCTCGTTGTGGACTTCCAGCTCGCTGAAGCTGCCGCTCTCGTCGGTGACGTAGTCCAGGTTGGTCTGGAACTCCTCCTTGGCGCCCTCGACGGAGTCCGAACCCGCGTAAGGGGTCTGGTAGGTCAGCGTGACGCCGCCGTAGGTCTCGCCCTCGCCGTCGACGTACCAGTTGCAGGACGAGGAGGAGTCGGTGAGGCTCTTGCTGCCGTCCTCGATGCCGTACTGCGACAGCGTGCCGTCGGAGATCGCGCTGCAGGGGTCCTCGGGCAGAGCGTAGGGCGGACCGCCCGCGGCCGGCTCGGTGGACTCCTCGGGCGGGGCGTCGGTGGTCTGCTCCTGGGAGGGCGCCGTGGAGGGGTCGGGCACCGGCGGCGGGTCCTCGGGGTTGCGCAGCAGCACCACGAGCACCGCGATCACCAGGGCGACGATGACCACGCCGCCGCCGATGACCACGAACAGCCCGGCGTTGCTCTTCTTGGGGGGCTGCTGGTAGCCGCCGGAGTCCATGGGGCCGGGGCCGTAGGGGGGCTGGCCGCCTCCAGAGAACATCTGCTGGTCGGCCGGCTGCTGGAACTGCGGTCCGCCCTGCGGGCCGTAGCCGGGACCGTAGCCCCCCTGGCCGGCTCCGGGGTCGCCGCCGTAGGGCCCCTGGGGGCCCTGCGGGCCCTGGGGCGACGGGTAGGGGCCGCTCCCGTAGGGCTGGCCGGGGTAGGGGGCACCCTGTTCGGGACCGGGCTGGCCGTAGTTGCCGCCGTAGGGCGGCTGCTGCCCGCCGGTTCCGCCCTCGCCTTCCGGATACTGCGGAGGCTGTGTGTAGGGTCCGTTGTCGCTCATGACTCCCCTCGCGCCAGCTTTGCTTTAAACGCATTGTGAGACGCGCGTCGGCGCGCTTCCGGTTCCACCTGCCGCACACGATCCGCCGGGGGCGCCCGCGGGCGTTGCCGCGCTCCGCCGCACGGTGGCGCGGCGGCGCGGGCGGAACGTGACGTGACGACCCGCCCCTGGGGCGCGGGCGGCACCGCGCAAGCGGTGCGGGGCCGAGCGGGGGCAGGACGTTCGCATCCTAGCCACCGAGTGTGCCCCGCGAGGCCCCATGAACGGGACGAAAGGGCGAAGATCGTCACCGATTCGTGGTGGGAACGGGTTGTTCCGTTTCCCTGCGGGAATCCGCGGGCGGCGGCGATCGTTGCGCGATCGCAACCGGCGGACCGCCGCCGCGCGGGGGCGGCGGCTACGGTGGACGGCGACCCCTCCACCCGGTGTCCGCGCACCCGCCTCCGCGGGCCCGCGCGGTGGGAAGGCCGGCGATGAGCCCCACCGACCCCGCACCGCCGGACGACCCCGGCCCGCCCCGGCAGCGCCACGGGATCTTGGCCTGGACCGTCTTCGTCGCCGCGATCGCGGCGGTGCTGACCCTGATCACCGGCTGCCTGTCGGTGCTCTACGGCCCGCTGATCACCGGGGGCTGACAGCGCGGCCCGCAGCCGCGCCCGGCCGGGCCGGGCGGAGCCAAGAACCCCTAGAACATCGAGATGTGCACGTGGTCGAAGTGGTTCTCGGTGATGCTGCCGCGGTCGGACATGTCGCGCCAGCCCTCGTCGCCGCGGCGGACGTCCCAGATCTGCTGGCGGTAGATGATGTACATGATCCCCAGCCGCTCGGCGTTGTCCTGCGCCCACTTTGAGATGGCGTAGCCGCGGTCGATCTGGTCCTGTGAGGGCATCTCGCCGTTGGCGTTGAGCATGAAGTCGCAGGCGCGGCCCTTGGGGTGCTCGCCCACCACCCAGCCGCCCACGGGGCGGTAGCAGCCCACGCCGCCGGTCTCGGGGCTCTCGCCGAACTCCTCGATCACCAGCTCGCGCATCTGCTCGGTGCGCGGGGTGAGGTTGTAGGGGCCGCCCATCTCCTGGGCCGGGTAGTCGGCGATCAGCTCCTGCACCTCCGAGCGCCGGCTCTCCAGCTCCTCCAGGTCCTCCTCGGCGGCCTCCAGCTTCTCCTCGGCGTTGTCGCGCGCCTTCTCATCGCGCTCGATGGCCTGCTGGAGCCGGTCGATCTTGTCCTGGTTGGTGTTTGAGAGGTGGCCCACCAACTGGGCCTGGTCGAGGATCGACTGGGGGTCGTCCTCGACGAACATCGCCATGGCGGGGTCGATGCCGCCGTTGGCGTAGCTGGCCGCGGCGAGCTCGCGCACCTGCTCCCGGGCGTCGTCGACCTCCTCGCGGGTGGCGTCGGCGCGCTCCTCGGCGGCCTCGGCCGCCTCGATGACGCCCTCCATGTCGCGCAGCTCGCCCCGGTACTCCTCGCTCAGGGCGTCGGAGCGCTCGCGCAGCTCCTCCAGGCTCTCCACGGGCAGCGGCGCGGCCTGGCTCGCGGGAGAGGACGCCAGCCCTCCGGCCAGCACGCACGCCGCCAGGACGGCGGAGGCGGGCCGGCGGGGGCGGCCGGCGCGCACGGCGGGGTCGCGCGGGCACGGGGGGTCGGGGGCCCAGAAGTCGGCGAAGTCGCGCGCGCGGTCGGATCGGTCGGGTTCCACGAGGGTTCGCTCCTCGGCTGGCGCGCGGACCCGGGCGGAGCAGGGGGCCGCGCGCTGGGGTCGGTTGCTCGGGCCGGCCGCGGCGGTCGAAGGCGCGGGCACGGGCGAGCACCCGCGGGACGTGCGGGCGCGGGCCTCAGCAGGGTAGGGCACCGCACCGGGTTTGCCAATCGATCGGCCGCCCTTGGGCCGCCTCTGGATTCTACGGAAGCCCCGCCCCGCCCGGAGGTGCGGACGCGCCCGGTGGGGCGGGCGCGCCCGGTGGGGCGGGCGCGGCGCGCGGCGGCACCGGGCGCGGTGGGGCTTTTGTGGCGAACCTAACGCCCTGACCTCGCGCTGCGGCGTGGCATTTGGGCGGTCCTGTGGTTAGCTGGAGGACGTGCCCACGACAGACCGCCGCGACGTTGACCCCGGCCGCCGACCCGTAGTCGGCGGCGCGTGTCGGCGCTGTCGAATGCGCGGGCACTGTACCGGCTGAGGACCCCCTCCACCGTCTTCGCCCCCTTCCGCGATCCGGCGCCCCGGCCCCTCGGCCGCGCGCGACCGCCGGGTCCGCTCGCCGCGCCCCCGCCCGGACGCGTGCCCCACCGTTCCCCCGATGTCCCCTGACGTCCCATCATCCCGCCCGCGCACAGCCGTGCGCGCGGTGCGACAACGACGAGGAATCCCGTGATTGAGGCTGTGGGCCTGCACAAGGTCTACCGATTGAAGGGACGCGAGGTGCGCGCGCTCGACGGCGTGGACCTGCGCGTCGAGCAGGGCGAGGTCTACGGCGTCGTCGGCCAGAGCGGCGCCGGCAAGAGCACCCTGCTGCGCTGCGTCAACCTCCTGGAGCGCCCCACGTCGGGCACCGTCACGGTGGACGGCACCGAGCTGACCGCGCTGCGCGGCCCCCGGCTGCGCGCCGCGCGCCGCGGCATCGGCATGGTGCACCAGCACTTCGCGCTGCTGTCCTCGCGCACGGTCGCCGGCAACGTCGCCTTCCCGCTGGAGGTCGCCGGCATGGCCCGCGCCGAGCGGCGCCGCCGGGTGGGCGAGCTGCTGGAGCTGGTGGGGCTCTCGGACAAGGCCCGCGCCTACCCCGCCCAGCTCTCCGGCGGGCAGAAGCAGCGCGTGGGGATCGCCCGCGCGCTGGCGTCCAACCCCACCGTGCTGCTCAGCGACGAGGCGACCTCGGCGCTGGACCCCGCCACCACGGAGTCGATCCTCGACCTGCTGCGGGGGCTCAACCGCGAGCTGGGCCTGACCATCCTGCTGATCACCCACGAGATGGACGTGATCAAGCGGGTGTGCGACTCCGCGGCGATCCTCACCGGCGGGGCCGTGGAGGAGTCGGGCCGGGTCATCGACCTCATCGGGCGCCCGGGCTCGCTGCTGGCGCGCTCGCTGTTCCCCCTGCCCGCCACCGACCACCCCGACGCCGTGCACATCACCTACACCCGCTCCTACGACGAGCCGCTGATGTCGGAGCTGACCCGGCGCTACGACGTGGACGTCAACGTCCTGGGCGGGGCGATCGAGGAGGTGTCGGGCCACGCGGTGGGCCGGCTGGCCGTGCAGGTCAGCGGCGACCGCCGGGCCGACGCCCTGGCCTGGCTGAACGGAAAGGGACTGCTCGTGGAGGCCGCGCGATGACGGCTCTGATCGACGAGATCGTGCACCGGTGGCCCGAGATGGCCCCCCAGCTGTGGCTGGGCACGCTCGACACGGTGTACATGGTGGTGTGGTCGGCGCTGTTCGCGGTCCTGGGCGGCCTGCCCCTGGGCGTGCTGCTGGTGACCACCGACCGCGGCGGGCTCACCCCGGCGCCCGCGCTGCGCGCGGTGCTCAGCGCCGTCGTCAACGTGGGCCGCTCCCTGCCCTTCATCGTCCTCATGGTCGCGGTGCTGTCGCTGACCCGCCTGCTCACCGGCACCACGCTGGGTCCCACGGCCGCGATCGTGCCGCTGAGCATCGGCGCGATCCCGTTCTTCGCCCGGCTGGTGGAGACCGCCGTGCGCGAGGTCGACCGCAGCGTGGTCGAGGCCGCGCACGCCATGGGCGCGGGCAAGCCGACCATCGTGGCCAAGGTGCTGCTGCCCGAGGCCCTGCCCGGCCTGGTCGCCGGCCTGGTCATGACCCTGGTGACGCTGGTGTCCTACTCGGCCATGGCCGGCGCCATCGGCGGCGGCGGACTGGGCGACATCGCCATCCGCGAGGGCTACCAGCGCTTCGACGACCTCTACCTGTGGGCCACGGTCGTGCTGCTCGTGATCGTGGTGCAGGCCGCCCAGTCCCTGGGCGACCTGGTGATCCGCCGGATCTCCCACCGCTAGCCGGCCCCTTTCGACCGCCCCCCGCCGTCCCCGGTGCCGACCCGGCACCCCGTCCCCATTGAGAAGGAACCATGAACAGCGAGCTGCGAAAGATCTCCGGAGTGCTGGGCGCCGCCGCCCTGGCCGTGGGGCTGAGCGCGTGCGGGAGCCCCAGCGAGCAGGCGGCCGAGGAGGACTCCGGCGGCGGCGACCGCACCACGCTGCGCGTGGGCGCCACGCCGGTGCCCCACGCCGAGGTGCTGCGCTTCGTGCAGGAGGAGTTGGCCGCCGACGCCGGGCTGAACATCCAGATCGTGGAGTTCACCGACTACAACCAGCCCAACGCGGCGCTGGCCGAGGGCGAGATCGACGCCAACTACTTCCAGACCAAGCCGTTCCTGGCCGACTACGAGAACGGCAACCCCGACGCCGACCTGACCTGGGTCTCCGACATCCACCTGGAGGCGTTCGGGCTGTACTCGGAGTCGCTGGAGGAGGTCGGCGACATCGAGCGGGGCGCCGAGATCGCGGTGCCCAGCGACGCCTCCAACATGGGACGCGCGCTGAACCTGCTCGACGCCGAAGGCGTCATCACCCTGGCCGAGGGCGCGGGGGAGACCGCCGGCGAGGGCGACATCGAGGAGAACCCCAAGGACGTCGAGCTGGTCCCGGTGGACGCCGCCCAGCTGCCGCGCTCGCTGGCCGACGTCGACGCCGCCGTCGTCAACGGCAACTTCGCCCTGGAGGCGGGGCTGGCGGAGTCCGCCAACGCGCTCGCCTGGGAGGAGACCGAGGGCAGCCCCTACGGCAACGGCCTGGTGGTGCCCGCGGGTCAGGAGGATGACGAGAACATTGCCAAGCTCGACGAGCTGCTGCACAGCGAGGACGTCCGCGCCTTCATGGAGGAGGAGTGGAACGGCGTTGTGCTGCCCCTGGAGGGCGGCGGCGAGTCCTGATGCCGCTTCGCGTTTAGGGGTTACGTCAACGCAGGTCAGGGGCTTACTCTTGCGGGGTGCCGGCGCGGTCGCGCCGGCACCCCGCCGTGTTTTGCGCCGGGTCGGCGCCTGCGGCGGGAGGGGCCCTGCGGGTAACGGTTGAATTTCGTCAGTGTGTCCGGGCATTGACTGCGGCGGGTGATGGGGCTTGTCTTGTGGGAGCGCTCCCAAGAAGGGGGTACGGGGACGCGGTCAACAGGTATTCCTCGTGACGTAAGGGGTCGCAACCATGTGGAAGCGTAGGCGCGGTGCCAGAGTGGCCGCCGCGATGCTGGGTGGCGGAGCGGTGCTTCTGGCCACCGCGTGCGGCGGAGGCGGCGGCGAAGAGGACGGCGAGATCACCCTCGTCCTCGACACGTTCGGCGTGATGGGCTACGACGCTCTCATCGAGCAGTACGAAGAAGAGCACCCCAACATCACGATCGAGGAGCGCAACGTCACCGACCTCGCGAACTACACGCCGCAGCTGCAGCAGAACATCGCGGCGGGCAGCGGCGCGGGCGACGTGGTCGCCATCGAAGAGGCCAACATCGCCCAGTTCCTCGCCCAGCCCGACCAGTTCGTGGACCTCAACGACCACGGGGGCGCCGAGCTGGAGGACAACTTCCTCGGCTGGAAGTGGGAGCAGGGCCACGCGGCCGACGGCCAGCTCATCGGCCTGGGCACCGACATCGGCAGTATGGGCATGTGCTACAACGTCCCGCTCTTCGAGGACGCGGGCCTGCCCACCGAGCCCGACGAGGTAAGCGAGCTGTGGCCGACCTGGGAGGACTTCATCTCCACGGGCGAGGAGTTCACCGAGGCCGACACCGGCGCCTCCTTCGTCTCGACCATCCAGCCCTACTTCCGCTCCGTGGTCGCCCAGCAGGGCGGTGAGCCCTTCCAGAACCGCGAGGGCGACCTGGTCGTGGAGCAGAGCGACACCACCCGCGAGGCCTTCGACACGGTGACCGCCATGGCCGACGCCGGCCTGTCGGCCAGCCTGCCGATCTGGTCGGAGGAGTGGAACGCCGGCATCCAGAACAACGCGTTCGCGACCCTGCCCTGCCCCGCCTGGATGCTCGGCCACATCGAGAGCACCGCCGGCGAGGAGGGCGAGGGCCAGTGGAACGTCGCCGACGTCCCCGGTGAGGGCGGCAACTGGGGCGGCTCCTTCCTCGCGGTCCCCGCGCAGAGCGAGCACCCCGAGGAGGCCGCCGAGCTGGCCAAGTTCCTGACCAGCCCCGAGGGCCAGCTCAGCGCCTGGGAGGAGGCCAACGTGCTGCCGTCCTCGCCCGAGGCGCTGGAGAGCGCGGAGGTCACCGGGTTCACCCGCCCCTACTTCAACGACGCCCCGGTCGGCGAGATCTACAGCGCCACCGCCCTGGAGCTGGAGCCGGTCTACTTCGGACCGGACATGCAGGCCATCGACGACGCGTTCCGCCAGGCGCTCGAATCGGTCGAGCAGGGCCAGGCCGAGCCCGATGAGGGCTGGGACAACGCGGTCGAGGAGTCCCAGCGCGCCACCGGCGAACGCTAGCCCGTCCCGGCACGGCGGCCCGGCCTCTCCCCTCCGGTGGTGAGCACGCGTGCTCACCACCAGGCCGGGCCGCCTTTCTCGCTGACATCGCCCATGCACACCAAGACATCTGAAAGGAGCGCGACGTGACCTCCCTCCAGCACGGCGCCCCGCCGTCACGCCCCCCAGGGCGTGTTGACGGGGGTGCCCGGACCCGAGACCGCGACCCGCGGCGGCAGGCGCGTGCGCGCCGCCGACTGATGTGGAGCCGCCTTGACGTCCGCGCCTCCCCCTACGCGTTCATCGCCCCGTTCTTCCTGCTGTTCGGGGTCTTCGGGCTGTTCCCCCTGCTCTACACGGTCTGGGTCTCCCTGCACGACTGGAGCCTGATCGGCGGCAACGAGGGCTGGGCGGGCCTGGACAACTACGCCCGCCTGGTGACCGACCCCGTCTTCTGGAACGCTCTCTACAACACCCTGGGCATCTTCGTCCTGGCGGTCGTACCGCAGCTGCTCCTCGCGCTGCTGCTGGCCGACACGCTCAACCGGCGCATCCGCTTCGCCAACCTGTTCCGGATGACGCTGATCCTGCCCTACATCACCTCCATCGCCGCGCTGGCCATCGTGTTCAGCACGCTGTTCGGTGGAGAGCAGTTCGGCCTGATCAACCAGCTGCTGGCCGCAATGGGCCTGGAGCCCATCGCCTGGCACGGCGACCGCTACGCCGCCTGGACCGCGATCGCCGTCATGATCGACTGGCGCTGGACCGGCTACAACGCGCTCATCTACCTGGCGGCGATGCAGTCGATCCCCAAGGACGTCTACGAGGCGGCCGACCTCGACGGCGCCTCGCGCATGCGCCAGTTCTGGCAGATCACCATCCCGCTGCTGCGGCCCACCATCGTCTTCACGGTGATCATCTCGACCATCGGCCAGATGCAGCTGTTCACCGAGCCGGCCATCTTCGACAACAGCGCCGGCTACGGAGGCGGCACCCAGGGCCAGTTCCAGACGGTCATGATGCTCGTCTTCGAAGAGGTCTTCACCTACCAGAACTACGGCTACGCCGCGGCGGTCTCGTGGGTGCTGTTCCTGCTCGTCGTGCTGCTCGGCCTGCTCAACACGTGGCTCACCAGCCGGATTCGAGGTGCGGAATGACGGCGACCACCCTGCGGCCGGCCTCCACGCAGCGCCCCGCCCAGCACCGCCGCAGGGCCGGCCGGCGGCGATCGGGCTCCCTGCGCCGCATGCGCCAGGCCACGCCGCTGACCTACTTCGCGCTGCTGCTGACCCTCGTGCTGTCGGTGTTCCCGCTGTGGTGGATGTTCGTCATCGCCACCCGCACCACCACCGCGGCCAGCCAGTTCCCCCCGGCCCTGCTGCCCGGGCCCAACTTCGGCGCCAACATCGTGCGCCTGTTCGAGAACCCCTCGGCCAACTTCACCACCGGCCTGCTCAACTCCCTCATCGCCTCGACCACGGTGGCGGTCTCGGTGGTGTTCTTCTGCTCCCTGGCCGGGTTCGCGCTGGCCAAGCTGAACTTCAAGGGCCGCACCGTGGCCACCGTGGCGGTCGTGGTCACCATGGCCGTGCCCGTGCAGATCGGGCTGGTGCCGCTGCTGATCCTCATGGAGTGGTTCGGCTGGCGCGGCGAGCTGCAGTCGGTGATCGTGCCGTTCATGGTCAGCGGTTTCGGCGTGTTCATGATGCGCCAGTACGTCACCCAGACCATCCCCGACGAGCTGATCGAGGCGGCCCGCATCGACGGCTGCTCCACGTTCCGCATCTACTGGAGCATCGTGCTGCCCGCCCTGCGCCCGGCCATGGTGGTGCTGGGCCTGCTGACGTTCATGCAGACCTGGAACGAGTTCATCTGGGCCCTCGCCGTGCTCTCGCCGAGCAACCCCACGGTCCAGTTCTCCATCCAGCAGCTCAACGAGTCCGCCTACGCGCGCGACTTCGCCCTGATGTTCACCGGCGCGACCTTCGCGACCCTCCCCCTACTCATCATTTTCGTCGTGCTCGGCCGCCAGCTCGTCGGCCGCATCATGGAAGGTGCGATCAAAGCGTGACCCAGTCCCTTTCCCACGTGCCCACCGCCGCCGAACCGATACCCGGCACCGCCACCGGCGCCGAGGCCGCCGTCCGCTTCCCCGCGGACTTCGTGTGGGGCGCCTCCACCGCCTCCTTCCAGATCGAGGGCAGCACCACCGCCGACGGCCGCGGCCCCAGCATCTGGGACACCTTCGCCAACACCCCGGGCAAGGTCCTCAACGGCGACACCGGCGAACCCGCCGTGGACCACTACCGCCGCTACGCCGAGGACATCGGCATCATGCGCGAACTGGGGATCGGCGCCTACCGGTTCTCCGTCGCCTGGCCGCGGATCCTGCCCGAGGGCGCGGGGGCGGTCAACCAGGCCGGCCTGGACTTCTACGACCGGCTCCTGGACGGCCTGCTCGCCGCCGGGATCACCCCCTGGCCCACCCTCTACCACTGGGACCTGCCCCAGGCGCTGGAGGACAAGGGCGGCTGGCCCAACCGCGACACCGCCTACCGCTTCGCCGAGTACGCCGAGGTGCTGCGCGACCGCTTCGGCGACCGCGTCAGCGACTGGACCACCCTCAACGAGCCCTGGTGCGCGGCGTTCCTGGGCTACGCCGACGGCGTGCACGCCCCGGGCCGGCGCGAGCCGGCCGCCGCCCTGGCTGCCGCCCACCACCTGATGCTGGGCCACGGCCTGGCGGCCGCGGTGCTGCGCGAGGGCGCCGGCGGCGGGCAGCGGCGCGTGGGCCTGACCCTCAACCAGACCACCGTGCGGCCCTACACCACCTCGCCCGCCGACATCGCGGTCGCCCGCCGCGCCGACGGCGTGCGCAACCGGGTGTTCACCGGTCCGCTGTTCCGCGGCGCCTACCCCGCCGACATGCTGGAGGACCTGGCCGCCGTCAGCGACTTCGCGTTCGTCCGCGACGGCGACCTGGCCGTGATCAACGCGCCGCTGGACCACCTGGGCGTCAACTACTACACCCCGCACTGGGTCTCGGCCTCCAGCGATGGCATCGACCCCTCCCGCGTGGAGAGCGGCGGCGACAGCGGCGCCTACGTCGGCTGCGACGACGTGGTGTTCGTCAGCCAGGGCCTGCCGCGCACCGGCATCGGCTGGGAGATCGACGCCACCGGGCTGTACGAGGTGCTGGTGCGCCTGGCCGCCGAGTGCCCCGGCGTGCCCATGTACGTCCACGAGAACGGCGCGGCCTACGAGGACGAGGTCGGCCCCGACGGCCAGGTGCACGACCCCGAGCGCACCGCCTACATCGACGCCCACCTGCGCACCGTGCACGAGGCGCTGAAGGCCGGCGTGCCCATGCGCGGCTACTTCGTGTGGTCGCTGCTGGACAACTTCGAGTGGGCCTGGGGCTACTCCCAGCGCTTCGGGCTGGTCCACGTCGACTACGAGACCCAGCAGCGCCGCGTCAAGGACAGCGGGCGCTGGTACGCCGACGTCATCCGGCGAGGTGGGCTGGCCGTGTAGCAGGGGATGTAATGCTGGTAGGGGCGCCGGGGCGGGCAGGACCGCCCCGCTCGGGCGCCCAGGGACACCCGGGGTCGGGTGCGAGGGGATGGGGAAGGTGTTGCGATGAATGGGGGCCGGCGGCCGACGCTGGAGATGGTGGCGATGCGCGCGGGGGTCGGGCGCGGCACCGTCTCCCGGGTCATCAACGGATCGGACCAGGTGAGTCCGGCCACGCGCGAGGCGGTGCGCACCGCCATCGCCGAGTTGGGCTACGTCCCCAACCACGCCGCCCGCACCCTGGTCACGCGGCGCACCGACACGGTGGCCTTCGTGATCGCCGAGTCCGACGACCGCCTGTTCGCCCAGCCGTTCTTCGCGCAGATCGTGCGGGGGGTCAGCACCGCGCTCAACGAACTGGGCCTGCAGATGCTGCTGACCACCGTGCGGTCGGCCGACGAGTACGAGCGGCTGGGCGACTACCTCACCGCCCACCACGTCGACGGCGTGCTGCTGGTGTCCCTGCACGCCGACGACCCCCTGCCCGACCGCCTGGTCGAGGCGGGGGTGCCGTTTGTGATCGGCGGCCGGCCCTCGTGGCAGACCCGCCACCCCGTGCACTCGGTGGACGTCGACAACGTCGGCGGGGCGCACACCGCCACCCGCAGGCTCGTCGAGACCGGCCGGCGGCGCATCGCCACCGTCGCCGGCCCCCCCGACATGGTGGCCGGCGAGGACCGCCTGGAGGGCTACCTCACGGCGCTGCGCGAGGCCGGCCTGCCCCCGGCGCCCGAACTCGTGGCCCGCGGCGACTTCAGCTACGAGAGCGGCGAGGCCGCCATGCGCCGGATCCTGGAGGCCGCCCCCGACGTCGACGCGGTGTTCGTCGCCTCCGACCCCATGGCGCTGGCGGTCCTCAAGGTGCTGCGCAGCGCCGGCCGGCGCGTCCCCGACGACGTCGCCGTCATCGGCTACGACAACTCGCCCTTCGCCGCCCACAGCGACCCCCCGCTGACCAGCGTGCACCAGCCCACCGAGCGCATGGGCAGCGAGATGGCGCGCATCCTGGCCGACATCGCGATCCCCGGCGCCGCCGACCACACCGAGCGGATGCTCGACACCCACCTGGTCATCCGCGAGTCCGGCTGAGCGGGGGCGCGCCGGGCACCGGTGCGGGCGAGATACCGTGAACCAGCGGACATGTCGCCGGTGAGGGGAGCGCGCGCCATGCGGTGGGTCACCTATCTGTCGCCCAGCGGGGGCCTGGAGCGGCCGGGCGTGGTCGACGACGGCTGCGTCTTCGGCTACCCCGGCGACGAACCCCTGCCCGAGCTGCTGGGGCGCAGCCCCGACCTGCTCGCCGACGCCTTCCACAAGGCGCTGGCCGCGCCGGTCGAGATCATCGTGGAGTTCGAGACCCGGCTGTGCGCGCCGATCTCCTTCTCCGCGCCGGTGCCCGCCCGGGTGGCCGACGCCTGGACCGACCTCGACCCCGCCCTGGTGCGCGGCACCGACGACGGCGTCGCCCTGCCGCCGGGCGCCGAGGCCCTGGTCGCCGACATCGGCGTGCTCGCGCTGTTCGGCGAGCGCGGCCGGCACACCGGCTACGCCCCGGCGTGCCTGTGGAGCACGCCCGAGGGGCACCAGGTGGCGCTGACCACCGGACCGGCCGTGGTGACCCCCGAGGAGTTCGACGGCTCCGGGCTGCGGGTGGCGGCCGCCGTCGAGGACACCGAACTGGCCGCGGCGGCCGTGGACGGCGGCCTGGCCTGGGCCTCGGGCGCGCCCGGGGCGGGCGCGGCGGCCGTGCTGCCCGCGCGCACCCGGCCGCTGGAGGCCGGCGAGGAGCTGTTCGTCGACGGCGGTCCGCTAGGGGAGTTCGAGATCCGGGTGGGCTCGGGCGCCTGAGCGCCCGTCAGCGGGCGCCGGCGCCCGCCGACGGTGCCGGCTCAGCCGGTGTACTCCCAGTGCCAGGGCTCGAACCCGCCCCGGGCCCAGTCGGGGTTGTGCCAGCCGTAGTCGGGCGCGGTGCGCAGCATCCACGCGTGCTCGGCCGAGCCGTGCTCGTTGACCCCGCCGCACAGGTCCACGGCCGCGCCCTCGCCGTGCGTGCTGGTGCCCGGGCCGGCGGCCATGCCCGCCTCCTTCTCGCGGAACAGCCGCACCTGCTCGGCGTAGGGCCGGTAGGAGTCGGTGACGCACATCGGCCGGCCGAACCGCTCGCGGAACGCGCCGTCGAGGCGGATGAACGCGGCGGCGGCGTCGGCCCGCAGCATCTCGCCGGGCTGGGGGAGCGGGCACAGCGCCGACTCCGGGATGCGGCCGTTGGGGTACCCCTCGGCGCCCGAGGCGGTGCAGGGCTCCCCGGAGGCGGGCTCCGCGCCGGCGGCGGGCCCGGCCCCGCTCCCGGCCGAGGCGGCCGAGGAAGCCCGGTCCAGGGCGGCCTCGCGCCGGTCCTCCAGTTCCTCTCGCTCCCCGCCGCCGCGGACCCGCGCCAGGCGCAGTTCCAACTCGGTCTGCTCGGCGGTGATGTCGGCGAGGGCGTCCTCCTGCTCGGCGACCGCCTCCAGGGCGGCGTCCCGGGCGTCGGCGGCCTCCTCGGCCGCGGCGGCCCGCTCCTCCTCGGCGTCCTCGGCCCGCTCGGCCAGGGTCCGGGCGGCGGTGCTCGCGGCGTCGGCGGTGGCCACGGTGTCGGAGCGGCGCCCGCCGACCAGCGCCAGGTAGGCCGAGCGGTCCAGGGCCTCCTGGGGGCCCCGGGAGGAGGTCCAGGCCACGGCCGGGCTGAGGTCGGCGCCCTTGTAGGCGGCCGCGGCGTAGCGGGCGGCGTCGCCGCGGGCCTGGGCGCCGCGCCCGGCGGCGCGGTCGGCGGCGCGGCGGGCGGCGTCGCTCTCGGAGCGGGCCTCGGCCAGCCGGTCGGCGGCGTCGGCGTAGGCGAGGATGGCGGCGTCGGCGTCGGCCTGCAGGTCGTCGAGCCGGGCGCGGACCGCCGCCAGGTCGCTGGTCAGCTCGGCCGGGGACGCCTCGCCGTCGGCCTCGCGGGGCGGGTCGGCGTGGGCGGTACCGGACAGGACGGCGGCCAGGCACAGCCCCAGGGCGGCGGCGCGGCGCGCGCGTCCGGGGCGGGGTGCGGCAGGCGGAACCGGGTTCACGGGCGCTCCCCCCAAAACATGCGTCTCACCTGCAACGGTGACACGGTGAACAGGGGTCTTCACCGAAGGCTCCCGGCGTGTTCCAAAAGTTATGAATGTGATGCGGTCCACGGGGTAGGCGGCACAGCCGCCGTGGTCGCGGCCTCGCGGAGGGGGTGGGCACCGGGTTCCGGATCTCCGCCGCGCCCGCCGCGCCGGAATGCGGGGACGATCGCCAGCGGCGAGGCCTCTGCGCGGATTGATACGCTATCCACCTCACGTGCACCATTTTTGGTTTATGGTGCACAACGCCTCTTCATTCCCCCTGAGGCAGCGTCCGAGCGCGGAACCCCACCTTTTCCGCGCCGGCGGCCGATCACGAGCAGGCCCGCTCTGGCGCCTATCACCAAGGGTCCCGTACGGTCTCTTTCGGATCCGGTACCACCTCATGGGGACCAACATCCGGTAGTCGAGGCGGTGGACACGAAAGGTTGCGAGGGTCCGTGCCGACACGAGCGACAGATGACGCAGGCGGCGCCGTCCGGGGCGCGCCTCAGCCCGACAGCGCCGTCACGGCGGCCGAGCCCCGTGCGCGCTGGTGGGCCCCGCGCGAATGGCGGGTGCGCCCGCGACTGATCGCTCTGATCGTCATCCCCACCGCGGCGGCGCTCGTCCTGGGCGGCCTGCGGATCTCCGAGAGCATCGTCAACACCGTCACCCACGACCGCATCGAGCAGATGGCGGCCCTGACGGAGTCGATGGTCCACCTCGGCGACGAACTGGGCCGGGAGCGGGTCTACTCCGCCGCCTACATCGCCGACAACGTCGACCCCGACGAGCGGTCCCAGCAGAAGCTCGACGCCCTCCAGGAGCAGATCCAGGAGAGCCGCCAGGCCGAGCAGGAGGTCCGCAACCTCATCGATGGCCTGGGCGACCCCGGCACCCAGCTCGCCGCCAACCGGCTGCAGGGCCTCCAGGGCAGCCTGGGCAACCTGGACACCGTCCGCACCGAGGTGCAGTCCACGCGCACCTCGGTGCTCTCCATGGTGACCAAGTACCGCCAGGTCATCGGCTCCCTCGCCGACTTCACCCAGATCATCGCCGAGGCCACGAGCGACACCGAGCTGCGCGAGAGCGTCCGCGCGCTCACCGCCCTGGCCAACGCCCGCGAGGAGCTGTCCTACGAGGGCGCCCTCATGCTGCACTCGCTGAGCACCGGCACGATGTCCAACGGCATCCGCTCGGAGGTCGAGGACAGCCGCGCCGGGTTCGAGCACGAGCGCGAGAACTTCCGCGACAGCGCCACGACCCAGCAGGCCCAGCTCTACGAGGAGATGTACGCCGGCCCCGAGGTCAGCCAGGTCGACACCATGCGGCTGCGGGCGGTCATGCGGGCGCGGGACAGCCAGGACATCACCAGCGTGATGCAGGACTCCACGCCGCAGGACTACCAGGACGCCCTGGACGGCACGCTGGACCGGATGCACGACCTGGAGAGCACCCTGGCCTCGGGGGTGCGCACCCAGGCCGACGAGCTGCGCTCGGGCGCGTTCAACCTGGCGCTGCTGGACACCGCTCTGGTGCTGGCCGTCCTCATCGCCGTGTTCGTGCTGACCTCCATCGTGGTCCGCTCGCTGGTCCGCCCGCTGCGCGCGCTGCGCGAGGGCGCCCTGCGCATCGCCGAGGAGGACCTGCCCGGCGCCATCGCCCGCATGCAGGAGTCCAGCTCTGCCCCCGGCGACGTCGAGGTCAGCCCCATCGAGGTCACCTCCCGCGACGAGATCGGCGAGGTCGCCCGGTCCTTCGACGAGGTCCACCGCGTGGCGCTGCGCCTGGCCTCCGACGAGGCCGCCCTGCGCAGCAACGTCAACGCGATGTTCGTCAACCTCTCCCGCCGCAGCCAGACCCTGGTGGAGCGGCAGCTGCGCCTGATCGACGGCCTGGAGCAGGGCGAGCAGGACTCCGACCGGCTGTCGGACCTCTTCCAGCTCGACCACCTCGCCACCCGCATGCGGCGCAACAACGAGAACCTGCTGGTCCTCTCGGGCCAGGACAACACCCGCAAGTGGGCCCAGCCGGTCCCGCTGGTCGACGTGCTGCGCGGCGCGATCTCCGAGGTCGACGAGTACGAGCGCGTCAACGTGCGCGCCCCCTCCCACATCTCGGTCCTGGGCCGCCCCGTCAACGACGTCATCCACCTGGTGGCCGAGCTGGTCGAGAACGCCACGGCGTTCTCCTCCAAGGACACCCAGGTGGCGGTCAACGCCCAGGTCCTGGAGGACGGCGGCGTGCGGGTCGAGGTCACCGACAGCGGCATCGGCATGCCGCCCGACGAGATCGCCGCCACCAACGCCCGCCTGGCCGAGCCGCCCGTCATCGACGTCGGCGTCTCCCGCCGCATGGGCCTGTTCGTGGTCAGCCGCCTGGCCGCCCGCCACGGCATCCGGGTGTGGCTGTCGGAGGCCCACAACGGCGGCATCACCGCCACGGCCGTGCTGCCGCCCGACCTGCTGATCACCCCGGTGGAGCCGCAGGCCCCCGTCGAGCCGCCCGCGCTGGGCCCCTCGGCGCCCGACACCTACGCCGAGGCCGCCGCGGCCTTCGCCGCCAACCCCGCGCCGCCCGAGCCCGGGGTGTGGGGCGGCGCCGGGGACTTCGGCCGCTCCTCGGCGGCCTCCGACCTGCCCAAGCGCGAGCCCGGCTACAACCGGCCCGCCGTCTCGGGCGCCTCCGCCCCCGCCGAGCACCCGCCCAGCGGCGAGGACCTGTGGGCCGCCGGCTCCTCCGGCTGGGCCAACCCGCCCGCCGCGCCGGGCGCCCGCCCCCTGCCGCCGGCCGAGCCGCGCCGCACCGAGCCCGAGCCCCCGCGTGCCGAGCCGCCCGCCTCCGAGCGGCCGCCGCTTCCCGAGCGCCCGGCGCCCGAGCCGCCGCGCAGCCCTTCGCCGTGGGACACCCCCGGCTGGAGCGGCGAGCCCCGCCGCGCCGAGCCCGAGGCGCCGCGCTCCTACGAGCGGCCCGCCCCTCCGCCGGCCCAGCCCTACGCCGAGGAGCGCCGCCCGTGGGAGGCCGACTCCGCGCCGGCCGCGCCGAGCGACAACGTCTGGGCCGCGCCCAGCCGGCGCACCCCCCAGCCGCCCCGGCCCGAGTGGAGCGGCGACCACGACTCCCGCGAGGGCTACGGCTCCACCGCCTACATCTCGCGCCGCTACGGCGGCACGGGCGCCGGGCAGAACACCGTGGTGCCGCCCTCGCCGGAGGAGAGCAGCTCCGAGGCGCTGCCGATCTTCGACGCCATCGAGTCCAACTGGTTCCGCCGCCGCAGCGGGGGACCGGCCTCCGAGCCCGAGACCGGCCCGCTGCCGCGCTTCGCCGACAGCGGCGCGGCCGACGGCGCCCGCCGCGAGCCCCCCGCCGCCGACTCCGCCGGACGCTACGGGTCGGCGCCCGCCGCGCCCGCCCCCGCCGCCAACGGGTCCTCCGGCGGTGCCGCGGGGTCCTCCGGCGCCAACGGGCACGCCTCGCGCAACGGCGCGGGCGCCCGCCGGCCCGAGGACGAGTGGCGCTCCGACGCCGACCGCGGATGGCAGGCCGCCCGCTCGGCCGCCGAGCCCATCGCCGGCGGACTCACCTCCTCGGGGTTGCCAAAGCGCGTTCCCAAGGCGAACCTGGTTCCCGGAACCGCTCCGGCGCCCGAGCACGTCAAGCAGGTCCCTACGCGCTCGGCCGACCGGGTCCGCAACCGCTTCTCCGGCTTCCAGCGCGGAATCCGCGAGGGCCGCAGCCAGTTGGGCGGCCAGCCGGGCGAGGACGACAAGTGAACCGCGCGAGTACGGGCGGACGGCCTCCGACTCGACGCAGCCCGACCCGCGGGCCGTGCCATCCGGGTCCCTGTGGATCACGGAAATGCCACGGACTAGGATCTACCGAACCATTTGTGCATACCGTGATGATCGACACCAACCACTCGAATAAGGTCACTACAGGAGCCCACTCGGTCGACGGCCGGCCCGCGGGCCACGGTCACTCCCCCGGCCGGTATGGACAGGAGAGCAGATGAATCAACCGGTGAATGAGCTGAACTGGCTGATCACTGACTTCGCGAATCGAGTGCCGGACGTCGCACACGCGATCGTGGTTTCGTCGGACGGTCTGCCACTCGCCTCCTCTACCGGCTTCCCCGCCGACCGGGCCGACCAGCTCGCGGCCATCGCCTCGGGCCTCTCCAGCCTCACCCAGGGCGCCGCGCGCGTCTTCGAGGGCGGCGCTGTCGCCCAGACCGTGGTCGAGATGGAGCGCGGACTCCTGCTGATCATGTCGATCAGCGACGGTTCCTGCCTTGCCGTACTGGCGGCGGCCGAGTGCGACCTCGGCCTTGTCGCATACGAGATGACCCTGCTCGTCGAACGGGCCGGTCGTGCGCTGACCCCGGCGGCGCGCACCTCGGGAATCCACTGACCCACCACCGACAGGAGGAAGTGGTGGCACCTCACAGCCGAGATGCCGGGTCGTGGTTCGGGCAGCACCCCACCGGCGCCTCCAGACCGCTTGCGGCGGGGCCGGGCGGCGCGGACCTTCCACGATCCCCCCATCAACACGCCGACCAGGCGGCGGCCGGAGCACCCAGCTCGCTCGTCCGCCCCTACGCTGTCACCAAGGGCCGCACCAAGCCGAAGTCGCAGTTGCCGCTGGAGACCCTGATCTCCTCCACGGCCACCGCGCGCGCCGAGTCGGGGACCCTCACCCCCGAGTGCCAGGCCATCAGCGACCTGTGCCGCGAATGGCGCTCCGTCGCCGAGATCTCAGCCCTGCTGCGGATCCCGCTGGGAGTCGCCAGGGTGCTGGTCGCGGACATGTCCGAACAGGGACTGCTGCAGATCAGGTCGACGATCAACACCGACAGCCGGCCCAACGCCAACCTTCTTGAAAGGGTGCTCAGTGGACTTCGCAAGCTCTAGCGCGGCCGACGAGGGCGCTGCTGCGGCGAGTGCGATGACGTCGGTCAAGATCGTCGTCGCCGGAGGCTTCGGTGTCGGCAAGACGACATTCGTCGGCTCCGTCTCCGAGATCGTGCCGCTGACCACCGAGGCGGTCATGACCAGCGCCAGTGTCGGCGTCGACGACCTCGCCAAGACGCCGGACAAGCAGACCACCACCGTGGCCATGGACTTCGGCCGCGTCTCGCTGGACTCCGACCTCATCCTCTACCTGTTCGGCACCCCGGGCCAGCACCGCTTCTGGTTCATGTGGGACGACCTGGTCAAGGGCGCGATCGGCGCCGTGGTCCTGGTCGACACCCGCCGCCTCGCCGACTGCTTCCCCGCCATCGACTACTTCGAAGAGGCGCGGCTGCCGTTCATCGTGGCGATCAACGGGTTCGACGGCTACTACCCGCACGCCGCCGAGGAGGTCCGCGACGCCCTCACCCTCAGCGCGGACATCCCCATCGTGCAGGTCGACGCCCGCGACCGCACCTCGACCAAGGCCACGCTGATCACCCTGGTCGAGCACGCCATCAACGTGGGCGACGCCGGCGGCGCCGGCCAGCAGCCCACCTCCACCGGCGGCCAGGGCTCCTGGCGCTGATCCGGGACCGGTCCGCACCGGACCGGCCCCGGATCCCGGCCCGCACCGCGGCGGCGCGCCGCCGGCGGGCGCTTCGGGCACCTCGCGACGCGCGCCCGGCCCTCAGCCGGTGCGCACGGCCACCGCGCGCACCGGTGCGCCGTCGCCGCCGGCCAGCCGGATCGGCAGCGCGCAGAACAGCGGGTCGGGGAAGTCCACGTCCTCCAGGCGGCAGAGGTTCTCCACGATCGTGCCGCCCGCCCCCAGCACCGCCAGGTGCGCCGCCCAGTCCGGTTCGGGGTCGCCCGCGCGCCGGGTGGGGTCGGGGCTGGGCGTGTCCACGCCCACCGTGCGCACGCCCGCCGCCGTGAGCAGCCGGGCCGCCGAGCCGTCGAGGTAGGGGTGGTCGAAGTACCGGTCGGTGCCGTAGTGGGCCGCCCACCCGGTGCGCACCAGCACCGCCGTGCCCGGAGCCAGGCGCGGCACCCACGGCTCCAGGTCGGCGGAGGTGATGGGGGAGCGGTCGGGCCGGCCGGTCGCGTCGACCACCACCGCCGGGCAGACGAACAGCTCCAGCGGCAGCTCCTCCAGCCGCGCGCCGTCGGCCAGGAAGTGGAAGGGCGCGTCGGCGTGGGTCCCGCTGTGCGAGCCCATGTGCACCCGGGTGGAGGTGTAGCCGTGCTCGGCCAGGGTGGCCGCCTCCTCCAGCACCGGGGGGTCGTCCCCCGGGTAGGGCTGGGTCTCCGGCCCGATCGTCCGGCTCAGGTCCACCACACGCACCGCCCGCACGGCAGCCTCCTTCTGGCTCGCGTCACCTGGCGCCATGGATACCACGCGGTCGGTGCGCCCGGCGGCGCCGTACGGGGTGCACGGGGCACCGCGACGGGGCAAGATGGCAACCGATGACTCCACAGCCTTCCCACGACCAGCCCGACCCCGGCGCCAACGCCATGACCGACCGCTTCCACGAGGTCGGCGAGCGCATCCTCGACGCGCTGCTCGCCGAGTCGCCGGAATGGGCCGACGACCTCGGGGACCACCGCTACGCCGACCGCCTCAGCGACCACTCCGCCGAGGGCGAGGCCCGCCGCGCCGGCGTGATCACCGACGCGCTGGGCGCGCTGGACCAGATCGACGACCTGCTGCTGCCGGCCGCCGACCGGGTCGACCTGGAGATGCTGCGCAACCGGCTGTCGGCGGACCTGTGGCAGCTCACCGAGCTGCGGCCGCAGACCTGGGACCCCCTCGACCAGCTCCCCGGCGACGCCCTTTACAGCCTCGTCGCCGGCGAGGACCTGCCCGCCGAGGAGCGGCTGACCGCGCTGGCCGCCCGGTGCCGCGCCGTGCCCGACTTCCTGGCCACCGCCCGCGCCCGCCTGGCCGAGGGCCCCGGCATGCCCAAGGTCCACGTGCAGACCGCCGCCGCCCAGGCACGGGGAATCGTCGGCCTGCTCGGCGCCCCCGTCGACGCCCTGGTCGAGCAGGCGCCCGCGCTGCGCGGCGACGTCGACGCCGCCCGCGCGGCCGCCGCCGAGGCCCTGGGCGACCACGCCGCCTGGCTGGCCGCCCGCGCCGACACCGCCTCCGCCGACCCCCGGCTGGGCGCCCGCGACCACGCCGCCCGCCTCTGGTACACCCTCGACTCCGAGCTGAGCCAGGACGCCCTGCTCACCCGCGCCGAGAGCGACCTGCTGGCCACCGAGGAGGCCATGGCCGAGGCCGCCGCCGCGTTCGCCGGCGCGCCCGCGCGGCCCGGCCAGGTCCGCGAGGTCCTGGACCGCATCGCGGCCGAGAGCGCCACCGACGAGCACACCATCCGCCCCGGCTGCGAGCGCATCCTGGAGCACCTCTACGCCCGCACCCGCGAACTCGACTTCGCCACGGTCCCCGACCACCCGGTCCGGGTGATCCCCATGCCCGAGTCGCGGCGCGGCATGGCCGTGGCCTACTGCGACCCGCCCGGCCCGCTGTCGCCCACCCCCGAGCGCCCCACCCTCATCGCGGTCGCCCCGCCGCCCGGCGACTGGCCCGCCGAGCGCCGCGCGTCGTTCTACCGCGAGTACAACGCCGACATGCTGCGCGAGCTGATGGTGCACGAGGGCGTGCCCGGACACGCGCTCCAGTTGGCGCACGCCGCCGCCTACACCGGGGGCACCCGGCTGCGCCGCGCGCTGCTCAGCGGCACCTTCGTGGAGGGGTGGGCCGTCTACGCCGAGGAGGCCATGGCCGAACTGGGGTGGTCCGAGGACGAGGCCGAGAACCGGCGGCTGCGGCTGATGCAGCTCAAGACCCGGCTGCGCATGATCATCAACGCCATCCTCGACGTGCGCGTGCACGCCCACGGCATGACCGAGGCCGAGGCGATGGCGCTGCTGACCGAGCGCGGCCACCAGGAGGAGGGCGAGGCCGCGGGCAAGTGGCGCCGCGCCCAGCTCACCAGCGCCCAGCTGGCCACCTACTACGTCGGCTACCAGGAGGTGTCGGCGATCGTGCGCGACCTGCGCGCGGCCCGGCCCCAGGCCTCGCGCCGCGAGATCCACGACACCGTCCTCGCCCACGGCTCGCCCTCACCGCGCCACCTGCGCACCCTGCTCGGCCTGGGCTGAGGGGAGCGGGGGCCGCGCCGGCCGCCGGAGTCGGGTCCGCCGCCGAACGGAAAAAGGGGTGCGCAACGGTCGCCGTTCCGCACCCCTGAGCCCGCCGGTGCTAGTCCCGCCACTGCTCCGCGGGCGACACCCCGGGCAGCGGCTTGCCGATGAGGGCGAGGGGGAGGAAGAAGCACACCTGGCCGATCGCCATGATGAGGGTGGCCAGCGCCGTCTCGTCGTAGTGCGCGGCCGCCCGGGCGTACAGCTCGTCGGGGACCCGCTCGCCGTGGGGGTTGGGGGTCAGGACGGCCTCCACGAGCTCGAGCGCGACCCGCTCGGCCCCGGTGAAGTGGGGCGCGTCCCGCCAGGACGCCACGGCGGAGATGCGCTCCTCCGTCTCGCCGGCCGCGCGGAGGTTGCCGGTGTGCAGGACGGTCAGGTAGGTGCTGTCCGCGAGCTGCCCGGCGCGCAACTGGACCAGGCCGATCGTGGTCTTGGGGATCGAGCCGTTTCCGGTGGCCTGGAACAGGGCCCCGGCGACCTTGCCCAGCTCGGGGACGAGCTTGGCGGGGTTGCGCAGACGCGACTGGTGGGCGGTGCGCTCGGTCTCCGGGGCGGCGGAGGCGGGGGTGGTGGTCATGGTGGGTTTTCCCTTCCGGTCTTGACTGTCGTCTTCTTGACGGGTCGCGGGCGGGGAATGTGACCGGTGGCCGCGACGAGTTTTCGGCGGGCGCGGCAGCGGCCGGCGCGCCGCCCGCGCCCCGGTCACGCGACGGTGCTGGACGCCCCGCCGCGGGCGGGCGACGGCTCGGCCCCGCCCCGGCCCGCCCGCGGCCGGATGAGGAGCACGGCGGCGCAGACGGCGGCCAGGTAGAACGCGCCCGCGCCGAGCAGCCCGGTGGTGTAGCCGGCGGTCAGCGCGTCCCGCAGGGGCGCCCCCACCGGCTGGCCGGCGGTGGTGGCGGCGGCGACACCGGCCAGGACCGCCAGCCCCAGCGCGCCGCCGATCTGCTGGCTGGTGTTGACGAGCCCGGAGGCGATGCCGGAGTCCGCCGCGGCCACGCCCCGCACGCCGCCGATCGTCGCGGCGACGAAGCCGATCCCCAGGCCGATGCCCCCGACCAGTTGGGCCGGCAGCAAGGCGGTCAGGGCGTTCTGGTCGGGGGTCAGCACGCCGAACCAGCCCATCGCCGCGGCGGCCACCACCAGGCCGGCCGTCAGCGTGGTCCGGATGGAGGTGCGGGCGAGCAGGCGGGGGCCGACCACGCCGGAGCCGATGCCGATGCCGATCGCGAACGGCAGGTAGGCCAGCCCGGTGACCATGGGCGGGTAGTCCTTGACCGCCTGCATGTAGAGGGTGAGGAAGTAGAACGTCGCCAGTTGGCCCGCGCCCATGAGCAGCATGACCAGGTTGGCGCCGAACCGGGTGCGGTCGGCGAGCACACCGGCCGGGACCAGCGGGGTGCGGGCGCCGCGCTGGATGACGACGAACACGGCGGCCAGCACGAGGCCGGCCGCGCCGAAGGCGAGGGGGAACCCGTCGCCCAGGCCGTGGGAGCCGGCCCGGTTGACGGCGTAGACCAGCGAGCCCAGCGCGAGGGTCGCGGTGATCGCGCCGGGCAGGTCGATCCCGCCGCGCCGCCGGGTGCCGGGTACCACGGCGAGGGTGCCGGCGAGCAGCAGCAGGGCGAAGGGGATGTTGACGAACATGATCCACCGCCAGCCGAGGTACTCGGTGAGCGCGCCGCCGAGCAGCAGCCCGACCACGGCGCCGAGCCCGCCCATCGCGCCGTACACCCCGAGCGCCTTGTCGCGCGCCGGCCCGGCGGGGAAGGTGTCGGCGAGCAGGGACAGCGCGGCCGGGGCGATGATCGCGCCGCCCACGCCCTGCACCACCCGGGCGGCGATGAGCGTGGCCCCGGTCTGCGCCACGCCGCCCAGCAGGGAGGCGAGCAGGAACACCACCAGCCCGATCCGGAACAGCCTGCGGCGGCCGAACACGTCACCGGCCCGGCCGCCGGCCAGCAGCAGCCCCCCGAACGCCAGCGCGTAGGAGGTCAGGACCCAGTCCAGATCGGACTCTGCCATGCGCAGTCCCGCGCCGATGGCGGGCAGGCCCACGGTCACGATGGTGCCGTCCATCACGATCAGCAGTTGCGCCGCGGCCATCACCCACAGCGCCAGGCCACCGGACCGGGTGCGGGACGGGGTCTCCAGGTGCGAAGTCATGTCGAGCCTCCTCATCAGGCACCGGTGGCGGCGCGGTGGACCGCGGCGGCCAGCCGGTCGTGTTCGGGGTAAGACCAGTCGAAGGAGAAGCGGCGGCGGGTGTAGCCGAAGGCGATGCCGGCGCGCGGGTCGGCGAACGACTCCGCACCGGCGGACCCGTTGTGGCCGAAGGAGTTCGCGCTCAGGAAGGGGTAGCGCAGCCCCTTGGCCTGGAACCCCAGGGCGTACTGGCCGGCCTCGCCGGTGACCAGGTCGCCGCCGGTGGAGTGGAGCATGGCGAACTCGCCGAGGGTGTCGGGGGTGAGCAGCGGCGCCGCGCCGTCCACGCCCCAGACCGCGGCCGCGTACATCCGGGCCAGCCCGCGGGCGCTTCCGACGCCGCCGGCGGAGGACTGGCCGAGCGCGCGCACCCGCCGGGTGTTGAGGAAGGCCACCTGGTCCAGCGGCGGGGTGGAGTTGAGGCCGTAGCCGATGCCGGTGATGCTGTGCGGTCCCGGAACGTTCGCCCAGAACGCGGCCAGCTCCTCGGGGGACGCCAGCCCCGGCAGCACCTCCCGGAACCGGTCCTCCAGCGCCTCCGGCAGCCCCAGGTACAGGTCCAGCCCGTGGGGTGCGCGGACCCGCTCCTCGAAGTGCTCCCGCAGCGGGCGGCCGGTCGCCCGGCGGACCACCTCGTTGACGACCGCGAACGTCACGAACCCGCCGTAGCCGTAGGCCGAGCCCGGACGCCAGTACGGCCGCTGCCCGGCCAGCCGCCGCGCGATCACCCGGTCGTCGGCCAGCTCGTCGGCGGTGAGGCCGCCGTCGACGCCGATCACACCGGACCGGTGGGTGAGGACGTCCCGCACGGTGATCCGGTCCTTGCCCTTGGCGGCGAACTCCGGCCAGTAGTGCGCGACGGGCCGGTCCAGCTCCAGGGCGCCGTCCTGCACCAGCAGTGCCACCACCAGGGTCGCGGCGCCCTTGGTCGCCGAGTAGACGCCGGTCAGCGTGCCGCCCGTCACCTCGTCTCCGGCCCACAGGTCGACCACCTGGCGGCCGTGGACGTAGACGGCCAACTGCGCGCCGGCCCGGCCCGGACCCCTCTCCCCGGCCACCGCGGCGGCGAACTCCTCCCGCACCGCCTCGAAACCGCCGGTGACCGTCCCGTGGACATCGATGTCGCTCATCGCCGGTGCTTCTCCGTTCATCGTGTTACCGATTCGACGGAGGCATGACGCACGGGCCGCCGGAAGTGTGACCGGACCCCGGCGGTCCATCGCCGACGCGGTGTCCGCCACGGACTCGACCGCCGCCCCGAGGACGGCCCGGAACGAACACGACTTCCTCTTCCTCGCCCGGCGATCATGCGAGGAGCCCCGACGGGGCGGGCCCGGCGGGTGATACCGGGGCGTCCTGATCCGGCCAGGTGGGCGCCGCGCGATGTTACCTAGCCGCGTATACGGATGATCTAGACTCCCTACGCCAGTGGTAGACCCCCGACCGACACCTGCCCCCGGAGCTGACGCCCCGCCATGAGCACAGACCTGATCGTCGGATTCTTCACGCTGACAGCGTTGGAGATCGTCCTCGGAATCGACAACCTCGTCTTCATCTCGATCCTGGCGGGCAAGCTCCCCGAGCACCAGCGCGCCCGCGCCCGCCAGATCGGCATCGCGCTGGCGCTGGTCGGGCGGCTCGTCCTGCTCGCCTCGATCACCCTGATCATGCGGCTGACCGTGCCGCTGTTCACCGTCGCCGGGATCGAGTTCACCGGGCAGTCGATCATCCTGCTGGCGGGCGGCCTGTTCCTCATCGGCAAGGCCACCTACGAGATCCACGAGAGCCTTGAGGGCGAGGAGGACCACAAGGGGTCCAAGGTCCGCGCCGCCTTCGGCGCTGTGCTCCTCCAGATTGTGGCACTGGACCTGGTCTTCTCGCTGGACTCCGTCATCACCGCCGTGGGCATGATCGGCGACGAGCCCGGCGGCATCTGGGTCATGGTCGCGGCCGTGGTGATCGCCGTCGTCGTCATGCTGGTGTCGGCCGGCCCGCTCAGCCGGTTCGTCAACTCCCACCCCACGGTCAAGATGCTGGCGCTGTCGTTCCTGCTGCTCATCGGGTTCACCCTGGTGGCCGAGGGCCTGCACTTCCACGTCCCGCGGGGCTACATCTACTTCGCCATGGGCTTCTCGCTGTTCGTGGAGCTGCTCAACATCTTCGCCCGGCGCCGCCGCAAGGCCCAGCCGGTCAAGCTCAACAGCCGCTACGCCGACACCTCGTCCGACGCCGGCGCCCCGGCCGCGGCCTCCGCCGGCGCCGGGAGCGACACCCCCGCCGACCCCTCCGGCCCGGCCGCCGGCACCGACCCCAGCCCCGCCGCGGCCGCGACCCCCTCGCCCGCCGGCCCGGGCGGCTCGGGCCACTCCGACGGCGGCAGCGGCGGTTCCGACGGCGGCGGTGGCGGCGGCGGCGACTAGCCCGGCCGTGCGGGTGGCCCGCCGCCCGCACGCCCAGCGGCACCCCCGCGGCCCCAGGACTCCTATGCTGGAGGGATGAACGGGCGCCGTCCGCCGGCGGCGGACGGCGCCCTCGCCATGACGGGCACGACAACCAGCCGACGCGGTGAGGTGAGCGCGCATGAGTGAGGCCGAGCGGGAAACGCGCCCCGGCGACCCCGACGGCTTCGACCGCCTGTGGACCCCCCACCGCATGGCCTACATCAAGGGCGAGAACAAGCCGCGCGGCTCCGCGCCCGAGGACGGCTGCCCCTTCTGCCGCGCACCCGACCTCCCCGACACCGAGAGCCTGGTGGTGGCGCGCGGCAAGACCGCGTTCGCGGTGCTCAACCTCTACCCCTACAACAGCGGGCACCTGCTCATCTGCCCCTACCGGCACGTGGGCGACTACACCGGCCTCGATGACTCCGAGGCCGCCGAGTTCGCCGCGCTCACCCAGGAGGGCGTCACCGCGCTGCGCCGCGCCTACGAGCCCCAGGGGTTCAACATCGGCATGAACCTGGGCTCGGCCGCCGGCGCCGGGATCGCGGCCCACCTGCACCAGCACATCGTGCCCCGCTGGGGAGGCGACAACAACTTCATGCCCGTCATCGGGCGCACCAAGGTCCTGCCCGAACTGCTGCGGCAGACCCGCGACACGGTCGCCGGAGCCTGGCCCGACCACTGACGCGCCGCCGGCGCCCCGGCGAGGAGATGAGCCGTCCCATGTCCCGACCCGTTCTCGTCTTCGACGGCGACTGCGGCTTCTGCACCGACTGCGCCCGGCTCGCCCGGGACCGCGTCGCCCCCGGCGTCGACATCGTGCCCTGGCAGCGCGCGGGGCTGCCGCCCGGCACCGCCGAACGCGCCCGGCACGAGGTCCTGCTGCGGGACGCGGCCGGGCGGCGCGTGTGGGGCGGTGTGGACGCCGTGGCCGTGCTGCTGCTGGCCAGCCCCCGGCCCTGGTGGCCCGCCGCCGGGTGGCTGCTGCGCCGCGCTCCGGTGCGCGCGCTGGGCGCCGCCGCCTACCGGTGGGTCGCCCGCAACCGCCACCGCATGCCCGGCGGCACCCCCGCCTGTGCGCTCGGCCCCCCGACGTGAGGACCCTCACGCCGTGCCGCCGCCCGCGCGCCGGAGCGCCGCGTGGCCGCCCCCTCCGCCTGGCCGTACGATCCTGAAGAGATCATGCTGAGATATCTGCGTCCCCTGCTCGCGCGGCTGCTGCTGCCCGTCGGCCGATTCCTGGCCCGGCTCGGCGTCACGCCGAGCATGGTCACCCTCCTCGGCGCCCTGGGCACCGTCGCCAGCGCGCTCGTGTTCTACCCCCAGGGCGAGCTGTTCACGGGATCGGCCGTGATCACCGCCTTCGTCCTCTTCGACATGCTCGACGGCGCGGTCGCCCGCGCCTCCGACAGCGCCAGCAAGTGGGGCGCGTTCCTGGACTCCACCCTGGACCGGCTCTCCGACGCCGCGATCCTCAGCGGCCTGGTGGTGTGGTTCCTCGGTGGCGGGCGCGACCCCGTGCTCGGCTACCTCGCGCTGTTCTGCCTGGTCAGCGGGTTCGGGGTGTCCTACATCAAGGCGCGCGCCGAAGGGCTGGGCGCCAACTGCGACGTCGGGATCGCCGAGCGCTCCGAGCGCCTGGTGATCATCCTGGTCGCCGTGGGCCTGGGCGGCCTGGGCGTGCCCTACGTGCTGGAGGCGGGCCTGGGCGTGCTGGCCCTGCTCAGCGCGATCACCGTCGTCCAGCGGCTCATCGAGACCCGCAACCGCCTCACCCGGCCCCGGCGGCCCGCCGGCGACCCCGAAACGGCGTGATGGGCCTCGCCGAGCGCGCCTCCGCCGCCGTCTACCTGCTGGGCTGGCGGGTGGTCCGGTACGCGCCCGAGCGCGCCGGGCGGCGCGCGGCCCAGGCCGTCGCCGACCACCTGTGGCGGCGGCGCGGCGCGGGGGTGCGCCGGCTGGAGGCCAACCTGCGCCGGGTGGCCGGGCCCGGCGCCGCGCCCGAGCACATCCGGGCGCTCTCGCGCGCCGGCATGCGGTCCTACCTGCGCTACTTCTACGAGGTGTTCCGGCTGCCGGCCCTGCCGCCCGCCGAGATCGCCGCCCGGGTGGAGTGCACCGGCCTGGAGCGGGTCCAGGAGGCCCTGGCCGCCGGACGCGGCGTGGTCGCGGCGCTGCCGCACATGGGCAACTGGGACCTGGCCGGGGCGTGGGTCGCCCGGCAGCAGATCCCCCCGACCACCGTCGCCGAGCGGCTGCGGCCCGAGGCGCTCTTCGCCCGCTTCGTCGCCTTCCGCGAGGGCCTGGGCATGGAGGTGCTGCCGCTGACCGGCGCGGGCAACCACATCGCCGGCGTGCTGGCGCGGCGCCTGCGCGCCGGCCGCCTGGTGTGCCTGCTGGCCGACCGCGACCTCACGGCCACCGGGCTGGAGGTGGAGTTCTTCGGCGAACCCGCGCGGCTGCCCGCCGGCCCCGCCGTGCTGGCCGAGCGCACCGGCGCCGCGCTGCTGCCCGTGGCGCCGTGGTACGACGGCGACCTCCTGCGCGTGGAGGTCCACCCCGAGATCCCGGTGCCCGAGGCGCCCACCCGCGCCGAGCGGGTGCGCCTGATGACCCAGAAACTGGCCCGCGCCTTCGAGGCCGCCATCGCCGCCCACCCCGAGGACTGGCACATGCTCCAGCCGGTGTTCAGCGCCGACACCCCGCCGGGGGCCGGTGAGGAGCGCCCCCGCGTGGGTAGCGTTGAGACGTCTGCCCAGACGTCCACCGAGCCGCCCGCCGCCGCACCGCCGCCGCGCGCGCGGGAGCGCGGCGGCGGCGCGACCCGGAAGTGGTGAGCCCATGAGGGTGGGCCTGGTCTGCCCCTACACCTGGGAGGTCCCCGGCGGCGTGCAGCAGCACGTCGGCGACCTCGCCGAGGCGCTGCTGGACCTGGGCCACGAGGTGTCGGTCCTGGCGCCCAGCGACTCCGCCGCCGGCCTGCCCCCCTACGTGGTCTCGGCCGGGGGAGCGGTGCCGGTGCCCTACAACGGGTCGGTGGCGCGGCTGGCGTTCGGGTTCCGCGCCGCCGGCCGGGTGCGCCGCTGGATCCGCGAGGGCGCCTTCGACCTGCTGCACGTCCACGAGCCCACCGCCCCCAGCCTGTCGCTGCTGGCGTGCTGGGTGGCCGAGGGGCCCATCGTGGCCACCTTCCACACCTCCAACCCGCGCTCGCGCGCCATGGCGGTCTCGGCCGCCGCGCTGCGCACCG
This sequence comes from Streptomonospora nanhaiensis, assembly GCF_013410565.1. NCBI lineage: Bacteria > Bacillati > Actinomycetota > Actinomycetes > Streptosporangiales > Nocardiopsidaceae > Streptomonospora > Streptomonospora nanhaiensis. The sequence continues at coordinate 5,728,796 of NZ_JACCFO010000001.1, forward strand.
CCCTGGAGCGCATCAGCGGCCGGATCGCGGTCTCCGAGGCCGCGCGCAAGACCCTGGTGGAGCACCTGGGCGGCGACGCCGTGCTGATCCCCAACGGGGTCGCCGTTGACCGCTACGCCCGGGCCCGGCCCTTCGACGGCTGGCCCGGCGAGGGCGGCGCCATCGGTTTCCTGGGCCGCCTGGACGAGCCCCGCAAGGGCCTGGCCGTGCTGCTGGAGGCGTTCGACCTGCTCGGCCGCGAGCGCCCCGGCCTGCGGCTGCTGGTCGCCGGACCCGGCGACACCGACGAGGTGCGCGCCCGCGTGGCACCCGGCCTGCGCGACCGCGTGGTCACCCTGGGCCGGGTGGACGACACCGACAAGGTGCGCGCCTACCACTCGGTGGACGTGTTCTGCGCGCCCAACACCGGCGGCGAGAGCTTCGGGATCGTGCTGACCGAGGCGATGTCGGCGGGCGCCCCCGTGCTGGCCAGCGACCTGCCCGCCTTCCAGCAGGTGCTGCGCGGCGGCGCGGCCGGCCGGCTGTTCGCCACCGGCGACGCCCGCGACCTGGCGCGCGGCGCCGCCGAACTGCTGGACGACCCCGCCCGCCGCCGCGAGCTGTCCGCGGCGGCGCGCGCGGCCGTGCGCGCCTACGACTGGCGCACCGTGGCCGCCGACGTGGTGCGGGTCTATGAGACCGTTCTGCTGCCGGCCTCCGCCGCCGGCCCCGTCACCGCCGGACGCAAGGAGAGCGTGTAACCCCCGTGCCCGCCTGGATGCCCCCCTGGATCACCACCGCCGCCCTCGTCCTGACCGCCGTGGTGCTGCTGTCGGCCTACGTGTCGTGGCGGGCCGGCCGGCTGGACCGGCTGCACACCCGGGTCGAGACCGCCTACGCCGCCCTGGACGCCGCTCTGGTGCGGCGCAGCGCGGTGGTGCTGGAGCTCGCCGCCGCGCCCGCGCTGGAACCCGCCTCGGCGGTGCTGCTGGGCGACGCCGCCGCCCGCGCCCGCCGCGCCCACGGCGCCGAGCGGGCCGAGCGGGAACTGGCCGAGAGCACCCTGTCGCGGGCGCTGCGCGCGGTGATGGCCGAACCCGGCCTCGCCGAGGCCCTGGGCGCGCATGAGGCCGCGGAGGCCGCGGAGGCCGGGGGAGACGACCTGGTGGCCGAGGTGGAGTCGGCCGCCAAGCGGGTGATGCTGGCGCGGCGGTTCTACAACGACGCGGTGGCCGGGATCCGCGAGGCCCGCTCCGGACGCCTGGTGCGGCTGCTGCGGCTGGCCGGACGCGCCCCGATGCCGGAGTTCTTCGAGATGGACGACGAGCCGCCGGTCACGGCGCCGCCGTGACCCGCGCGGCCCCGACCGGGCCGCCAGGAGCGCCGGTCGCGGAACAGCGACCGGCGCCTTGCCGTTATGTCCATAAAGCAGTACGAACGGGTGATCTACCATTGGAGGCGGAGCGCGCCCCCCGCCGCGCGCGGCTGACGTGCCGCGACGATCACCCCGCGCGCCGCAGGGGCCGCCGCCCCGCGTCGCGCCCCTAACCCTTTGGAGTCCGCCACCGTGACCAACACCGTTGACACCTCGGCCACCGGCGCCGCCGTCGGCACCACCCGGGTCAAGCGAGGCATGGCCGAACAGCTCAAGAACGGCGTCATCATGGACGTCGTCACGCCCGAGCAGGCCAAGATCGCCGAGGACGCCGGTGCTGTCGCGGTCATGGCCCTGGAGCGCGTGCCCGCCGACATCCGCCGCGACGGCGGCGTGGCGCGCATGTCCGACCCCGACATGATCGACGGCATCATCGACGCCGTCTCGATCCCGGTCATGGCCAAGGTCCGCATCGGCCACTTCGTCGAGGCCCAGGTCCTGCAGTCCCTCGGCGTCGACTTCATCGACGAGTCCGAGGTCCTCACGCCCGCCGACGAGGCCCACCACATCGACAAGTGGGCGTTCACCGTGCCGTTCGTCTGCGGCGCCACCAGCATCGGCGAGGCGCTGCGGCGCATCGCCGAGGGCGCCGCCATGATCCGCTCCAAGGGCGAGGCCGGCACCGGCAACGTCGTCGAGGCCACCCGTCACATGCGGGCCATCCGCCGCGAGATCGCCCGCCTGGGCACCCTCGACGAGCCCGAGCTCTACGCCGCCGCCAAGGAGTTCCAGGCGCCCTTCGAGATCGTCAAGGAGGTCGCCAAGCTCGGCAAGCTGCCGGTGCCGCTGTTCTCCGCCGGCGGCGTGGCCACCCCGGCCGACGCCGCGCTGATGCGCCAGCTCGGCGCCGAGAGCGTGTTCGTGGGCTCGGGCATCTTCAAGTCCGGCGACCCCGCCAAGCGCGCCGACGCCATCGTGCAGGCCACCCTGCACTACGACGACCCCGAGGTCATCGCCAAGGTCTCCCGCGGCCTGGGCGAGGCCATGGTCGGCATCAACCTGGACGAGCTGGACGACTCCCAGCGCTACGCCGGGCGCGGCTGGTAGCCGCCGCCCGCCCGCCGCGGCAGACCGGGCGCGGGGCCACCCCCGCGCCCGGCCTGCCGCGCCGCAGGGCCCGCCGTCCCTCCCGCCCTCCCGCCCCCACGCACGCAAGCGAGGTAGCCGTTGTCCGCCACACCCACCATCGGCGTGCTCGCCCTGCAGGGCGACACCGCGGAGCACCTGCGCGTCCTCGGCACCCTGGGCGTCGACGCCGCGCCCGTGCTGCGGCCCGAGGACCTCGACCGGGTGCACGGCCTCGTCCTGCCCGGCGGGGAGTCCACCACGATGTCCAAGCTGGCCGTGCGCTACGAGCTGATGGAGCCGCTGCGCAAGCACATCGGCGAGGGCATGCCCGCCTACGGCACCTGCGCCGGCATGATCATGCTGGCCGACCGCATCCTCGACGGCGCCGAGGGCCAGCAGACCGTCGGCGGCCTGGACATCACCGTGCGGCGCAACGCCTTCGGCCGCCAGACCGAGTCCTTCGAGGGCCCCGTCGACATCGACGGGCTGGAGGGCGGCCCCTTCGACGCCGTCTTCATCCGCGCCCCCTGGGTCGAGGCCGTGGGCGCCGACGTGCGCGTGCTCGGCCAGGTGGCCTACGGCGGGCGGGCCGGTAGGATCGTCGCGGTACGGCAGGGCGGCCTGCTGGCAACCTCTTTCCATCCCGAACTCACCGGTGACCCGCGGATCCACCGGCTCTTTGTCGACATGGTGAAAGGACAGGCATGAGCGGCCACTCCAAGTGGGCCACCACCAAGCACAAGAAGGCCGTCATCGACGCCAAGCGCGGCAAGCTGTTCGCCAAGCTGATCAAGAACGTCGAGGTGGCCGCGCGTACCGGTGGCGGTGACCCCGACGGCAACCCCACCCTGTACGACGCCATCCAGAAGGCCCGGAAGAACTCCGTTCCGCTGGACAACATCGAGCGCGCCCGCAAGCGCGGCTCCGGTGAGGAGGGCGGCGGCGCCGACTGGCAGACCATCATGTACGAGGGCTACGCCCCCGGCGGGGTGGCGCTGCTGGTCGAGTGCCTCACCGACAACCGCAACCGCGCCGCCTCGGAGGTCCGCGTTGCGGTCACCCGCAACGGCGGCTCCATGGCCGACGCCGGGTCGGTGTCCTACCTGTTCAACCGCAAGGGTGTCGTGATCGTGCCCAAGGAGGGCACCACCGAGGACGACATCACCCTGGCGGTCCTGGACGCCGGGGCCGAGGACGTCAACGACCTCGGAGAGGCGTTCGAGGTCGTCTGCGAGGCCGGCGACCTGCTGGCCGTGCGCACCGCGCTGCAGGAGGCCGGCATCGACTACGAGTCGGCCGAGAGTTCGTTCCTGCCCAGCGTCGAGGTCCCGGTGAGCGAGGAGGACGCCCGGAAGGTCCTGCGGGTGGTCGACGCCCTTGAGGACTCCGACGACGTCCAGAACGTCTTCACCAACGCCGACATCCCCGACGACATCATGGAGAAGATCGGCTGAGCCGGCTTCGCCCACCTTCGCCGCACGCCTCGCGCACGCAGCAGCGGGGCGTGCGGCGTTTCGGGGGGCGCCCCCGCGGCCGCCCCGTGGGGCCGGCCGCCACCCGGTAGGGTGCCACTCGCCGACGCGCCACACCTTTCGACACCGATCAGGAAGGCCGCCATGAATCCCCCCGGCGAAAGCCCCTACGAGCCCGGACGCCCGCCGTACGACCCCGGCGCCTCCGACCCCTCCGGTTCCTCCGGCCCCTCCGGCCCCCAGCACGGCTGGTCCCAGCAGCCCCACCCGCCGCAGCAGGCGCAGCAGGGGCAGCAGGGGCAGCAGCCGCAGCAGTCCTACGCGGGCCCCGCCTACGACCAGGCGCCGCCCCACCACGCCCACGCCGGCGGCTACGGCCCGCCGCCACCGCCCGGCGGCCCCGCACCCGTCCCGCCGCCCGCCCCCGGCGCGCAGGCGGAGGGCGCCGGCTTCCTCGGCGGCCTGTTCGACCTCCGGTTCCGCACCCTGGTGGCCACCCAGGTCACCCGCGTGCTGTTCGTCCTGGCGCTGGTGCTCATCGGCATCTCCACGCTCAGCGGGGTGGTCGGCTCCTTCGGGCTGATGGCCATGGCGCCCTTCGACGGCCTGCTCACCCTGCTCGGCTCGCTCGTCGGCGGCGCCGTCGCGGTGCTGGTCACCCGGGTCGTGCTGGAGATGGTCATCGTCGTCTTCCGCATCGGCGAGGACCTGGCGGCCGTCCGCGCCCGCGGGGGCCGCTGAGCGCTCGGGCCGCGTGCGTGCGCCGTGTCCCGCGCACGCGGGGCCGCCGCACGGCGGTAGGCTCTGCGAACGGACGTTCGAGCAGGCAGGTCCACGAGGGGGAGGCGAGCGATGCGTGTGCTGGGGGTCGACCCCGGCCTGACCCGGTGCGGACTCGGCGTTGTCGAGGGCGCCGTGGGCCGGCCGCTGGAGCTGGTCGAGGCGGGGGTGGTGCGCACCGACCCCGCCGCCGACCTCGCCGACCGCCTGCTGGGCGTCGAACGCGGCGTCGAGGACTGGCTCGACCGGCACGCCCCCGAGGCCGTCGCCGTCGAACGGGTCTTCGCCCAGCACAACGTCAGCACCGTCATCGGCACCGCCCAGGCCGGCGCCGTCGCCATCACCTGCGCGGCCCGCCGCGGCCTGCCGGTGGCGCTGCACACCCCCAGCGAGGCCAAGGCCGCCATCACCGGCAGCGGGCGCGCCGACAAGGCCCAGGTCCAGGCCATGGTGGCCCGGCTGCTGCGCCTGGCCGAGGCGCCCAAGCCCGCCGACGCCGCCGACGCCGTCGCCCTCGCCATCTGCCACATCTGGCGCGGCGGCGCCCAGGCCCGGGTCGCCCAGGCCCAGCAGGACTTCGCCCGCAAGGTCGAACTCGCGCGCCGGGCGCGCCCGGCCCCCAACCCCCAGGGAAGGTGACCGTGATCGCGTTCCTCAGCGGGCGCATCGCCGCCCGCTCCGCCCAGACCGCCGTGATCGAGGTCGGCGGGGTCGGCATGACCGTCCACGCCACGCCCGCCACCCTGGCGCGGCTGCGCGTGGGCGAGACCGCCACCGTCGCCACCTCGCTGGTCGTGCGCGAGGAGTCGCTGACCCTCTACGGGTTCGCCGACGAGGACGAGCGCGAGGTGTTCGAACGCCTCCAGTCGGCCAGCGGCGTCGGCCCCCGCCTGGCGCTGGGCATCCTCGCCGTGCACACCCCCGACGCCCTGCGCGCCGCCGTGGCCGCCGAGGACACCGCCGCCCTCACCCGCGTGCCCGGGATCGGCCCCAAGGGCGCCCAGCGCATCGTGCTGGAGTTGCGCGGCAAGCTGGGCGAACCCGCCGCGGCGGCCGCCTCCGGCGCCGGGGGCGGCCCCGCCGCCACGGCCGCGTCGCCCTGGCGCCCCCAGGTGGTCTCGGGGCTGGTCAACCTCGGCTGGTCGGCCAAGGACGCCGAGGCCGCCGCCGACGCCGTCGCCCCCGAGGCCGAGCACACGCCCGACGTCGCCCTGCTCCTGCGCAGCGCCCTGCGCAGGCTCAGCCGCGTCTAGCCGAAAGAGGAGACGATGGCCGACTACGAACGCGACACCGTCTCGCCGGAGGCCGACCTGGACGAGCGCGCCATCGAGGGCGCGCTGCGGCCCAAGCGGCTGGCCGACTTCGTCGGGCAGGAGCGGGTGCGCGAGCAGCTGTCCCTGATGCTGCGCGGCGCCCAGCGGCGCGGCCGGGCCCCCGACCACGTGCTGATGTCGGGTGGGCCGGGCCTGGGCAAGACCACCCTGGCCATGATCATCGCGGCCGAGTTGGGCGCGCCGCTGCGCATCACCTCGGGCCCGGCCATCGAGCGCTCCGGCGACCTCGCGGCGGTGCTGTCCACCCTGCACGAGGGCGAGGTCCTGTTCCTCGACGAGATCCACCGCATGGCCCGTCCCGCCGAGGAGATGCTCTACGTCGCCATGGAGGACTTCCGGGTGGACGTCATGGTGGGCAAGGGGCCCGGCGCCACCGCGATCCCGCTGGACATCGCGCCGTTCACGCTGGTCGGCGCCACCACCCGGGCCGGGCTGCTGCCCGCGCCGCTGCGCGACCGCTTCGGGTTCACCGCGCACATGGACTTCTACGACCCCGCCGACCTGGAGCGCATCCTGCACCGCTCGGCCGGGCTGCTCCAGGTCGACCTCGCCCCCGACGCCGCCGCCGAGATCGCCGGCCGCTCGCGCGGCACGCCCCGCATCGCCAACCGGCTGCTGCGCCGGGTCCGCGACTACGCCGAGGTGCACGGCGACGGCCGCCTCACCCGCGACACCGCCCGCGCGGCGCTGGCGCTGTACGAGGTCGACGCCCACGGCCTGGACCGGCTGGACCGCGCCGTGCTGGACGCCCTGCTGACCAAGTTCCGCGGGGGCCCGGTGGGGCTGTCCACGCTGGCGGTGGCCGTGGGGGAGGAGCCCGAGACCGTCGAGGTGGTGGCCGAGCCCTTCCTGGTGCGCTCGGGGTTCATCGCCCGCACCCCGCGCGGCCGGGTGGCCACGGCCCGCGCCTGGGAGCACATGGGGATCACCCCGCCGCCCGACGCCGCGTTCGGCGCCGGGGTCCCGGCCGCCGCCGGGGATGCCGGTGGTGCCGCCGCTCCGCCCGGTGGCGCCGGGTCATCTCAGTCCTAGGGGTTGAGGGGTGCGCGGGGCGGTCGTCGGTGCCCGGGGCGGATGGCCGGGGTGGTGACGGGGCGCCGAGGGCGGCGGGTGGCTTGGGCGCCTGACCGTCGGCACTCAGAGCGGGTGGCGGAGGTGGTGACGGGGGAGCGAGGAGGGCGGGCCCATGGGTGTGCGGTTATCGGTGCCCGGGGTGGACGGCCGGGGTGGTGACGGGGGCAGCGACGGTGGCGCGTGGTTCGGGTGCGCGGTCACCGGAGTTCAGGTCGGGTGGCGAATGCCGCGACGAGGGCGCCGAGGGCGGTGGGTGGTTCGGGCGTGCGGCCACCGGTCAGCGGGCGGACGGCCGAGGCCGGGGGCAGCGGGGGTCCGGCGCACCGGCAAGGGGCCAAGGAATCGGACACGTGGCGATAACCCCCCAGTTCGTCTCAACATATGAGACACGGGGGGCCTCTTTCGCGACGATCCAGCATTCCCGGCACCGGTTTCGGCGAAAACCTGCACCTCGTCGCCTTCGGAAGCTGGATTGTCGCCCTTCAAAACAGACATAAGTACCAAAGTGGGCTGTCTGCTGTAAGGGTCGTCTCACATCCTGGACAATCGACTGTCGTTCTCGCTCGGAGGGCGACCATTTCTCGCTTTGACCGGGGGGCAATTCGGGCGAATGCCTGCAAAGGTAGTAGTTGAAAGTAGTCCTGTCAGTGCTAGTCGTTTTCAAGCCCAGCGACAGGCCGATATCGCCCGCCGAGTGCCGCCGAACCCGGCGCGCCCCCAAGTAACCGGTCGACAACCACGCGCCCCGGCCACCCGCTGCCGTCGCCGCCCTCGTCGCCTCCGCCTGCCATCCGCGCCGGGGTCCGGTGATCGCTCGCCCGAGCCACCAGTCGGCCCTCGCCGCCCCGTCGCAACCCCAGTGCCCGCCCCGCGATCGATGGCCGCCCATCCGCCACCCCACCTCCGCCCACCCCCCGCCAACCGGTCGCGGCCAGTCCCGCAGGTGATGGCCTAAGCTGGGGAGCGGACCTTGCGAAACGGCAACGATGGCCGCGCCGACACCGAGGCGGGGAACACACCCGCCCACCCACTCGTTGACCGGCGGCGGCAAACGCCGTGGTAGCGGCCCCGTCCCCTGTCGGCGGCGCCGCCAAGGTCGAGACAACCAAGGGAAGGACACCCCGTGCTGGCCCAGACGATTTTGGCCAATGGCGGCGCTCCGCAGGACGGCGGGCTCCTCGGAATGCTCCTGCCGTTCGTGCTCATCGCACTCGTCTTCTGGCTGCTGATCCTGCGCCCGCAGCAGAAGCGCAGGCAGCAGGAGACCAAGATGCAGAGCGAGCTCCAGCCGGGCGTCGAGGTGCTGACCAAGGCCGGCTTCTTCGCCACCGTGGTCGAGGTGCGCGACAACGAGGTCGAGCTTGAGGTGTCCCCGGGCACCCGCATCCGCATGCTCAAGGCGGGTGTCGGCGACATCGTGCGCCCCAACGAGACCGCGGCCGACGACACCCCGGTCGAGGACCGCCCGGACTTCCCGGGCAACGACGACAAGAACGACGGCAAGTAGCGCCCCACCCGGCGCTGCCCGCGCGCCTACCGGCCCCGCCGCCGCGGGGCCGGTAGGCGCGCGCGTGCGTCGGCCGCCCTCCCCCTCCCGGCCGCCGCGCGCGGCACCACTGCGACGAAGGCGAGGACCACTCCACCATGTCCGCGGACCTCTCCGACCTGATCAAGGCCGGCCTGCGCGACGTCCCCGACTTCCCCCGGCCGGGGGTGGTCTTCAAGGACATCACCGGGCTGCTGGCCGACTCCGCGTCCCTGCGCGCGGTCGTCGAGGGGATCGCGGGGCACTACGCGCCCGGCGGCGTCGACACCGTGCTCGGACTGGAGGCGCGCGGCTTCATCCTGGGCGCCCCTGTGGCCCTGGAGCTGGGCGCCGGGTTCGTCCCGGTGCGCAAAGCCGGAAAACTGCCTCGCGAGACCTACCAGGCGACCTATGATCTGGAGTACGGCTCCGCGACGGTCGAGATCCACACCGACGCCGTCCGGCCCGGCAGCCGCGTGCTCATCGTCGACGACGTCCTCGCCACCGGTGGCACAGGGCAGGCCGCGGTGCGCCTGGTCCGCCAGGCGGGTGGTACGGTCGTGGGATTCTCGGTCCTCATCGAACTCGGGTTCCTTGAGGGCCGGCGGAGACTGACCGACGTGGAGCTGCACGCGCTCGCCGTCCTCTAGCGGTCGGCGACCGGGAGGCGTCCCCCGCCCCCGGAACCGCCCCCGCCCCCTTGAGCCGGGCCGCCCGACCCCCGGGCAGTAGACTTGCGGGCATAACGGAGCCGCAGCGGCGCGTTGGTACAGGTGAGCCCTAACGTTCACGACAACGTTCACGACGCTGACGTCGACCCCGGCGGCCGGACCACGGCGACACCGCCCCCTTTTCGGGCGGTGCCCGACCCGTACGCGGTAGCGGTCTCGGCCCCGGGGACGACTGGCCGCGGGAGGGATGTCCATGCCAGGCGAAGCGGTATCGGCCGAAGCGGCGTCCGCGCTGCGCGCGGGTACACCGGACACCCAGGAGCGTCAAGGGGGCGCCGCGGACACCGCGGCGCCCCTCGCCGCAAGCGCGCGGGCCGCGGCTCCCGCGGCGCCGGCGGCCGGAACCGCCGAGCCCGATCCCCGGAGCGCCTCCACCAGTCGGCCCAGCCCGTCGTCTACCGTGCGAGTCCGCCGCAGACTCGCCCGACTCGGTGCCCAGCGGGGGGTGTCCATGAACCCGGTTCTCGAACCGCTCATCAAGACCGTGCGCGCGACCCACCCCAAGGTCGACGTCCGGCTGATCGAGCGCGCCTACGAGGTCGCCGCCTACCACCACCGCGACCAGAAGCGCAAAAGCGGCGACCCCTACATCACCCACCCCCTCGCCGTGGCCACCATCCTCGCCGAGCTGGGCATGCAGGAGGCCACGCTGGCCGCCGCGCTGCTGCACGACACCGTCGAGGACACCACTTACACCCTCGACCAGTTGCGCGCCGACTTCGGCGACGAGATCGCCGAGCTGGTCAACGGCGTCACCAAGCTCGACAAGGTCAAGTACGGCGAGGCCACCCAGGCCGAGACCGTGCGCAAGATGGTCGTGGCGATGTCCCGCGACATCAAGGTGCTGGTCATCAAGCTGTGCGACCGGCTGCACAACATGCGCACCCTGCGCTATTTGCCGCAGGCCAAGCGGGAGAAGAAGGCCCGCGAGACCCTGGAGATCTTCGCCCCCCTGGCGCACCGCCTGGGCATGAACACCATCAAGTGGGAGCTGGAGGACCTCGCGTTCGCCACGCTCTACCCCAAGCGCTTCGACGAGATCGCCCGCCTGGTCTCCGAGCGCGCGCCGCGCCGCGACGTCTACCTCCAGGACGTCATCGAGGCGGTGTCGGCCGACCTGCGCGAGGCCAAGATCAAGGCGACGGTGCGCGGCCGGCCCAAGCACTACTACTCGATCTACCAGAAGATGATCGCCCGCAACTGCGGCTTCGACGAGATCTACGACCTCGTGGCCGTGCGGGTCCTGGTCGACAGCGTCCGCGACTGCTACGCGGCCCTGGGCACGATCCACGCGCGATGGAACCCCGTACCGGGGCGGTTCAAGGACTACATCGCGATGCCCAAGTTCAACATGTACCAGTCGCTGCACACCACGGTCATCGGCCCCTCCGGCAACCCCGTCGAGCTGCAGATCCGCACCCGCGCCATGCACCGGCGCGCCGAGTACGGCATCGCCGCGCACTGGAAGTACAAGGAGGACCGCAACACCGGCAAGGAGGCCGGGCGCGCCGACGGCAGATCCAAGGGCGCCGGCGACATGGCCTGGCTGCGCCAGCTCATCGACTGGCAGCAGGAGACCAAGGACCCCGGCGAGTTCCTGGAGTCGCTGCGCTTCGACCTGTCGGTGCAGGAGGTGTTCGTCTTCACCCCGCAGGGCGACGCCGTCGCCCTGCCCCAGGGTGCCACCGCCATCGACTTCGCCTACGCGGTGCACACCGAGGTCGGCCACCGCACCGTGGGCGTCCGGGTCAACGGCCGGCTGGTGCCGCTGGAGAGCGAGCTGCACAACGGCGAGACCGTCGAGGTGCTCACTTCCAAGGCGCCCGACGCCGGGCCCAGCCGCGACTGGCTCCAGTTCGTCAAGAGCGCCCGCGCCCGCAACAAGATCCGGCAGTGGTTCACCAAGGAGCGCCGCGAGCAGGCCATCGAGCAGGGCAAGGACGCCATCGCCCGGGTCATGCGCAAGCAGGAGCTGCCGATCAAGCGGCTGTTCAGCGGCGAGGCCCTGATCGCCCTGGCGCGCGACCTGCGCTACGACGACGTCGACGCGCTCTACGCCGCCGTGGGCGAGGGCCGGATCAGCCCGCAGAACGTCGTGCAGAAGCTGGTGGACTCCCTCGGCGGCATCGAGAGCGCCGAGGAGGACATCGCGGAGTCCGCGGTGCCCACCCGGGCGCGTCCGCGCCCGGCGGGCAACCCCGGCGTGGTGGTCGAGGGCGACCCCGACGTCTGGGTGCGGCTGTCCAAGTGCTGTACCCCCGTGCCCGGCGACAGCATCGTCGGGTTCGTGACCCGCGGCAACGGGGTCTCGGTGCACCGCAAGGACTGCGTCAACACCCGCGCGCTGGACCCCGACCGCATGGTGCACGTGGAGTGGCAGCCCACCGAGGACTCCATGTTCCTGGTGGCGCTCCAGGTCGAGGCGCTGGACCGCGCGCGGCTGCTGTCGGACATCACCCGCGTGCTCTCCGACCAGCACGTCAACATCCTCTCGGCCACCGTGCAGACCAGCCGCGACCGGGTCGCGCTGAGCCGGTTCACCTTCGAGATGGCCGACCCCACCCACCTGGGCCACGTGCTCAAGGCCGTGCGCGGGGTGGACGGGGTCTACGACGTGTACCGGATGCGCAGCTAGCCGCGCCCCCCGCTTCGGGCGGCGCCGGGCAGCAGGCGGCCGCCCTCGGCCAGGGCCTGGCGGACCGCCGCGACCACCCAGACCAGGGCGAAGGCGATGACGGTGACGTTCTTGGCGGCGAGCAGCACCGCCCAGTAGAGGTCGTGCGCCGAGGCGGGGATCCACAGCGGCACCAGCCACTCGGGGACCACGGTGGACACGGCGGTCAGCGCGAGCAGCAGGCCCGCCTGGAGTACGACGCTGGGCCATCTGCGGTCGAGGAACGCCTGGATCCGCGGGCCGAACCCGGCCGCCGCGCCCGCCCGGACCTCGGCGTCGGCCAGGACGAGGACCCGCACCAGGAGTACAACCAGCACCACGCGCGCGCTCTGGGCGAGCACCTCCAGGGCCGTGTGGGTCGCCGGCGCGAGGGAGTCGCCCCACAGCGCCACGGCGAAGCGCTCGGCCGCGGGCACGAGGGAGACTCCGGCCACGAGGGGCAGGTGGCGCAGGTAGGCGCCCCACGCCCACCGGGGGACCTCCAGGGCCAGGCGCAGGTGGGTGGGCTCGGGCGGGGCGGGGGCGGTGTTCTCCGGCACGGGTGCTCCCAGGCGTCGGCGGCCGCGCTTCGGCGCGATATTTTATTTCACTAAACTAAAATATTGGGTGCGCTGAAGCAACCGCGTACCGCGAAGAGGGGACAATCGAGTCGTGAGTGACGCAGACACCGCGCCCCAGGAGGCGGGCGCCGCCCTCGGGCAGCGGCTGAGCACCGCTGTCGTGCTCTTCCACGAGGCGGTCGGGCAGCGCCTGGGCCTGCGCGCGCTCGACCACCGCGCCCTCGGGCTGATCGACCGCGAGGGTCCGCTGACCGCCGGCGCGCTGGCCGAACTGACGGGGCTCACCCCCGGAGCCGTCACCGGCCTGGTCGACCGGCTGAGCGCCCTGGGCTACGTCACGCGCGTGCCCGACCCCGCCGACCGGCGGCGGGTCCTCGTCTCGGTCGCCCCCCGGGCGCGGACCGACCTCTCCGACGCCTTCTCGGGGCTCTCCCGGGCGATGGGCGACCTCATGGCCCGCTACGACGCGGCCGAACTCGCCGCCATCACCGACTACGTCACCAACGCGATCGACATCCTGCACGCGGAGGCCCGCCGCCTCGCCCCGCCCCCCGGCGGCCGCGAGGTGTCCTAGGCGGACCGCCCCGCGAGGCTGGGCACGCGGCCGGGGGCGGTCGCCGCCTGGCCGGCGGCAAGGGCCGGGGCGGCGACGGAGGCGGCGGCTGAAGGCGGCGCCGGGGGAGCGGGTGCGGGCGCCGGCGGCGCGGCCGCACGTGTGAGGCGGCGCTGAGCGGTCAGAGTGGTGCCATGAAGAAGTTCTCGCTCGACGCACTGGCACGCAAGCACCTGGAGGAGGCCGCGGCGGGGTCGGCCGGCCGCAGTTCCGAGACGTTCTACGGCGGGCACGAGCAGGCGCTGCGGCACACCGTCATCGGCCTGCGCCAAGGTGCCACGGTCTCCCCGCACCCCAACCCCGTGGCGTCGACGGTCGTGGTCCTGCGCGGCCGGGTGCGGCTGACCGCGGGCTCCGACGCGTGGGAGGGGCGCCCGGTCGACCTTTTGGCCGCGCCCGACACCGAGCACACCATCGAGGCGCTGGAGGACTCCGCGCTGCTGCTCACGGTGGTCATGGACACCTGAGCTACCCCGCGCGCCCGCGCGCCTGCCCCGGCGGCGGGCGGCCCGGGGCCGGGGCGACCCGATGGCTCGGGCGGCCCGGGGAACGCGCCCGGCGGCCGCGGCCGCCGGGCCCGCCCTCAGCTCATCTCGTTGAGCGCCTTCTCGGCCTCTTCCAGCCAGGAGCGGCGGGCGGCCAGCGCGTCCTCGATCTCGCGGACCTTGCGCTCGTTGCCCCGCTCGCGGGCGTGCGCCAGGTCGCCCTCCAACTGGGCGATGGAGTCGCGCAGCCGGGCGGCCGTGGCCTCGGCCCGCGCCCGGGCCTCGGGGTTGGTGCGCTGCCACTCCTGGTCCTCGGCGCGGCGCACGTCCTCCTCGATCCGGCGGAACGCGCTCTCCAGCCGGTCGCGGGAGTCGCGCGGCGCCGGGCCGGCCTCCTCCCACGCCTCCTGGAAGTCGCGCAGCCGGGCGCGGGCCTCGCGGGGGTCGGAGATCTCGGCGAGCTCGCGCCGGGCGTCCTCCAGGATCCGCTCCTTGGCCTCGGCGTTGACGCGGAGCTCGGCGTCGCGCTCGGCGAAGACCGCGTTGCGCGCCTGGAAGAAGCGGTCCTGGGCCGCCTTGAACCGGGTCCACAGCTCGTCCTCGCTGGCCCGGTCGGCCCGGCCGCTGGTCTTCCACTGCTGCATCAGGTCGCGGTAGCGCCCGGCGGTGGGGCCCCAGTCGGTGGAGTCGGCCAGGGACTCGGCCTCGGCGACGATGCGCTCCTTCTCCTCGCGCACCTGCTCGCGCTGCTGGTCGAGCCCGGCGAAGTAGGCCTTGCGGCGCTTGGAGAAGGAGTTGCGCGCCGCCGACATGCGCTTCCACAGGGCCTGCTCGGTAGGGCGGTCGGTGCGCGGCGCGGCCTTCCACTCGTCGATGAGCTGGCGCATGCGCTCGCCGCCGGACTTCCAGTGCGTGGTCTCGGCGGCCACCCGCTCGGCCTCGGCGACGATGCGCTCCTTGATCTCGCGCGCCTCGACACGGGCCTGCTCCTGGGCCTGCTTCTGCTCGGCGCGGCGCTCCTCGGCCTGGCTGGTCAGCGCGTCCAGGCGGCGCTCCAGCGCGTCGAGGTCGCCCACGGCGTGGGCCTCGCGCACGGCGGTGCGCAGCTTCTCCACACTGGACATGGCCTGCGCGGCGGACAAGTCGGTGGTGCGCAGCCGCTTCTCCAGCAGCTCGACCTCGGTGACCAGGGCGTCGTACTTGCGGCGGAAGAACGCGAGGGCTTCCTCGGGCGCGCCGGCCTGCCACGAGCCGACGACGCGCTCGCCCTCACCCGTGCGCACGTAGACCGTGCCGTCGTCGTCAACGCGGCCCCAGGGGTCCGTGGTCACCGTGTCCTCCAGCAGTCATGAGCCTGGCTCCTGCGGCCAGGTTCGGGTGGTCCCGGCGCCGCCCCGCCCGTGGCCGGGAACCGCCGTGACTATGCACGATATCCGCACACCTCACCGGATACCGCCCGCTTCTGGTCAGCGTTGCCGCATATCAGCGGCTCGACCGGCCGCGTCGAGGGGTGCCGCCCGGGGCGCCGCCGAGCGGGTGCGACGCGACCAATATGACACTGACGCGGCGTTTGGCAAAGGGCCGTGCCTGGCGCGGTGATCGAATGGTGATGAACCGGAACGACGGGGGCGCGCCGGGCACCGGCAAACCCGGTCGCCCGCCCGCGCGGACCTCGGTAGGCTCGGCAGGAGCGGCCCGCCGGCTCCGGTCGGCGCGGCCGGGCGGCCGAAGCCGGACCGGCCGCCCGGTGCGGCCCGCCGCGCGGCCCCCGCCGCACGCGGCCTCCCGCCCGCTCCCGCCCGTGCTTGCCCGTGCTCGCCAACGAGAAGAAGGAAGGCCGCGCGCACCGTGTTCATCACCGCTTTCCCCGCCGGGCCGCTCGCCGCGAACTGCTACGTGGTCGCCGCGGCCGCGGAGAGCGGTGCGCCGTGCGTCGTCGTCGACCCCGGCCAGGACGCCGCCGAGGGCGTGGCCGAGGCGGTGGCCCGCCACGGCCTGGCGGTCCAGGCGGTCCTGCTCACCCACGGGCACTTCGACCACGTCTGGTCGGCGGCCTCCGTCGCCGCCGCCCACGGCTGCGCCACCTATGTCCACGCCGCCGACCGCGTGCTGCTCACCGACCCCGCCAAGGGGCTCGACCCCGTGCTGGGCGGCCAGCTCGCGGCGCTGCTGGGCGACACCCCGCCCGCCGAGCCCGACCCGCTGGTGGAGCTGGCGGGCGGTGAGCGCCTGGCCCTGGCCGGGCTGGAGTTCTCCGTCGCCCACGTGCCCGGCCACACGCCCGGCTCGGTGGCCTTCGGCGTGGCCGAGGCCCACGACGGCGCGGGCGTGCTGTTCACCGGCGACCTCCTGTTCGCCGGGTCCATCGGCCGCACCGACCTGCCCGGCGGCGACCACGCCCAGATTTTGGCCAGCCTGGACCGCGTCTGCGCCGCCTGGGGCGAGGACACCCACGTCCTCCCCGGCCACGGCCCCCGCACCACCCTGGGCCGCGAGCGCGCCACCAACCCGTTCCTGCGCGATATCGCCGGCCGCTGACGCCGCCGGCGCGCCGTGGGCGCGCCCGCGTCGGCGGCCCGCGGCCCGGCCCGCCGGCAGGCGGGGCCGGCCGCGCCCTTCGGCCCCGCACCAGCGCACGAACGGCCCAGCCCACATGACAGAGACGACACCACCGGGCACACCACGCGGCCGCCCCCGGCACCGGGGGCGCGGCCCGCGCGGCGTCGCCCGCCCGGCACCGCACCTGCTCCGGCCTCCCGCACCGCGCCCGGCTCCCCCGCGCCCCGGACCGCCCCGCGCCGAGATAGCGGCACCGGCTCCCCCGCGCCGGGAGCCGGACACCGCGCACGTCAGGCAAGATGAGTAGGTACGAAAGACCCGAAGGAGAACCCCGTTGATCCGCACGCATGACGCCGGTGCCCTGCGCGCCGAGCATGCAGACGCCACCGTCGTCCTCGCCGGCTGGGTGGCCCGCCGCCGCGACCACGGCGGAGTCGTCTTCCTCGACCTGCGCGAAGCCTCCGGCGTGGTCCAGGTCGTGGTCCGCGAGGACGACCTCGCCCACGACCTCCGCGCCGAGTACTGCGTCAAGGTCACCGGCACGGTCCGAGTGCGGCCCGAGGGCAACGAGAACCCCGACATCCCCACCGGCGCGATCGAGGTCGTCGCCGAGCGGATCGAGGTCCTGAGCGAGGCCGCCCCGCTGCCCTTCCCGCTGGACGGCTCCCAGGACATCGCCGAGGAGACCCGGCTGCGCTACCGCTACCTCGACATGCGCCGGCCCGAGCTGGCCTCGGCGCTGCGGGTGCGCTCCCAGGCCACCTACGCGGTCCACGACGTCATGCGCGAGCACGGGTTCGTCAACGTCGAGACCCCCTACCTCACCCGGTCCACCCCCGAGGGCGCGCGCGACTTCCTGGTGCCGGTGCGCCTGCAGCCCGGCCACTGGTACGCGCTGCCGCAGTCGCCCCAGCTGTTCAAGCAGCTGCTGATGGTGGGCGGCATGGAGCGCTACTACCAGATCGCGCGCTGCTTCCGCGACGAGGACTTCCGCGCCGACCGCCAGCCGGAGTTCACCCAGATCGACATCGAGATGAGCTTCGTCGACCAGGAGGACGTCATCGCCGTCGGCGAGGCGCTGGTGGCGCGGCTGTGGAGCGAGGTGCTGGGCTACGAGATCCCGCTGCCGCTGCCCCGCATGCCGTTCCTGGAGGCCATGGCCCGCTTCGGCTCCGACAAGCCCGACCTGCGGTTCGGCCAGGAGCTGGTCGAGCTGACGGAGTTCTTCGCCGACACCCCCTTCCGCGTCTTCCAGGCGCCCTACGTGGGGGCCGTGGTGATGCCCGGCGGCGCCTCCCAGACCCGCAAGGAGCTGGACGCCTGGCAGGACTGGGCCAAGGCGCGCGGCGCCCGGGGCCTGGCCTACGTGCTGGTCCAGCAGGACGGCACACTGGGCGGGCCGGTCGCCAAGAACCTCTCCGAGGCCGAGCGCGCCGGCCTGGCCGAGGCGGTGGGCGCCGCCCCCGGCGACGCCGTGTTTTTCGCCGCCGGCACCCGCCGCGCCTCCCAGGAGCTGCTGGGCGCGGCCCGGCTGGAGATCGGCCAGCGGCTGGGGCTCATCGACTCCTCGAAGTGGTCGTTCCTGTGGGTCGTGGACGCCCCGATGTTCGAGGAGGACGGCGAGGGCGGCTGGACCCCGGTCCACCACCCCTTCACCGCGCCCAAGCCGGAGTGGACCGACACCTTCCACCAGGACCCCGGCAACGCGCTGGCCTACGCCTACGACATGGTGTGCAACGGCAGCGAGATCGGCGGCGGCTCGATCCGTATCCACCGGGGCGAGGTCCAGCAGCGGGCCTTCGACGTGCTGGGCATCGGCAAGGCCGAGGCCGAGGCGAAGTTCGGGTTCCTGCTGGAGGCGTTCCAGTACGGCCCGCCGCCCCACGGGGGCATCGCGTTCGGCTTGGACCGGCTTGTCACCCTGCTGACCGGGGGCGACTCCATCCGCGAGGTGATCGCCTTCCCCAAGACCGCCTCGGGCGGCGACCCGCTGACGGGCGCGCCCACCCCGATCACCCCGGCGCAGCGCGCCGAGGCCGGGGTCGACCACGACCCCGAGGCCGAGAAGGCCGAGAAGGCGGCCAAGGCCGGGAAGGCCGAGTAGGCGGCCGCGGCCGGCACGCGAAAGGCGGCGGGCGGGGCGGACGCCCCGCCCGCCGCCGGGCGGTCGGGCGGTGCGGCGCCGGGCGCGGGACCGGCGCGGTGAGCGGTTCGGCACGACCCCGGGGAGCGGGTCGGCGGTGCGGGGCGCGGCGGTCCGTGTCCGGCCGGGTCCCGCGGCAGGGGGCGGGGACGGGCGGGACGGGCTACTTCTTGACGGCGCCGCAGCGCTGGCAGCAGATGTCCTCGCTGTCGGGGTTGCTGTAGCTGCACAGGCGGCAGGTCCAGTTGCGCAGGATAAGCGCTTCGCGGATGGCGGTTTCGGCGCTGACCGTTGATTCACGCATGACTGAATTTTAATCCGGACTTTTCGCCCGGGCCATGGCCGGATCAGGCAGCCGCCTCTGAAAACGGGATTTTTCAGGGCTTTTCGCCGCGCTGTCCGGAGGTGGTCATCGGGGGTCACGCCACCGTAACGATTTCCCGGAAAAGGCGGCGCGACATGTCCGCGATTCGGTTGTATTTCCGGCACCCGTGTTGACTATTGGTTTCCTGTGCCGCAATTGGCGCACGGGGGCGGAGGGGGTAAAGGGGCGGTGGCGGTGGCCGCGCACGAGGAGCGCTTCACCTGCGCGGACTGGGGGACCGGTCGCTAGACTGAGCCGAATCGGATGTCCGAGGGAGGAGCGCGCGGCCCGCGTGAATAGGACATTCGTAAAGATACAGGGATGATCGACTTGTGAACGGTGCAACCGGCTCTACCGACGGCTTCGCGGAGCGGCCCGACATCGCGTTCGCCTCGGCTCCCGCCGCCATGGTCGTCGCCGATCGCGCGGGCGGCGTCACGCTCACCAACCGCGCCTTCGCCGATTTCACCGGGCAGGACCCCGGCGGCGTCCTCGGACGCCCCTGGCCCGAGGTCGTCGCGGGCGGCGACCCCGACGCCGCGTGGGCCCTGCACCGGGCGGCCCTCGGCGACACCCTCGCGCAGCATCGCAGCCTCGTGGTGACCTCCTACGGCGGAATCCCGCACCGCGTGGTCGCCGAGGCCCGCGCCCTGCCCGCCGGCGGCCCCGAGGGCACGCCCTCCGGGGTCGTCATCGTGTTCCGCGAACCCCTGCGCGAGGAGGAGACCCTCCGCGTCATCAGCGAGCTGCGCACTGAGAACGCCGACACCGCCCTGTGGACCCTGGACCTGCGCACCGGCCGCCTGCAGGAGCTGTTCGGCCCCTCGCCGCTGGGCCGGCTGCTCGTCGGCAAGGCGCGCGGCCTCGAAGAGGTCCTCGCCCGGGTGCACCGCGACGACATCGCCCGCGTCCGCGACGCCATGGAGGCCAGCCAGCAGGGCCGCGACTACGAGCAGCGGTTCCGCATGTTCGACGAGGTCGGCGACGAGCGCTCCCTGCACGCCCGCGCCCGCTACGTCGGCGGCGAGCGGCCCCGCCTCATCGGCATCATCGACGACGTCACCGAGCACGTCCAGCTCATCCGCCGCCTGGCCGACCGCCGCCGCATCGAGGCCGCGCAGGGCCGGCAGGTCACCGACCTCGCCGCCAAGCTCGTCTCGGCCACCACCGTCGACGAGGTCACCGGCCTGCTCACCGACGAGTTCGCGCCCATCTTCGGCGGCGCCGGCGCCAGCGTCATGCTGGTCGAGGACGGCCGCCTGCGCGCCTCGCCCCCGGCCACCGCCGACCCCGTCGAGCCCATGGGCATGGCCGACGGCTACGACGCCGCCGACATCTCCCACCCCATGGGCGCCGTGGTCCAGGACCGCCAGCCCCGGTTCTTCGAGAGCCGCGCCGAGATCCTGGAGCGGTTCCCCGCCGTGGCCGAGGTCCTGCACCGCACCAGCGCGCAGTCCTGGGCCACCATCCCCATCTTCGGCGACCGCCGCGTGGCGCTGGGCGTGTGGCAGGTCGCCTGGGGCGAGCCGCACCACGCCACCCCCGACGAGCGCGCCCTCATGCTCACCCTCGCCGGGCTGGCCGGCCAGGCCCTCCAGCGGGTCCGCCGCCAGCAGGAGGAGCAGCAGCTCGCCGACGCCATCCAGCAGCGCATGCTGCCGCCGCAGATCGAGGAGTTCCCCGACCTGCGCATCGCCGTGCGCTACCTGCCCTCCCGCGCCGGGTGGCGGGTCTGCGGCGACTTCTACGACGTCATCCGGCTGCCCGGCCGCCGCGTCGGCCTCGTCGTCGGCGACGTCCAGGGCCACGGCGTCGAGGCCGCGGCCGCCATGGGCCAGATCCGGGTGGCCTTCCGCGCCTACGCCACCAACCAGGTCGACCCCGGCGTGGTGCTGGCCGAGACCAACCGGCTGCTCACCGAGACCGGCGAGATCGTCTTCGCCACCTGCGGCTACCTCGTGCTCGACCTCGACACCGGCGAGATGCAGGCGGCCTGGGCCGGGCAGCCGCCCGCCGTCATCGCCACGCCCTCCGGCTACGACCTCTGGGAGCCCGAGACCGGCCCGCCCGTGGGCGTGGACGCCGACAGCAAGTACCCCGTCACCACCCGCTGGCTGCGCGCCGGCGACACCCTGCTCATGTGCTCCGACGGCCTCGTGGAGAACTCCGAGGTCGCCATGGAGGAGGGCCTGCGCATGGTCGCCGAGGACCTGTGCGCCAAGTCCGGCGACGTCGAGGCCGCGGCCACCTCGCTCATCGAGCTGGCGCCGGCCGGCCGCAACGACGACATCGCCCTGCTCATCGCGCGGATGGCCGACCGCGGCTAGAGCCGCCCGGCGTGCCCGTGCCCCCGGCGCGCTCGCTTAGGCTGGTCGCGTGTCCGAAACACTGTTCGACGACGCCGGAGCCGAGGCCCAGCGCGCGCAGGAGCCGCTGGCCGTGCGGATGCGCCCGCGCACCCTGGACGAGGTCGTCGGGCAGGCCCACCTCCTGGGCGAGGGCAGCCCGCTGCGCCGCCTGGTCGAGGACGACGCGCCCATGTCGCTGTTCCTGTGGGGCCCGCCCGGCACCGGCAAGACCACCCTGGCCACCGTCGTCAGCCGCGCCACGCGGCGCCGCTTCGTGGAGCTGTCGGCCGTCAGCGCCGGGGTCAAGGACGTCCGCGCCGTCATCGACGACGCCCGCCGCCAGATGGGCATGCGCGGCACCCGCACCCTGCTGTTCGTGGACGAGGTCCACCGCTTCAGCAAGACCCAGCAGGACGCCCTGCTGCCGGCCGTGGAGAACCGCTGGGTCAGCTTCATCGGCGCCACCACCGAGAACCCGTTCTTCTCCGTGGTCAGTCCGCTGCTGTCCCGCTCGCTGCTGCTCACCCTGGAGTCCCTGGGCGACGACGATGTCCGCGGCGTCCTTGACCGCGCCCTCACCGACGAGCGCGGACTCCAGGGCCGCTACACCCTCGCCGAGGACGCCGCCGACCAGCTCGTGCGGCTCGCCGGGGGCGACGCCCGCCGCTCGCTGACCTACCTGGAGGCCGCCGCCCTCGTGGCCGGCGGGCGCACCGAGATCACCGTCGCCGACGTCGAGCGCGCCGTGGACCGCCACGCCGTCCGCTACGACCGCACCGGCGACCAGCACTACGACGTCATCAGCGCCTTCATCAAGAGCATGCGCGGCAGCGACCCCGACGCCGCACTGCACTACCTGGCGCGCATGATCGAGGCCGGCGAGGACCCCCGGTTCATCGCCCGCCGCATCGTCGTGCACGCCAGCGAGGACGTCGGCATGGCCGACCCCACCGCCCTGCAGACCGCCGTCGCCGCCGCCCAGGCCGTGGAGCTGATCGGGCTGCCCGAGGCGCGCATCAACCTCGCCCAGGCGGTCATCCACATCGCGCTGGCGCCCAAGTCCAACGCCGTGGTGAGCGCCATCGACGCCGCCATGGCCGACGTCCGCAAGGGCCTGGCCGGGCCGGTGCCCGCGCACCTGCGCGACGCCCACTACAAGGGCGCCCGCGAACTCGGCCACGGCGCCGGCTACAAGTACGCCCACGACCACCCCGGCGGGGTGGCCGCCCAGCGCTACGCGCCCGACCCCGTGGCCGGCCGCGAGTACTACACCCCCACCACCCACGGCGCCGAGCGGCGCTACGGCGAGGTGCTCCAGCGCATCAAGGAGGTCCTGCGCTCCGCCGACGACGGCGGCGGGCCCCGCCGCTGAGCGCGGCCCGGCCGGCTAGTCCGGCGGCGTGGGGTAGACCTCGGTGATCCGCACCGCCTCGGGCGGGCCGTCGCCCTCGGGCTCGGCCAGCTCCAGCTCGGCGATCACCGGCCGGCCCCACTGCAGGTAGGAGACGAAGTCCGGCCCGGTCACCGGGTAGGTGCCCCGGTCGTCCTCGATGTGGCCGGGCCCCGGCACGCAGAACTGCGCGCACAGCACCTCGGTCTCGGCCGTGATCACCGTCTCGCCGACCGCGTCCTCGCTCACCGGGACCCACTGCGCGCTCCAGTCCTCGGGCGCGATGGTGGCCGCCGGGGTCGCCGGCGCGTCGGGCGCGGGCTCCACCCGCGTGTAGACCCACGGCCCCTCGGCGCCGCCGGTCTGTTCGGCGGGGTCGAACCGCACGATCAGCTCGCCCGGTTCGGCCGGGGCGTCGGCGGAGGGCGACGCCGTGGGCCCGGGCTCGGGCGCCGGGGCGGCCGGCCCGCCCAGCGCCGCGTAGGCGGCGTAGGCGCCGCCCGCGATCAGCGCCAGCCCCACGGCCGCACCGCCCGCCACCAGGCCCGTGCGCCCCCGTCTGCGGCGCCGGCCGTCGTCGAGGTGGATCACCCGCGGCAGCAGCCCGGGGTCGGGGATGCCCCGCCACTCCCGCGACAGCACCTGCGTGACGGCCGTCCCCTGCACCGGCGGCGCGCCCGCCCCGCTGATGGCCTCCCACGCCGCGATGGCCGACCCCAGCAGCTCGCGCACCGAGGGCCGCGCGGCGGGGTCGGCGGCCAGCGCCCGCCGCACGATCGGCCGCAGCTCCTCGGGCACCTCCGCCAGCCGCGGGGAGTCCGCGGCGGGCGTCCCGGTCTCCGCGCCGCCGGTACCGCCGGCGCCCCCGTCCCCGGCGCCTCCGCCGTCCACCGGGGGATGTCCCGTGGCGGCGAACACCACCAGCGCGCCCCAGGAGTAGACGTCGGCGGCCGTGCTCGGCGGCCCGCCCGCCAGCCGCTCGGGGGCCGTCCACGGGCCCGCCGTGCGCCGCAGCAGCTCGCCGTGGCCCGGCAGCGCGCAGTCCAGCACCCGCGGGCCGGTGGCGCACAGCACCACGTTGGCCGGCTTGAGGTCGCCGTAGGCGAGGTCGCGGCGGTGCAGCGCCGACAGGCCCTCGGCCAGGGTCGCCGCCAGCGCGATGAGCCGGCCCTGCCCCAGCGGCCCGTGCTCGGCGATGAACGTGTCCAGCCGCACACCCGAGACGTAGGCCATGGCCAGCCACGGCTGCGCGGCCTCGGCGTCGAAGACGGCCGGCGGCACGTAGCAGCGGCCGTCCGCGCCCGCCAGCGCCGCCAGGCGCTCCCGCAGGCGGGCCCGCGTGGGCTCGTCCTCCACCGCCCAGGGGTGCAGCACCTTCACCGCCGTCAGCGGCTCCCCGGTGGTGCGGGGGTCGACCGCCGCGAACACGGTGCCCGTGGCCCCCGCGCCGATCCGCCCGATCACCAGGTAGGGACCCACGGAGGAGGGGTCGCCCGGTGCCAGGGGGGCGAGGTCGGGGGGGACCAGGACGGAGATCTCGCGCTCGGCGGAGGGACTCATGGAATTCCTGTCTGCACGGGAAGGGGGGCGCCAACAAGGACCGCTGAGGACCGTGGCGAAACGCTCGCCCCCTGATTCTGCGGCATCGGCGGGGCCGCGTCGATGCGTCCCCGCGCGGCGTCGCGCCCGGTGCCCGCACGGCCACGCAACGCGCGGGGCGCCGCGCGGGCGGCGCCTTGCCCGGACACGGTAGGGTCGGCGTATTCGGATCTCCGCACTCCGACGGATCGGCCGAAACGAGCGGGCCGCCGCCGGACACCCGAGGCGGACTCCCCCCGGCACCGCCGCTGGAGATCGCACCACCCCGATTCGCCTACGGAGCCCGCATGCTGACCGCAGGAGAGGTTGCCGCGCTCATCGCGGCGGTGGTCTGGACAGTACTGGTCGCGTTCATGTGCGTGGCCCTGGTGAAGCTCACCCGGCTGCTGTCCGAGACCACGAAGGTCGTCGCGGAGTTCGGCGAGCGCGCCCGGCCCATGCTCGACGACCTCGCCGGCACCGTCGAGCGCACCGGCGCGTCGCTGGACCGGGTCGAGGAGATCACCGCCAACCTCGCCACCACGACCGAGGACGTGTCGACCGTGACCGCGCTGACCCGCTCGGTCGTGACCGGCCCGCTGGTCAAGGTGGCGTCGTTCTCCTACGGCGTGCGCCGCGTCCTGGGCCAGCGCCGCGCCCTGGCGCTGGTGCGCGGGCGCCGCCGCAGAAGGGAGCGCCGGTGATCCCCCGCCTGTTCTACCTAGTCGCAGGTGCCGCCCTCGGCGGGTATGTTGTGCACAAGCTCAACCGCACCGCTCAAGCCTGGAGCCCGGCGGGAATCGCCGACCGCGTCGAGGACCACGTCGCCGACTACCGCGCCGCCCTCCGCGAGTTCAACGAAGACGTCCAGGCCGCCATGGAGCGGCGCGAGGCCGAGCTGCGACGCCAGTACGGCGCGGGCCCCACCACACCTGCGGGCCGAGCCAGCCAACCCCGTGGCGCGATCGGCGCCCCCGACCAGAAGGACGGCCGCTGATGGAGACGGCAGAAATCGCTCGCCGCTTCCTCGCATTCTTCGAGAACAACGGGCACACCGTGGTGCCCTCGGCCAGCCTGGTCGCCGAGGACCCGACCCTGCTGCTGGTCAACGCCGGCATGGTGCCGTTCAAGCCGTACTTCCTCGGCCAGCGCACCCCGCCCTTCGACCGCGCCACCAGCGCGCAGAAGTGCGTGCGCACCAAGGACATCGAAGAGGTCGGCAAGACCGCCCGCCACGCGTCCTTCTTCCAGATGCTGGGCAACTTCTCCTTCGGCGACTACTTCAAGGAGCAGGCCATCCCCCTGGCCTGGCGCCTGCTGACGTCCTCGGTCGCCGACGGCGGGTTCGGCTTCGACCCCGAGAGGCTGTGGGTCACCGTCTACCTCGACGACGACGAGGCCGAGGCCATCTGGCGCGACACGGTCGGCGTGCCCCCCGAGCGCATCCAGCGCCGCGGCATGGAGGACAACTTCTGGTCCATGGGCGTGCCCGGCCCCTGCGGTCCCTGCTCGGAGATCTACTTCGACCGCGGCCCCGCCTACGGCGCCGAGGGCGGCCCCATCGCCGACGAGAACCGCTACCTTGAGGTCTGGAACCTCGTGTTCATGCAGTACGAGCGCGGGCCCGGGGAGTCCAAGACCGACTTCGAGATCCTCGGCGACCTCCCCAAGAAGAACATCGACACCGGCATGGGCCTGGAGCGCATGGCCGCGATCCTCCAGGGCGTCGAGAACATCTACGAGACCGACACCCTGGGCCGCATCCTGCGCCGCGCCGCCGAGCTGACCGGCACCGTCTACGGCGACGACGACCGCGCCGACGTCAGCCTGCGCGTCGTCGCCGACCACATGCGCACCGCCACCATGCTCGTCTCCGACGGCGTGCGCCCCGGCAACGAGAAGCGCGGCTACGTGCTGCGCCGGATTCTGCGCCGCTCCGTGCGCAACCTGCGGCTGCTCTCCGGCGACGACAAGCTCTACCTGCACGACCTCACCGACACCGCCATCGAGGCCATGGGCGAGATGTACGCCGAGCTGCGCACCGGCGCCGACGCCATCCACAGCGTCATCGACGCCGAGGAGCGCAACTTCGCCGACACCCTGCGCTCGGGCACCGCGCTGTTCAACCGCGCCGCCGAGAAGACCCGCGCCACCGGCGGCACCACGGTCTCGGGCGCCGACGCCTTCCAGCTCCACGACACCTACGGCTTCCCCATCGACCTCACCCTGGAGATGGCCGCCGAGCAGGGCCTGCGCGTCGACGAGGACACCTTCCGCTCCCTGATGGCCGAGCAGCGCGAGACCGCCAAGCGCGACGCCAAGGCCAAGAAGCTCGGCAACGCCGACATCAGCGTCTACGCCCGCCTGCTCGACGGCTCGGGCGCCACCGACTTCCTCGGCTACACCGACCACGAGAGCGAGGCCCGCGTGCTGGGCCTCATCGTCGACGGCGCCTCGGCCACCGCCGCCTCGGCCGGCCAGAGCGTCGAACTCGTCCTGGACCGCACCCCCTTCTACGCCGAGGGCGGCGGCCAGCTCGCCGACAAGGGCACCGTCACCGCCGAGGGCCGCGGGGTCGTCGACGTCGACGACGTCCAGCGCCCGCTCCCCGGCCTGTTCGTGCACCGGGGCACCGTCCGCGAGGGCCGGATCACCGTCGACGACCGCGTGCACGCCGCCATCGACACCGACCGCCGCGCCGCGGTGTCGCGGTCCCACTCGGCCACCCACCTCATCCACTCCGCGCTGCGCAACGCGCTGGGCCCCACCGCCGGCCAGGCCGGCTCGGAGAACCAGCCCGGCCGGCTGCGGTTCGACTTCACCGCCAGCAAGCCGCTGAGCACCGCCGAGCTGACCGAGGTCGAGGACGAGGTCAACACCGTCCTGCTCGACGACATCCAGGTCCGCGACTTCCAGACCTCCATCGACGAGGCCCTGGCCATGGGCGCGCTGGCCATGTTCGGCGAGAAGTACGGCGACCGGGTCCGCGTCGTGGAGATGAGCGACTACTCCCGCGAGCTGTGCGGCGGCACCCACGTCGGCGCCACCGGCCAGCTCGGCGTGGTCAAGCTGCTGGGGGAGTCCTCGGTGGGCTCGGGCGTGCGCCGCGTCGAGGCCGCCGTGGGCATCGACGCCTTCCGCCGCCTCTCCCGGGAGTCCCTGCTGGTGGGCCAGCTCTCCGAGCAGCTCAAGACCCCGCGTGAGGACCTCCCCGAGCGCATCGACTCCATCGTCGGCCGGCTGCGCGCCGCCGAGAAGGAGATCGAGCGCCTGCGCTCGGCCCAGGTGCTGGAGGCCGCCGCCGGACTGGCCGCCGCCGCCACCACCCGGGGCGCCGCCCTGTTCGTCGGCCACCGCGCGCCCGACGGCACCACCGCCGACGACCTCCGCCGCCTGGCCACCGACGTCCGCCAGCGCCTGGGCGAGGACCGCCCGGCCGTGGTCGCCGTGGCCGCCGTGCCCAAGGACCGCCCGGTCGTGGTCATCGCGGTGAACAAGGCCGGCCAGCGGCAGGGGCTCAAGGCCGGCGACCTCGTGGGCACCGCGGCCCGCGCCCTCGGCGGCGGAGGCGGCGGCAAGCCCGACCTCGCCCAGGGCGGCGGCAGCGACCCCGCGGCCGTCGAGACCGCCCTCGGCGCGGTCGAGCAGCAGGTCGCGCAGACCGCGTGACCGCGCGCGGCGAGAAAGGACACCCCATGATCCGGCTCCTTCTCCGAACCGCCGCTCCCCGCCGCCTCGTGGGGGAGCCCGTTTCTTGAGGCACGGAGTACGCATCGCGGTCGATCCCGGCGGCACCCGGATCGGGATCGCCCGCAGCGATCCCAGCGGCCTGCTGGCGACCCCCGTGGAGACCGTGCGCCGCGGCGCCGGCGACCTCGACCGCATCGCCCACCTGGTGGCCGAGCACGAGGCGTGCGAGGTCGTCGTCGGCTACCCCGCCTCCCTCTCCGGGGAGGCGGGGCCCGCCGCCCGCAGGTCCCGCTCCTTCGCCGCGGCCCTGGCGCGCAGGATCGCGCCGGTGCCGGTGCGGCTCGTCGACGAGCGGCTGACCACGGTCACCGCCGCCGACCAGCTCCGCCAGGGCGCCTCGATGGGCGCCCGCGGCGCGCGCGGCGGCCGGGCCCGCCGCGCCGTCATCGACCAGGCCGCCGCCACGGTACTGCTGCAGAGCGCCCTCGACACCGAGCGGCACACCGGCCGCCCACCCGGTGAGACCATCGGGGAGACCGCATGAGCGACCGCACCCCCTACGACGACTCCGAGACCGGCCACGGCCGGCGGGGCCGCCGGCGCCGCCCGCCCGAAGGCGGCTCCGACCCGCTGACCGACCCCTGGCCGCGGACCGGCCCGCCCGCTGCGGGCGGGCGCCAGGTCGCCGATCCGCTCACCGACCC
This sequence comes from Streptomonospora nanhaiensis, assembly GCF_013410565.1. Lineage (NCBI taxonomy): Bacteria > Bacillati > Actinomycetota > Actinomycetes > Streptosporangiales > Nocardiopsidaceae > Streptomonospora > Streptomonospora nanhaiensis. Next base: position 5,757,302 of record NZ_JACCFO010000001.1, read on the forward strand.
CTGGCCGGCGCGCGCCTCCGCGCACTCCCGCCCGGTGGTCGACCCGCTGACCGACCCCTGGCCCGGCCGCGCCGAACCCGGCCGCCCCGGCCCGGGCACCGACCTGCCCACGCGGCCCAGCGCCTTCGACAGCGAGGCCGAGCTGCCGACCCGGCCGCGCCGCTGGAGCCCTGACGCCGGTGCCCCGGCGGCACCGGCCGACACCGACCCCGCCGCGCGCCCGCGCGGCCGCCGCCACCGCGCGCCCGAGGCGCCCGACGACGCCGGCACCGGCCCGCACACCGCGCCCTCCGCCGCCGTCGAGGACACCGCCGCGCCGCGCGGCCGCCGCCGGCGGGGGCGCGTGGACGAGGCCGAGGAGCACCTGGCCTGGACCCGGCCCGCGCCCGGCGAGGACGAGGAGTTCCACCCCGTGCCGCCGCGCACGCTGGACTTCGACTCCGTGCCGGTGCGCCGCAAGCGGCCCCGCGACACCGACGACGACGCCCGCTCCGGGCGGCGGCGCCGCCGGGCCGAGACCAACCCGTTCCCGGCGGCCGACCCCGAGCCCGACGACGGGCGGGGGCGCCGGCGCCGCCGCGCCGAGACCGACCCCTTCCCGGCCGAGGCCGCGCCGGAGGACGACCAGCCCGCGGGCCGCCGGCGCCGCCGCGGCGACACCGGCCCGCTGCCCGCCGCCGACGACCCCGCCCCGCGCGGCGGCCGCCGCCGGCGCGGGGCCGACACCGACCCCTTCGGGGCCGACGCCGACCCCGCCGCGCCCCGCCGCGCCGAGGGCGCGGCGGGCGGTGGCCACCGCCGCGACCGCCACGACACCGGCGCCCTGGAGCGCTACCCCGACTTCGTCGCCCAGGCCGGGTTCGCCTCGGCCGCGGCACCGGCCGAGGCCGCCCCGGGTGAGGCCGGGACCGACCTCGCCGACGAGCCCGCGCCCCGGGGCCGCCGCGCCCGCGGCGGCGATCCGGACGGCCGCGCCGCCGCGCCGGCGCGCCGCAGGCGGGCCCGCGGCGCCGATCCCGGGCCCGACGACACCGACACCGCCGAGGAGCACGGCGCGGCCCCCGCCGACGACGAGGACGACGACCGCCCCCGCCGGTCCCGGCGCGGCGGCCGCCGCGCCGCGCGCGCCGGGAGCGCTCCAGACCCCGACGGCGAGACCCCCGCCCCGGGCGGCCGCCGCGCCGCGCGCCGGGCCCGGACCGCCCGCTCCCGGCCCCGCAAGGGCGTGACCGTGGTGGTGGCCCTGGCCCTGGTCACCGGGGTGGGCGCCGGCGGGTTCGCGCTCGGCCGCACCTACCTGTTCCCGCCCGACTACGAGGGTGAGGGCAGCGGCTCGGTCGAGATCGTGGTCGAGGAGGGCGCCACCGGGCAGGCCATCGCCGACGAACTGGTCGCCCAGGGGGTCGTCGCCAGCCCGGGCGCGTTCCTCAACGCGCTGGGCTCCCACGGCGGCAACGTCGCGCCCGGCACCTACCGGCTGCACGAGCAGATGAGCGGCGACGCCGCCGTGGAGCTGCTGATGGACCCCTCCGCGCGGCTCCAGGCCCACATCACCTTCAAGGAGGGCCTGCGCGCCGACGAGGTGCTGCGGCTGCTCCACGAGAACACCGGCATCCCCATGGAGGAGTTGCGCGCCGCCCTGGAGGACACCGAGGCGCTGGGCCTGCCCGACTACGCCGAGCAGGGCGCCGAGGGCTACCTGTTCCCCGACACCTACGACATGCCCGCCGACGCCGACGCCTCGGCGCTGCTGCGGCGCATGGTCGACCGGTTCCACGAGGTCGCCGAGGACGTCGACCTGGAGGACGCCGCCGCCGAGCGCAACCTCACGCCCAACGAGGCCATGGCGGTCGCCGCGATCGTCCAGGCGGAGTCGGGCTCGGCCGAGGACATGCCCAAGGTCGCCCGCGTGGTCTACAACCGGCTCGAAGCCGTCATGGAGCTGGGCATGGACAGCACCTGCTTCTACGTCATCGGCGAGTACGGCATCGCACTGACCAACGACCAGCTCGCCGAGTGCAAGGCCGCTGACAGCGAGTACGCCACCTACGGCCGCACCGGCCTGCCGGCCGGGCCCATCGTCAGCCCCGGCCGGCAGGCCATCGAGGCGGCGCTGAACCCCGCCGAGGGGGAGTGGCTGTACTTCGTGGCCACCGACCCCGAGAACGGCGTCACCGAGTTCGCCGAGACCTACGAGGAATTCGAGCAGCTCAAGCTGGAGTTCGAGCAGAATCGAGGAGACCTGTGAGACGCGCGGCGGTCCTGGGCTCGCCGATCGCCCACTCCCTGTCGCCGGTGCTGCACACGGCGGCCTACACCGCGCTGGGCCTGGACGGGGAGTGGACCTACTCCCGCCACGAGTGCGCCGAGCCCGGCCTGGCCGCCTTCCTGGCCGAGTGCGACGCCTCCTGGGCCGGCCTGTCGCTGACCATGCCGCTCAAGCGCGCCGCGCTGGAGCTGGCCGACGAGGCCGACGCCGCCGCCCAGGAGGTCGGCGGCGCCAACACGCTGGTGTTCGCCGGCGGCCGGCGCCGTGCCTACAACACCGACGTCCACGGGATCACCGCCGCGCTGGCCGAGCGGGGCGTGCACCGGGTCGCCTCGGCGGCGGTGCTGGGCGGCGGCGCCACCGCCGCCTCGGCCGTCGCCGCGCTGCGCGACCTGGGCGCCACCGCTGAGGGCGCCGTGACCGTGCTGGCCCGCGACCCCGCGCGCGCCGGGGGCGTGGTGGCCGCCGCCGAACGCCTGAAGACGCGCGTGTCCGTGGCGCCGCTCGCCGACATCGGCCGGCACCTGGGGGTGGACCTGGTGGTCTCCACCCTGCCCTCGGGTGCGGCCGACCCCTACGCCGCCGAGCTGGCCGGCAGCGGCGCGGCGCTGTTCGACGTGGTCTACGCCCCCTGGCCCACGGCGGCGGCCGCCGCCGTCGAGGCCGCCGGGGGCACCGTGGTCGGCGGGTTCGCGATGCTGCTGCACCAGGCCGCCCGGCAGGTGGAGCTGATGACCGGTGCCGAGCGCGCGCCGGTGGCGGCCATGCGCGAGGCCGGGCTGGCCGAGTTGGCGCGGCGCGCCGCGTCCGGCGGCGCCTAGGCAGTGTTTGTTGAACGGGTAAGGTCGCGCAGCCAGATTCTGATCGAGGCCACCTGGACGGTGCCCTCGAAGATCACGGCCCGCTTGTCATAGCGGGTGGCCACCGCGCGGTTCTGCTTGAGCAGGTTGATCGCGCGCTCGACGGTGTTGCGCAAGCGGTAGGCCTCCCGGTCGAAGGACGGGGGCCTGCCGCCCGCCGAACCGCGCCGCAGCCGGTTGGCCCGCTGGTCGGCGGGCTCGGCGATGGTCGCCTTGGTCTTGCGCCGGCGCAGGTAGGACCGGTTGGCGCGGCTGGAGTAGGCCTTATCGCCCAGCAACCGGTCCAGGCGGGTGCGCGCCCGCCCCCCGGAGCGCGCCAGGCGCAGCCGCTCCAGCAGAGGCCGCAGCATCACCGTGTCGGCGTGCTGGCCGGGGGTGAGGGCCAGGACCAGCGGCCGCCGGCGGGTGTCGGCGATCAGGTGGATCTTGGTGGACCAGCCGCCCCGCGAGCGCCCGAGTGCTTGGGCCCTGTCCCCTTCGTCCCGGGCCGCCTCCCCTTTTTTGGGGCTCCGGCGGCGTGGTGGTGGGCGCGGATCACGGTGGAGTCGATACCGGCGGTGAGTTCGGCGCCGGTGAGGGCGTCGATGCGCAGCCGGTCGGCGATGCGCTGCCAGGTGCCGTCCAGGCACCAGCGGCGGTGGCGTCCGGCGGCGGTTTCCCAGGGGCCGTAGCGTTCGGGCAGGTCGCGCCAGGGGATGCCTGTCCTGGTGCGGTAGAGGATGGCGTTGATGACGCGGCGGTGGTCGGCCCACCGCTTGCCTTTGCGGGGGTGGGCGGGCATGAGCGGGGCGAGCAGGTCCCACTCGGCGTCGGTGAGTTCATGGCGTCGGACCATGAATCCCAAGGATTACCGAAGACCAGCCCGCCCCGCAGACCTTTCAAAAAACAGGACCTAGCCCCCATGCCTTCCGACAACGCGCGGCAGGCCCCATGGCGCGGGCGGTTCGGGGAATAGCGCCCCGGCCGGCGGCGTTGGCAGGGGTGGTTGCCACCCGGCCGCCCGGTGCGGTACTGGGTAGGGCGGATTTCCTGATAGAGTGGTGTTCTGACTTGATCCGGCGCGCCAAGCGCCGGACACGCGTAAGCGGAGGCGGATCCTCCCACCTGCCGGGGCGCAGCTCCGGGCGGGTTCCGGTCGGCGGCGCACCAGTGGGTGTGCCGTAGTCGTCGGCAACGGCGGCTCACGCGTCGCGGCGGTGGCGGTTCGCCCCGCCGGTCCCGACGCGTACCGGTGGATCACCCCGCTTGCACACCGCTGGCGGGGTTTTCGCTTTCAGGGTCCGCGTACGGACCGGGTGGCCCCCCATAGGAATTACGACAAAGCTAGGGAGGGGTCCCATCAGCGCCGAGCCCCGCATCAATGACCGAATCCGGGTGGCCGAGGTCCGACTCGTCGGACCCAACGGAGAGCAGGTCGGCATCGTCCCGGTGCAGGACGCCCTGCGCCTGGCCGAGGAGGCCCAGCTCGACCTCGTCGAGGTCGCGCCCACGGCCCGCCCGCCGGTCGCCAAGCTGATGGACTACGGCAAGTACAAGTACGAGTCCGCGGTCAAGGCGCGCGAGTCGCGCCGGAACCAGTCGAACACGATCATCAAGGAGATCAAGCTCCGCCCCAAGATCGACCCGCACGACTACGAGACCAAGAAGGGTCACGTCGTCCGGTTCCTCAAGGGCGGGGACAAGGTCAAGGTGACGATCATGTTCCGCGGTCGCGAGCAGTCCCGTCCCGAACTGGGGCGCCGCCTGCTGGCCCGCCTGGCGGAGGACGTCCAGGACCTGGGCGCGGTGGAGTCCCAGCCCAAGCAGGACGGCCGCAACATGGTCATGGTGATCGGCCCCCACAAGCGGCGGTCCGAGCACAAGGCCGAGGCCCGCGCGGCCGGCCCCCGACCCCGGCGCGAGCAGCGCCAGGAGGAGCAGGCCGGGCAGGGCAGCTGACTCGCGGCCGACGCCGGCCGTAGGCGTCAGCCCGGAGTACGTTGATGCACCGCGGTGTACCACCGTCGCCATCGGCGGCGGCGGTACACCGCGGCGTGCCGATGTGCTGTGCCCACAGTAGCCGCGCCACCACAAACCCGGTGGCGCCGATCGATGAGCAGGTAGGAGACGACGGCGATCATGTCGAAGAGTAAGAACAAGACGCACAGCGGCGCCAGCAGGCGCTTCCGCGTGACCGGCTCGGGCAAGATCATGCGCCTCCGCGCCAACAAGAACCACTTGCTGGAGCACAAGCCGAGCAAGCGCACCCGACGCATCTCCGGCCAGGTCGAGCTGGCCCAGAACGACGTCAAGAAGATCAAGAAGCTTCTCGGCAACCGCGCCTAGAGCCGGACCGTTCCTTCCACACCCTTCGACAGCGCCGGGAACCGGCGGGCGACCCCTGCCCCCTCCGCGGACGCGTCGGATGTCCAACCACTAAGGGAGTCACAGTGGCACGCGTGAAGCGGGCTCTCAACGCCAAGAAGAAGCGCCGGGTCGTCCTCGAGCGGGCCAGCGGCTACCGCGGCCAGCGTTCGCGGCTGTACCGCAAGGCCAAGGAGCAGATGCTCCACTCGATGACCTACTCCTACCGGGACCGCAAGGACCGCAAGGGGCAGTTCCGCCGGCTGTGGATCCAGCGCATCAACGCCGGTGCGCGCGCCCACGGCCTGACCTACAACCGCTTCATGCAGGGCCTCAAGGCCGCCGGCATCGAGGTCGACCGCCGCATGCTCGCCGAACTGGCCGTCAACGACGAGGCCGCCTTCGCCGCCCTCGTCACGACCGCCAAGGACGCCCTGCCCGGCGACATCAAGCAGACCGCGGCCTGAGCCCGGTCGCAGCACAGGGACGTCGCAAGCCATGGCGGGCCACGAGTTCACCAGCGCCAGGTCACCCCGGATCAAGGGGGCTCGTCGGCTCGCCAAGCGCGCGTTCCGCCAGCGTGAGCGGCGCTTCCTCGCCGAGGGCCCGCAGGCCGTACGCGAGGCGCTGGCGGCGCCCGGCGGGGTGCACGAGCTGTTCACCACCGCCGAGGCCGCCCAGCGCCACGCGGACCTGGCCGACGCCGCGCACGCGCGCGGGATCCCCGTCCACCGGGTGAGCCTGGAGGTCATGGCCGAACTGGCCCAGACCGTCACCCCCCAGGGCCTGCTCGCGGTGTGCGACTTCGTCGACGTGGGCCTGGCCGACGTCGGCGAGATCCGCCTGGCCGCGGTGCTCTCGCACGTGCGCGACCCCGGCAACGCCGGGACCGTCGTGCGCACCGCCGACGCGGCCGGCGCCGACGTCGTCGTCTTCACCGACGCCTCGGTCGATCCCTACAACGGCAAGTGCGTGCGCGCCTCGGCCGGGAGCCTGTTCCACCTGCCCATCGTGGTGGGCGTGCCCGTCGCCGAGGCGGTGGCGCACCTGCGGGCCGCCGGCGCCCGCGTCTTCGCCGCCGACGGCGGCGGCGAGCGCGACCTGCACGCCGTGGCCGACTCCGGGGGCCTCGACGGCCCCGTGGGCTGGGTGTTCGGCAACGAGGCGTGGGGCCTGCCCGAGGAGACCGTGGCGCTGACCGACGGCGCCGTCAGCGTCCCCATTTACGGCTCGGCGGAAAGCCTGAATCTGGCCACGGCCGCCGCCGTGTGCCTGTACACCACCGCGCGCCAGCAGCGCGCGGGCGCGCCCGCCGCGGGCCACGCGGGCGGGGCCTAGCCCGCTGCGGTCCGCCCGCCGCCCGGGGCGCTCGGACCGGCCCGCCGGGACCCGCCCGCCCCGGAGCCGCCGCCGTTTCCGCGCCATCCCGCGTATGCCCAGCTTTTCCCGCGTTCGGCGGGTTGCCCGCCTCCCCCGTATTGCCGATACGCTCAAGCTCTCATCCACGAGCCGCCGGTGAGGGGCGCGCACGGCGCCTCACAGCCACAGCGGCGGGCACTGCCGAGCGTAGCGGGCGGTGTCCGCGGGTAATGATCTCCGGCGGGCGGTCACATGAGGCATGGGGAGGCGGTCGTGGGCGGCGACCAACCAGGGGAGCGATCCGGCGCGGACCCGCAGGGCGCGGCTCCCGTGCTCACGGCCGAGGACCTGCCCGACGGCCTGGTCGTGGCCGACCGCGCCGGCCGCGTCGTCACCTTCAACCGCATGGCCGCCCGGCTGGCGCGGGTGCCCGCCGAGTCCGCGCTGGGCCGCGACTTCCGCGACGTGCTCGCCCTGCACGACTCCGACGGCCGCGACTGGTGGAAGTGCAGCGACCCCTACGGCGGGCTGCGCACCCGCACCCGCCAGCCCGAGCGGCCGCTGTTCCTGGTCGACGGCCGCGAGATCCTGGTGGCCGCGCGCTACGTCCGCGACACCCCCGGCGGCGAGCTGTCGCGGCTGGTGATCACCCTGCGCGACGCCTCCCACCGCGCGCGCGGCGAACGCGGCCGCGCCGACCTGGTCTCCACCGTCGCCCACGAGCTGCGCTCGCCGCTGACCAGCGTCAAGGGGTTCACCGCCACCCTGCTGGGCAAGTGGGACCGCCTCACCGACAAGCAGAAGATCTTCATGCTGGAGACCGTCAACGCCGACGCCGACCGCGTCACCCGGCTCATCACCGAGCTGCTGAGCGTGTCGCGCATCGAGGCGGGCCGGCTGGAGATCCGCAAGCAGGTGGTCGACCTGCCCGACCTCGCCCGCAAACTCGTGGCCGGGCGGGTGGCGGCGGGGGAGCCCGCCGAACGCTACCGGCTCGACGTCCGCGGCCCGCTGCCCGAGCTGTGGCTGGACGCCGACAAGATCGAGCAGATCCTCGCCAACCTGGTGGAAAACGCGGTGCGCCACGGCGCTGGTACTGTCACCATTGTGATCGAGCCCTACGAGGACGGAGCCGTGGTGCTGGTACGCGACGAAGGCAAGGGCATCGCGCCCGAGGCCGTTCCGCGTGTCTTCCGCCGGTTCTGGCGCACCCGGCGCCGCGGCGGCACCGGCCTGGGGCTGTTCATCGTCAAGGGCCTGATCGAGGCCCACGGCGGCGCGATCACGGTCGGCCGCGCGCCCAGCGGCGGTGCCGAGTTCCGATTTACCGTGCCCGCCGGCACCCCCGAGTTCGCCTGAGAGGGCGCGTTAGGGCGGCACCGCGGCGGGCGGTCTCCACCAGGTTCCTGTCGGCTTGAGCCCCCGCGTGTGCGGTGGGCCGTAACGGCCGCCCGCGTCCCGCGCGCGGCGGCGAGGCGATCAATCATGTCAGCACCCAACAACTCATACGATCCGGTCGAGGTGACCCCGCTCAGCCCCGACGAGGTCGCCCGCATGCGCGACGAGGCCCTGGCCGCCGTCGCCGCCGCGGCCGACCTCGACCAGCTCAAGGCCGCGCGGCTGGCCCACGCCGGCGACCGCTCCCCGCTGGCCCTGGCCAACCGCGAGATCGGCGCGCTGCCGCCGGCGGCCCGCGCCGAGGCGGGCAAGCGCGTCGGCGGCGCCCGCCGCGACATCGGCGAGGCGCTCAAGCGCCGCCAGGCCGAGCTGGAGGAGGAGCGCGACGCCCGCGTCCTGGTCGAGGAGGCGGTCGACGTCACCCTGCCCACCCGCCGCTCCACCCCCGGCGGGCGCCACCCGGTGACCACGGTGGCCGAGCGCATGGCCGACATCTTTGTGGCCATGGGCTTCGACGTCGCCGAGGGCCCCGAGGTCGAGGCCGAGTGGTTCAACTTCGACGCGCTCAACTTCCTGCCCGACCACCCCGCGCGCACCATGCAGGACACCTTCTTCGTGGAGTCGCCCTCCGGGGGCGACTCCCGGACGGTCCTGCGCACCCACACCTCCCCGGTGCAGGTGCGCGCCCTGGTCGAGCGCGAGCTGCCCGTCTACGTCGTGGCGCCGGGCACCACCTACCGCACCGACGAGCTGGACGCCACCCACACCCCCGTCTTCCACCAGCTCGAAGGGCTGGTCGTGGACGAGGGCATCACCATGGGCCACCTGCGCGGCGCCATCGACGCCTTCGTCGACGGCATGTTCGGCAGCGGGCTGCGCACGCGGTTCCGGCCCTCCTACTTCCCCTTCACCGAGCCCTCCGCCGAGGTCGACATGGAGTGCTTCGTGTGCCGCGGCGCCTCGGTCGGCGACCCCGCCAACCCCTGCCGCACCTGCTCCTCGGAGGGCTGGATCGAGCTGGGCGGCTGCGGGATCGTCAACCCGCGCGTGCTCACCGCCGCCGGGGTGGACACCGACCGCTACAGCGGCTGGGCCTTCGGCCTGGGCGTGGAGCGCTCGCTGATGTTCGCCCACGGCGTGGCCGACATGCACGACATGGTCGAGGGTGACGTCCGCTTCACCGCGGCGTTCGGGATGGAGATCTGATGCGCGTCCCCGTTTCCTGGCTCAGGGAGTACACCGACCTGCCCGAGGGCACCACCGCCCGCGAGCTGGCGGCCCGGCTGATCGCGCTCGGGCTGGAGGTCGAGACCGTCGACGCGGTCGGCGCCGACATCACCGGGCCGATCCACGTCGGCCGGGTGCTGGAGATTGAGGAGCTGACCGGCTTCAAGAAGCCGATCCGCTACTGCCGGGTGGACGTCGGCGCGGCCAACGGCACCGGCGAGCCGCAGAACATCATCTGCGGCGCGCGCAACTTCGCCGAAGGCGACCTGGTGGTGGTGGCGCTGCCCGGCAGCGAGCTGCCGGGCGGGTTCGCCATCGGGGCCCGCAAGACCTACGGCCGCGTCTCCGAGGGCATGATCTGCTCGGCCTCGGAGCTGGCCCTGTGGGAGGACCACGCGGGCATCATCGTGCTGCCCGAGGGCGCCGCCGCGCCCGGCGACGACGCCTACGCGCTGCTGGGGCTGCGCGAGGACGTCCTCGACATCGCCGTCACCCCCGACCGCGGCTACGCGCTGTCGGTGCGGGGCGTGGCGCGCGAGGCCGCCGCGGCCTACGGCACCGCCTTCCGCGACCCCGCCGACGTCGAGGCCGACGGCGCGCCCGGCGGCGGGCACCCGGCGTCGGTGGCCGACCCGGCGGTGTGCGACCGCTACGTGCTGCGCGGGGTCACCGGGTTCGACCCCGAGGCGCCCACGCCGCTGTGGATGAAGCGCCGCCTGGCCCTGACCGGGGTGCGGTCGGTCTCGCTGGCCGTGGACATCACCAACTACGTGATGATGGAGCTGGGCCAGCCGCTGCACGCCTGGGACCGCGACGCGGTGCGCGGGCCCATCGAGGTCCGCCTGGCCCGGCCGGGCGAGCGGCTGGAGACCCTCGACCACGTCAAGCGGACACTGGACCCCGACGACATCGTCATCGCCGACGAGTCCGGGCCGATCAACATCGCCGGCGTCATGGGCGGGCTGACCACCGAGATCGGGCTCAACTCCACCAACGTGCTCATCGAGGCGGCCCACTTCGCCGAGACCCACATCGCCCGCGCGTCGCGCCGCCACCAGCTCTCCTCGGAGTCCTCGCGCCGCTTCGAGCGGGGGGTGGACTCCGCGCTCCAGCTCGCGGCGGCCACCCGCGCGGTGCGGCTGCTGGCCGAGCTGGGCGGGGGAGCGGTCGAGCCCGGCTACACCCACATCGACACCACCGCGCCGCGCGCGCCCATCGCCGTCGCGGCCGACCACCCCTCCCGCGTGGCCGGGGTGGAGTACCCGCGCGAGCGGGTGCGGGAGCGGCTGGCGCAGGTGGGGTGCGCGGTCGAGGCCGACGGCGACACGCTGCGCGTGGTCCCGCCCACCTGGCGGCCCGACCTCACCGACCCCAACGACCTCGCCGAGGAGGTCATCCGGCTGGAGGGCTATGACGCGATCCCCTCCATCGCGCCGCGCGCGCGGGCCGGCCACGGGCTGACCCCCGAGCAGCGGCTGCGCCGCACGGTGGGCCGCAAACTCGCCGCCACCGGGTTCGCCGAGGTCATGGCCTACCCGTTCGTGGGTGTGCGCGACTTCGACAACCTCCAGTTGCCGGCCGACGACGTCCGCCGCACCGCGCTGAAGCTGGCCAACCCGCTGAACGACGACGAGCCGCTGCTGCGCACCACGCTGCTGCCGGGCCTGCTCAAGGCGCTGGTCCGCAACGTGGGGCGCGGGTTCGGCGACCTCGCGCTCTACGAGATCGGCCCGGTGTTCCTGCCCCGGCCCGGCGCCCCCGACCGGGCGCCGATGCCCCCGGTCGACCGCGGTCCCACGGCCGAGGAGCTGGCCGCGCTGCAGACCGCGCTGCCCGAGCAGCCGCGCCGGGTGGCGGCCGTCATGGCGGGCCACCGCGACCTGCCCGGCTGGTGGGGTGCGGGCCGCGCCGCCACCTGGGCCGACGCGGTCGAGACCGCGCGCGAGGTCGCCCGGCTGGCCAACGCCGAGCTGACCGTGCGGGCCGCCCAGTACGCGCCCTGGCACCCGGGCCGCTGCGCCGCGCTGTACGTCGCCGACGCGGCGGCCGAGGGCGGCGAGCGGCTGGTGGGCCACGCGGGTGAGCTGCACCCGCGCGTGGTCGCCGCCTTCGGCCTGCCCGAGCGCACGGTCGCCGTGGAGCTGGACCTCGACGCCGTCGGCGCGGCGGGCGCTCCGGTGCGGGCGCCGCTGGTGTCGGGCTACCCGGTGGCGCTGCAGGACGTCGCCCTGGTGGTGTCCGACTCCGTGCCGGCGGCCGACGTCGAACGCGCGCTGCGCGAGGGCGCGGGCGCGCTGCTGGAGGACGTCCGGTTGTTCGACGTCTACACCGGCGCCCAGGTGGGGGAGGGGCGGCGCTCGCTCGCCTACGCGCTGCGGTTCCGCGCGCCCGACCGCACGCTGAAGACCGAGGAGATCGCGGCGGCCCGCGACGCCGCCGTGGCCGCGGCGGCCGAGCGCACCGGCGCGGTGCTGCGCGGCTGAGGCGGGGCGCCCCGCGGCGCCCGGGTGTGGGCGGTGCGGGGCGCCGGCCCGCTGCGCGCCGCCGCCCGCGAAGGCGGGTGAGCAGCCGAGACCAGCGGAGGACGGCGGACACACAGGGCTCCGGCCTCCCGCGCCGGGGCGCACGGCCCCGTCCCACCCGGTCCACGACCGGATGGGGCGGGGCCAAAACCTGTTGCGGCAACTTTTTTTTCCGCCCGTTTTCCCTGCTGGGGCGGGGTTTTGGCAAGCACGTGCACGGGTACCGCGCATGATCCCTGTTAATCGGGGGAGACTTCTTTGTTTCGCCTCTTGCTCGCGGCGCTTCATAGAACTTAACCTGCAGGCACCTGCCGCGATCCGGATCCCGGGCACTCGCGGAACGGCTGTTTCATTCGGCGTTTTTCTGCATGCGTTCGCACGCACGCTCGGCTCGGAGGTCGCTTCATGACCGAAACAGTGGTTTCGTATGCGCGCACACCGCTAGAGCGGGTGGAGCCCAGCCGCTTCTGGCACACGTTCAGCGATATGTACTCGGTCTCGCAGGGGCCGAAGTTCGTCGTGGCCCGCGCTGAGGGCCCGTGGCTGTGGGACGACAACGGCGACCGCTACCTCGACGGCACCGCCAGCCTCTGGTACTGCAACGTCGGCCACGGCCGCACCGAGATCGCCGACGCGGTCCACCGCCAGTTGACCCAGCTCGACGCGTTCACCGTCTACGGCGACTTCGCCAACGCCCCGGCCCTGGAGCTGAGCGAGCGCCTGGCCGCGCACGCCCCCGTCGCCGATCCCCGGGTGATCCTCACCTGCGGCGGAGGGGAGTCCATCGAGACCGCGGCCAAACTGGCGCGGCGCTACTGGGCGGCGCTGGGCCGGCCCGGCAAGACCCACTTCATCAGCCGCACCGGGGGCTACCACGGCCTGCACGGGGTGGGCACCAGCATCATCGGCATGGACCGCTTCCGCACCGGGTTCGGCACCATGGTGCGCGAGAACTCCGTGGTGCCGCACGACTCCGTGCGGGCGCTGGAGGAGGAGATCCTGCGGGTGGGGCCGGACCGGGTGGCCGCCTTCTTCGCCGAGCCGGTGATCGGCTCGGGCGGGGTCTACGCCGTCGACGCCGAGTACTTCGCCGGGGTCTCGGAGGTCTGCCGCCGGTACGGGGTGCTGTTCGTCGTGGACAGCGTGATCTGCGCCTTCGCCCGCATGGGCAACTGGTTCGGCATCGAGCGCTACGGCGTGCGCCCCGACATGATCGTCTTCGCCAAGGGCGTGTCCAGCGGCTACCTGCCGCTGGGCGGCGTCATCACCAGCGGCGCGATCGCCGAGCCGTTCTGGGACCGGCCGGGCAACCCGTTCCACCACGGCACCACCTACGCCGGGCACCCCACGTGCTGCGCGGCCGCGCTGGCCAACCTCGACATCCTGGAGCGCGAGGACCTGTTCACGGTGGCACTGGAGGTGGAGTCCCAGCTCGACGCTGCCATGCGCACGCTGGCCGACCACCCGCTGGTGCGCGAGGTCCGCTCGGGCACCGGGGTGATGGCGGCGGTGCAGCTCACCGAGGAGGCGCTGGAGCAGCGCGGGATCACCACCGCCGAGGTCTTCGCCGAGGCCCGCGCCCGCGGCGTGATCCTGCGCGCGATCCCGCACTCGCTGCTGGTGTCGCCGCCGCTCGTCATCACCTGGGAGCAGATCGACCACCTGGTGTCGACCCTGCGCGCCGCGCTGGACGCTGTCGCCCAGCGGCACTAGCGCGGGCGGGCGGCGCCGCCGTCGGGAGCCGCGGCGACCTGCAAAGACCCGTGGCGACCCGCGGCGAGCGCCGTCCGTCCGAAGGCCGTATCCCCGGCGCCCGGGGTGCGGCGGGCCACCGGCCCGTCGTGCCCCGGGCGCCGGCGTGCGTGGGGAGGATGTGTGCGGGAGGGCGTGCGGGAGGGTGCGGACGGGTGGGGCGGGAGCGGCGGGGAGAAGGTCGCCTGCCCGCGTTGTCCCTTTCTGGGAAGATATTTCCTTGTGATAAGTTTTATGTCGTACAATCGACACCACGTAGCGTTCCCCGCCGGCCCCGCAGCCGTCAGCCGGAGAGAGGCGCGGAGACGCGGGCCTGTCGGTGGCGCGCGGTAGTTTCGCGGTGCGGGCTGACCAGGCCGGCCGCCGCACGTGACCAGGGGAGGCACCGGTGGGCGAACGATCCGGGGCGGTGGCCCCCGAACGCGTCGGCGGCGAGGGCGGCGGCGCCGTTCCGGCCGCCCCCCACACCCCGGCCGCCCCCAGCGACGACGACCTGATCACCGCGTGGGGCCTGCTGGTCGAGGCCCTCAACGACACCTCCCCGCTCCTGCTGCGCGGTGTCCACCCCAGCGGCGAGGACATGGCCGGCCCCTGGTTCGAGGTGCTGATCCGCCTCCAGCGCTCCCCGGGCAACCGGCTGCCCATGAGCACCCTGGCCCGCGAGGTCAGCCTGAGCAGCGGCGGATTCACCAAGCTCGCCGACCGCCTGGTGGCCAAGGGGTACGTGGTCCGCGCCTCCTGCGACCACGACCGCCGCGTCGTCTACGCCGAACTCACCCCCGAGGGCCGCGCCCTCGCCGAGGAGGCCCGCGCCCGCCACGTGCGCCTGCTGCGCGAACACGTCCTCAAGCCGCTGGGCGAGGACGGCGTGCGCGCCGTCGCCCGCTACGCCCGCATCCTGCGCGACAGCGCCCGCGCCCACCAAGGGTGACCCCAACCGCGATCCGCGCTGCCGCAGGCGTTTCCGGCGCCGGGGCGGGGCTGCCGCCCGCGCTGCGGGCGCGCGCCGAGGGCCCGCGTTCCACGCGTCGTCGGCGCGGGGCGATTCCGTCCGCATCCGGCCAGGTCGCGCACACCACAGGAGTCAGGGCGAATCCGGACGCCGTACCCCCGATAGCCTGACGGCTGATCCACAGCAGCAGCCAGCCGGACAGCCGGGGGTTCCATGAAGCCGTTCGCCAGCGCAGCCGAGATGCGCGCCATTCCGCGCTCCCAGGAGTTCCGCAACGGCGGCGTGTCGTTCTGGTTCCGCGACATCGGCCTGCCCGAGCGCCGGCCCGCCCTTCCCGGCTCCGCCGACTACGACGTCTGCATTGTCGGCGCCGGCTACACCGGCCTGTGGACCGCCTACTACCTCAAGAAAGCCCAGCCCGACCTGCGCGTCGCCGTCCTGGAGCGGGAGTTCGCCGGGTTCGGCGCCTCGGGGCGCAACGGCGGCTGGCTCTCGGCCGAGTTCGCCGGGTCGCGGCGGCCCTACGGCGCCGAAGGCGACGCCGCTCCCGGAGGCAGGGGCACCGGACGCGGGAGGGCCGGCGGCGCGGGCGGCGGCGGAATCGGCAGGATCGGCAAGGTCGGCAGGGCCGGTGCGGGCGCCAAGGCAGGCACCGGCGGCAAGGGCGGCAAGGGCGGCAAGGGCGGAATGGTCGCCCTGCAGCGCGCCATGATGGACTCCGTTGACGAGGTCATCGCGGTCGCCGCCGCCGAGGGCATCGAGGCCGACATCGTCAAGGGCGGCATGCGCCTGGTCGCCACCAACCCCGCGCAGAAGGCCCGGCTGATCACCGAGGTCGAGGAGCTGCACACCTGGGGCTACTGGCCCGAGGACCTCTACCTGCTCGACCCCCACGGCGAACCGCGCCTCCAGGTCGACGGCGCCGTCGCGGCGGCCTACAGCCCGCACGCCGCGCGTGTCCACCCGGCCAAGCTTGTGGTGGGCCTGGCGGCGGCGGTCGAGGCGCTGGGCGTGGACATCTTCGAGGGCACCGCCGTCACCGAGATCCAGCCGCGTGACGGCGCGGTCCGGCCGGGCGCCGTTACCGAGGGCGGAACGGTGCGCGCCGACCACGTCATCCGGGCCACCGAGGGCTTCACCTCCACCATCCAGGGGTGGCGGCGGGAGTGGCTGCCGATGAACAGTTCGATGATCGTCACCGAGCCGCTGACCGAGGCCATGTGGGACCACATCGGCTGGGAGCGGCACGAGGTGCTCGGCGACCAGGCGCACGCGTACTTCTACGCCCAGCGCACCGCCGACGGGCGGATCGCCATCGGCGGCCGGGGCGTGCCCTACCGCTTCGGCTCGGCCCGCGACGACCGGGGGGCGACCCCGCCGCAGACCATCGCCGAGCTGTGGCGGGTGCTCGCCCGGCTCTTCCCGGTCGCCTCGGAGGTCCCCGTGGCCCACGCCTGGTCGGGCGTCCTCGGAGTGCCGCGCGACTGGCGCCCCACGGTCAACCTGGACCAGGAGAGCGGCCTGGGCTGGGCGGGCGGATACGTCGGCAACGGCGTGACCACCAGCAACCTGGCCGGCCGCACCCTGCGCGACCTGATCCTGGGGCGCCGCACCGACCTCACCCAACTGCCCTGGGTCGGCCACCGCGTGCGCGGCTGGGAGCCGGAGCCCCTGCGCTGGGTCGGCACCCACCTCGTCTACGGCCTCTACCGGGGAGCAGACCGCCGCGAGTCCGACCGCGTGTCCCGCACCTCGCGCCTGGCCGAGATCGCGGGCCGCATCGCGGGGAGATAGCACCTGCCTGGGGCCGGTCGGGGCCGGGCCCCGAACAGGTGTCGGGCTCGGGGCTGCGCGTCGCGACAGGTGAGAACGACGGCGCTGAGGGTGGCGGCGCTGCGGGGGCGGCGCTGAAAGCGGCAGACGACTGAGCGGGGCGGCCGTCGTTCCGCGCGCCGGTCGGCCGGGGCCGCGGCGAGGGCGGCGACGGGCGGCGGTGGGTTGGCCTGGCCGTTTGTCGGTCCTGCGGTCAGTTGGTCGGGGTTGCGACGGGGGCGGCGACGGCGGCGGGTGGCAGCGGCTCGTGACATCGATACCCAGAGTGCGTGGTGGAGGCGGCATCGGGGCGGCGACGAGGACGGATGGCTCGGGTGGGCGGTCATCGGGTCGCGGGACGGTTGGCAGGCGGAGGCGACGGGGGCGGCGGGTCTCATCGGGCGATATCGGCCTGTCGCGGGGGCGGAAAGCGAATAGCGCTGACAGGTCTACTTTCAACTACGGCCTTTGTAGATGATTGCCCGAATCGCCCCCCGGTCGAGACGAGAAATGGCCGCCCTCCCGGCGGGAATTGCGGTCGGTAGTCCATTATGTGAGACGACTCTTACGGTACGCGGGCTGATTTATTCTTTATGTCTGTTTTGGGGGATGGTAATTTGGCTTGCGAAGGCGACGAGGTGCAGGTTTTCGACAAAACCGGTGCCGGGGATGCTGGATCGCCGCGGATAACGCGGCCGCGTCTCATATGTTGAGACGTCCCGGGTGGTTATCGTCAGGTTCGCCCGATTCCTTGCCTCTCTGCCGAGGCGCCGGGCCCCGCCGCCCCCGTCGCCGCCTGGGCCGTCCAGCCCTGCTGGTCGGTGATCGCGTACCCGGGCCGCCCGCTGCCGTCGGTGCCCCGTCGCAACCTCCACCGCCCGACCTCCATTCCGTTGATCGCCTGCCCGGGCCCTCCACCCCCTCCGCCCTCCTCCACTTCCTCCGCCCTCTCCGCTCCCTCTGTCTCTCCGCTCCGCCGCTGCCCTCCGCCACCCCCCTCGCTCCCCCTCTCCTCACCGCTTGCATAACCTTGCATGAGGATGCATGATGGTTCATGGCGGGGCGATCATCGGCAGGCAGGCCGCGTTCCGTCCCGTTGCACCAGCTGGACCGGCCAGAACAGCGGACCGGCCGTAGTGGCCGAACCAGCCAGCCAAACCGGGGGAGTTCGAGATGGGGTACACGGCCGCCGTCGCCGGGGCCAGTGGGTATGCCGGGGGCGAACTGCTGCGGCTGCTCCTCGCGCACCCCGAGATCGAGATCGGGGCGCTGACGGCCGGTGGCAACGCCGGGAGCCGGCTGGGCGAGCACCAGCCGCACCTGCTGCCGCTGGCCGACCGGGTGCTGGAGGAGACCACCGCCGACACCCTCGCCGGGCACGACGTCGTCTTCCTCGCCCTTCCGCACGGGCAGTCGGCCGCCATCGCCGAACGACTCGGCCCTGACGTGCTCGTCGTCGACTGCGGCGCCGACTTCCGGCTGCGCGACGCCGACGCCTGGGAAGCCTTCTACGGCACCCCCCACGCCGGCACCTGGCCCTACGGCCTGCCCGAACTCCCCGGAGCCCGCGACGCGCTCGCCGCCACCCGCCGCATCGCCGTCCCCGGCTGCCACGTCACCACCGCCACCCTCGCGCTGTTCCCCGCCCTCGCCGCCGGGCTGGTCGAACCCGAGGCCGTGGTCGTCGCCGTCACCGGCACCTCCGGCGCGGGCAAGGCGCCCAAGCCGCACCTGGTCGGCAGCGAGGTCATGGGCTCGGTCAGCCCCTACGGCGTCGGCGGCACCCACCGCCACAACCCCGAGATCACGCAGAACCTGTCGGCCGTCGCCGGGGGACCGGTGCGGCTGTCCTTCACCCCCGTCCTGGCCCCCATGCCGCGCGGCATCCTCGCCACGTGCAGCGCGCCGGTGCTCCCGGGCGTCACCGCCGAGGCGGTCGCCGCCGCCTACCGCGACCGCTACGCCGACGAGCCGTTCGTCCACGTCCTCCCCGAGGGCACCTGGCCCAGCACCGCCATGACCCTGGGCGCCAACACCACCCTGGTCCAGGTCACCGTCGACCCCGCCGCCGGGCGGATGGTCGCCGTGGCCGCGCTCGACAACCTCACCAAGGGCACCGCGGGCGGCGCCGTGCAGAGCGCCAACATCGCGCTCGGCCTGCCCGAGACCACCGGCCTGCCCACGGCCGGGGTCGCGCCCTGATCCCGGGTCCGCACCCTGATCGGCGTGATCGGCTTGAACGGCTTGACCGGCACCGCCCCGACACCGCTCTGAAAGGCACCATCGTGAGTGTCACCGCACCCAACGGATTCCGCGCCGCCGGCGTCAGCGCCGGCCTGAAGCCCGACGGCGCCCGCGACGTCGCCGTCGTCGTCAACGACGGCCCCTCCCGCGCGGCCGCCGCCGTGTTCACCCGCAACCGCGTCAAGGCCGCGCCCGTGCTGTGGTCCCAGCAGGTCGCCAAGGGCGGCCGGGTGCGCGCCGTGGTCCTCAACGCCGGCGGCGCCAACGCCTGCACCGGCGCGCCCGGGTTCCAGGACGCCCACGCCACCGCCGAGCACGCCGCCGCCGCGCTGGAGGACTCCGCCGGCGAGGTCATCGTCTGCTCCACCGGCATCATCGGCGAGCGGCTGCCCATGCCCCAACTGCTCGACGGCGTCGAGCGCGCCGTGGCCGAAGCCGCCCGCGACGGCGGGCTCAGCGCCGCCGACGCCATCCGCACCACCGACACCGTCGCCAAGATCGCCTTCAAGCGCGGCACCGGCTACACCATCGGCGGCATGGCCAAGGGCGCCGGCATGCTCGCCCCCGCCCTGGCCACCATGCTCGCCGTCATCACCACCGACGCCGACCTCACCCCCGCCCAGTGCGACGGCCTGCTGCGCGCCGCCACCCGCGTCACCTTCGAACGCGTCGACTCCGACGGCTGCATGTCCACCAACGACACCGTCGTGCTGATGGCCAGCGGCGCCTCGGGCACCGTCCCCAGCGAGGCCGAGTTCGCGGCCCTGCTCACCGAGGTCTGCGACGACCTCGCGCGCCAGCTCATCGCCGACGCCGAGGGCGCCACCAAGACCATCGCCGTGGAGGTCGTCGGCGCCGCCACCGAGGAGGACGCGGTCACCGCCGCCCGCGCGGTGGCCCGCAGCAACCTGTTCAAGTGCGCCATCTACGGCGAGGACCCCAACTGGGGCCGCGCCGTCTCCGAGGTCGGCACCACCTCGGTCGCCTTCGACCCCGCCGAGATCAACGTCGCCCTGAACGGGGTGTGGGTGTGCCGCCGCGGGGCCATCGGCGACGACCGCGCCAAGGTCGACCTCAGCGGCCGCGACGTCACCGTCACCATCGACCTGTCCGCGGGCAGCGCCGCCGCCACCGTCTGGACCACCGACCTCACCAACGGCTACGTCGAAGAGAACTCGGCCTACAGCTCATGACCTCACGCAAGCAGGCCCTGGACAAGGCCAACACCCTCATCGAGGCGCTGCCCTGGCTCAGCCGCTTCCACGGCAAGACCGTCGTGGTCAAGTACGGCGGCAACGCCATGACCGACCCCGCCCTGCGCGAGCGCTTCGCGCAGAACATCGTGTTCCTGCGCTACGCCGGGCTGCGCCCGGTCGTCGTGCACGGCGGCGGCCCCCAGATCAACGCCCACCTCGACCGCCTCGGGCTCACCAGCAGCTTCGAGGCCGGCCTGCGGGTCACCACGCCCGAGACCATGGACGTGGTGCGCATGGTCCTGGTCGGGCAGGTCAACCGCGAGATCGTCGGCCTGATCAACTCCCACGGCCCCTTCGCCGTCGGGATCTCCGGCGAGGACGCCCACCTCATCACCGCCGAGCGCAAGGCCGCCTACGTCGACGGCGCCCCCGTCGACATCGGCCAGGTCGGCGAGGTCGTCGACGTCCAGCCCGGCGTGGTGCGCACCCTGCTCGACGACGGCCGCATCCCCGTGGTCTCCAGCGTGGCCCGCGGCGAGGACGGCGGGATCTACAACGTCAACGCCGACACCGCGGCCGCCGCGCTCGCCGTCGCCCTGGAGGCAGGCAAGCTCGTCGTGCTCACCGACGTCGAGGGCCTTTACGCCGACTACCCGGTGTGCGAGGAGCTGATCAGCCGCCTGACGGCCGGCGAGCTGGAGGCCATGCTGCCCGAGCTGTCCGCCGGCATGGTCCCCAAGATGGAGGCGTGCCTGGCCGCCGTGCGCGGCGGGGTGCCCCAGGCCCACATCCTCGACGGCCGCACCCCCGACTCCATGCTGCTCGAAGTGTTCACCAACGACGGGATCGGCACCATGGTCGTGGCCGAGGCCGACGAGCCCACCGACCCCGTCGACATCTACGAAGGCGAGTTCGAGTGAGCGCCAACGACGACCTCCGCGCCCGCTTCGAGGCGGTGCTGATGCCCAACTACGGCACCCCGCCCATCGCCCTGGCGCGCGGCGAGGGCCGCCACGTCTGGGACGTTGACGGCAACCGCTACCTCGACCTCATCGCGGGCATCGCCGTCTCGGCGCTGGGCCACGGCCACCCCGCCCTGGTGGCCGCCGTGGCCGACCAGACCGCCGCCCTCGCCCACACCAGCAACCTCTTCCTCCACGAGCGCGAGGTCCGGCTCGCCGAACGCCTCGTCGCCCTCCTGGGCGGCCCGGCCGCCGGCGGCGGCCCCCGCGTCTTCCTCGCCAACTCCGGCACCGAGGCCAACGAGGCCGCGCTCAAGCTCGTCAGGCGCGCCCAGGGCCCTGCCCGCACCCGGATCGTCGCCGCCGAGAACGGCTTCCACGGCCGCTCCCTGGGCGCGCTGGCCGTCACCGGCAAGGCCGCCATCCGCGAGCCCTTCGGCCCCTTCGGCGCCACCGTGGACTTCGTGCCCTTCGGCGACGCCGACGCCCTGCGCGCCGCCGTGGACGACACCTGCGCCGCCGTCGTGGTCGAGCCCCTCCAGGGCGAGGCCGGAGTCGTGCCCCCGCCGCCGGGCTACCTCGCCGAGGTCCGCCGCGTCTGCGACGCCGCCGGGGCCGCCATGGTCCTGGACGAGATCCAGAGCGGTATCGGCCGCACCGGCCGCTGGTTCGCCCACCAGGCCGAAGGCGTCGTGCCCGACGTCCTCACCCTGGCCAAGGGCCTGGGCGGCGGCCTGCCCATCGGCGCCTGCGTCGGGTTCGGCCGCTACGCCGACGCCTTCGCCAAGGGCGACCACGGCTCCACCTTCGGCGGAAACCCCGTGGCCTGCGCCGCCGCCCTCGCCGTCCTGGACACCATCGAGGCCGAGGGCCTGCTGGCCAACGCCGCCGAACTGGGCGCCCTGCTGGCCGCCCGCACCTCCGACCTGGACGCCCCCCTCCTCGCCGAGAGCCGCGGCGCCGGACTCTGGCGCGGCCTCAAGCTCACCCGGCCCGCCGCGGCGGCCGTGCAGGAGCGCGCCGCCGCCCACGGCTTCCTCGTCAACGCCGTGGCACCCGACGTCGTGCGCGTCGCGCCGCCCCTGACCATCACCCGGGACGAGGTCCTGGAGTTCACCGCGGCCCTGCCCGCCATCCTGAAGGAGGCCAGATGACCACCCCCGCACCCGGACAGGTCCGCCACTTCCTGCGCGACGACGACCTCACCCCCGCCGAGCAGGCCGAGATCCTCGACCTGGCCGACGCCATGAAGAAGGACCCCTACGCCCTGCGGCCGCTGGCGGGCCCCCGCACCGTCGCGCTGCTGTTCGACAAGCCCTCCACCCGCACCCGCGTGTCCTTCGCCGTGGGCGTGGCCGACCTCGGCGGTTCCCCCCTGGTGATCGACGCCCAGACCAGCCAGCTCGGCCGCGGCGAGCCCATCGAGGACACCGCCCGCGTCCTGGAGCGCCAGGTCGCCGCCATCGTATGGCGCACCTTCGCCCAGGAGCGGCTGGAGGCGATGGCCGCCCACAGCCGGGTGCCCGTCGTCAACGCCCTCACCGACTCCTTCCACCCCTGCCAGATCCTCGCCGACCTGCAGACCGTGCGGGAGCGCAAGGGCCACCTGGCCGGCCTCACCCTCACCTACCTGGGCGACGGCGCCAACAACATGGCGCACTCCTACCTGCTGGGCGGCGCCCTGGCCGGCATGCACGTGCGCGTCGGCGCCCCCGAGGGCTACCAGCCCGACCCCGCCGTCCTGGCCCGCGCCGCCGAGATCGCCGCGCGCACCGGCGGCTCGGTCCAGGCCGTCACCGACCCCGCCGCCGCCACCGCCGGCGCCGACGTGCTGGCCACCGACGTGTGGACCTCCATGGGCCAGGAGGACGAGGCCGCCCAGCGCCAGGAGCCCTTCCGCCCCTACGCCGTGGACGAGGCCGCCCTGGCCGCCGCCGCGCCCGACGCGATCGTCCTGCACTGCCTGCCCGCCCACCGCGGCGAGGAGATCGCCGCGGCGGTCATCGACGGCCCCTCCAGCGCCGTGTGGGACCAGGCCGAGAACCGCCGCCACGCCCAGAAGGCGCTGCTGCACTTCCTGCTGGCCCGCGCCGCCGACCCCGCGGCCGACCCCGCCGCCGAGGACCGGCCGCGATGACCCTCGACGGTACGGGGTCGGCCCCCATGACCAAGACGGCCCGCCACGCCCGCATCACCGACGTCCTCACCAGGAACGACGTCCGGTCCCAGGCGGAGTTGGCGCGGCTGCTGGCAGAGGACGGCGTCCAGGTCACCCAGGCCACGCTCTCGCGCGACCTGGACGAACTGGGCGCGGTCAAGCTCCGCACCGTCGACGGCGACCTGATCTACGTCCTGCCCGGCGAGGGCGGTGAGCGCCTCCAGCGCGCCCGTCCCGACACCCTGGACCTGGAGCACGCCGCCAACACCCGCCTGACCCGCCTCGCCCAGGAC
Source organism: Streptomonospora nanhaiensis (assembly GCF_013410565.1). Taxonomy (NCBI): domain Bacteria; kingdom Bacillati; phylum Actinomycetota; class Actinomycetes; order Streptosporangiales; family Nocardiopsidaceae; genus Streptomonospora; species Streptomonospora nanhaiensis. The sequence continues at coordinate 5,780,649 of NZ_JACCFO010000001.1, forward strand.
CTCCTGGTCTCGGCCGAGGCGTCGGCCAACATGGTCATCGTGCGCACCCCGCCCGGAGCGGCGCAGTACCTGGCCTCGGCCATCGACCACACCGACTTCCACGCCATCCTCGGCACCATCGCCGGCGACGACACCATCCTGGTGATCTCCCGCGACCCCGAGGGCGGCGGGGAACTGGCATCAGCGCTGCTGCGGCTCGCCGATCGCCGTCCCTGAGCCCACCACCGCGGCCTGCCGGGGGCGGCCACGGCCACGCCACACACCCACACACACAAGGAGAACCACATGTCCGAGCGGGTCGTACTCGCGTACTCGGGGGGCCTGGACACCTCCGTCGCCATCGGCTGGATCGCCGAGGAGACCGGCGCCGAGGTCGTCGCCGTGGCCATCGACTGCGGCCAGGGCGGCGAGGACCTCGACGTCGTACGCCAGCGCGCGCTGGACTGCGGCGCCGTCGAGGCGGTCGTCGCCGACGCCAAGGACGAGTTCGCCACCGAGTACTGCGTTCCGGCGCTCCAGGCCAACGCGCTCTACATGGACCGCTACCCGCTGGTCTCGGCGCTGTCGCGCCCCCTCATCGTCAAGCACCTGGCCGACGCCGCCCGGTACCACAACGCCACCATGGTCGCCCACGGCTGCACCGGCAAGGGCAACGACCAGGTGCGCTTCGAGGCCGGCCTGGCCGCCCTCTTCCCCGAGCTGAAGGTGCTGGCGCCCGTCCGCGACTCCGGCATGACCCGCGACAAGGCCATCGCCTTCGCCGAGGAGAAGGGCCTGCCGATCGACGTCACCAAGAAGTCGCCCTACTCCATCGACCAGAACCTCTTCGGCCGCGCCGTGGAGACCGGGTTCCTGGAGGACATCTGGAACGGCCCGATCGAGGACGTCTACGCCTACACCGACAACCCGGCCGAGCCGCGCGAGCCCGACGAGCTGGTCATCACCTTCACCGCGGGCGTGCCCACCGCCATCGACGGCAAGGAGCTGACCCCGCTGCAGGTCATCGAGGAGATGAACCGGCGGGCCGGCGCCCAGGGCGTGGGCCGCATCGACATGGTCGAGGACCGCCTCGTGGGCATCAAGAGCCGCGAGGTCTACGAGGCCCCCGGCGCCATCGCCCTCATCGCCGCCCACCAGGAGCTGGAGAACGTCACCGTCGAGCGCGAGCTGGCCCGCTTCAAGCGCGGCGTGGACCAGCGCTGGGGCGAGCTGGTCTACGACGGCCTGTGGTTCTCCCCGTTGAAGAACGCCCTGGACGGCTTCATCGCCGAGGCCAACAAGCACGTCACCGGCGACATCCGCATGGTCCTGCACGGCGGGCGCGCCGTGGTCACCGGCCGCCGCAGCGAGGCCTCGCTCTACGACTACGACCTGGCCACCTACGACACCGGCGACACCTTCGACCAGTCCCTGGCCCGCGGCTTCATCGACATCTGGAGCATGCCCGCCAAGATCGCCAGCGTGCGCGACCGCAGGCAGGGCTGACACCCGACCAGCAGGCCCCGCCCGCCCCGCGGCACCGCCACCGGCCCCGCGGGGCGGGCACCCGACCCACCGACACACGACAAGGACCGACCCGTGGCCAACGAGCGCGAACCCGAGGTCACCCGCCTGTGGGGCGGACGCTTCTCCGGCGGCCCCTCCGAGGCGCTGGCGCGGCTCTCCCTGAGCACCCACTTCGACTGGCGCCTGGCCCGCCACGACATCGCCGGCTCGCGCGCCCACGCGCGCGTCCTGCACGCCGCCGGGCTGCTCACCGACCCCGAGCTGGACGCGATGATCGCGGGCCTGGACCGGCTGGAGGCCGACGTCGCCTCCGGCGCGTTCACCCCCGTGCTCGCCGACGAGGACGTCCACACCGCCCTGGAGCGCGGCTTCATCGAGCGCGTGGGCCCCGAACTGGGGGGGCGGCTGCGCGCCGGGCGCTCCCGCAACGACCAGATCGCCACCCTGGTCCGGATGTACCTGCGCGAGCAGGCCCGCGCCATCGCCTCCGACGTGCTCGACCTCGCCGCCGCGCTCGCCGACCAGGCCGAGGCCAACATCGACGTCCCCATGCCCGGGCGCACCCACCTCCAGCACGCCCAGCCGGTGCTGCTGGCCCACCACCTGCTGGCGCACGCCTGGCCGCTGCTGCGCGACGTGGCGCGGCTGCGCGACTGGGACGCCCGCGCCGCGGTGTCGGCCTACGGCTCGGGCGCCCTGGCCGGGTCGTCGCTGGGCCTGGACCCCGACGCGGTCGCCGCCGACCTGGGGTTCCCCGCCTCGGCCCAGAACTCCATCGACGGCACCGCCGCCCGCGACGTGGTGGCCGAGTTCGCGTTCGTGGCCGCCATGACCGGCGTGGACCTCTCGCGGCTGGCCGAGGAGGTCATCCTGTGGGCCACCAAGGAGTTCTCCTTCGTCACCCTCGACGACGCGTTCTCCACCGGCTCCTCGATCATGCCGCAGAAGAAGAACCCCGACATCGCCGAACTGGCGCGCGGCAAGGCCGGCCGCCTCGTCGGCGACCTCGCGGGCCTGCTCACCACGCTCAAGGGCCTGCCGCTGGCCTACAACCGCGACCTCCAGGAGGACAAGGAGCCGGTTTTCGACGCGGTCGACACCCTGGGCCTGCTGCTGCCCGCCTTCACCGGCATGGTGGCCACGCTCGTCTTCAACCGCGAGCGCATGGCCGAACTCGCCCCGCAGGGCTTCTCCCTGGCCACCGACATCGCCGAGTGGCTGGTGCGGCGGCGGGTGCCCTTCCGCGAGGCCCACGAGATCGCCGGCGCCTGCGTGCGGGCCTGCGAGGAGCGCGGCATCGACCTGCCCGACCTCACCGACGCCGACCTCGCCGCGATCTCGCCGCACCTGACCCCCGACGTGCGCGAGGTGCTCACCGTCGCCGGATCGCTGGCCTCCCGCTCGGCCAAGGGCGGCACCGCGCCCGCCCGCGTCAAGGAGCAGCTGGAGCGGGTCCGCGCCGAGATCGCCGCGCACCGGGAGTACGCCGCGGAGGGCGCCGGCGAGGGCTGAGGCTCCCGCCCGCCCGCGCGGCGCCTTCGGCACCCCGGTGCCCGCGCCCCAGCGCCACAGTGGGGGCCGCCGCACCCGCGGCGGCCCCCACCGGCGTTTTCGGCGAGCGCCCGGCCCGCCGGCGAGTTCGGCGAAACCCCCGTCGCCGCCCCGAACGATGATGTAGCGTCCTGGGACTGTGGGCACCACGGGTATCCCCTCCTGCGCGCTGCGTGACGACGGGGCGTGTCGCCGCTGGTCCGGCGCCGATCCCGTGCACCGGGTGCCCACGGCATGCGTCCGCGTCGTGGGAGGAGCTTCATGGGTCGGCAGGGCGGCTCCGAGCGCAGCATCAGAGCCCAGCTCAACCGGATCGTCCTGATCCCCAGCATCACGTTCCTGGTGCTGTTCGCCGTGCTGAGCGCGGTGCTGCTGACCCAGGCGATCTCGCTGCGGATCGCCACCGGCGACGGCCGCGCCGACATCCACCTCTACGCCTCGTTCGTGGAACTGCAGCGCGAACGCCGCCTCGCCGCCGTGCACGCGGCCGAGGGCACGTCCGAAACCCTCGCGGCGCTGCGCCGGCAGGCCGAGGCCACCGACGACGCCGTCACCGAGGTCGCCGCCCGCGCCGACCTCCTGGCCGGCCGCGGCGACCCCGACATCGCCCGCGCCGCCGACGCCTACTTCGCCGAACTCCGGCAGCGCTCGGAGATCCGCGGCCGCGTCTCGGCCGGCGACCTGGGGCCCAGCGGCGCCTCCACCGCCTACACCGACATCGTCGGCGACGGCCTGCGCCTCTACGACCTGCGCGCCCGCCGCCTCGACGACGGCGCCTCGGCCACCGCCGCCGCCGACGCCGTCCGGCTGATGCGCGCCCAGGAGCAGTTCGCCCGCGGCGACACCCTCCTCAGCGCCGCCATCGCCGCCGACTCCCTCACCCCGCAGCGGCAGAGCCGGTTCACCGCGCTCGTCGACGGCATGCGCTCCCGTATCACCGAGGCCGCCCCGGCGCTGGCCGGAGAGGCCGCCACCGCCTACGAGGACCTCGCCGGGTCCGCGGAGTGGCGACGGGTGCGCGCGCTCGCCGACACCGTCGCCCGCCACCAGCCCGACGCCGAGACCGACCCCGCCACCGGCGAGCCCCGGGCCACCGGCGCCCTGCCCGACGGCCTCGACGGCTGGCGCCCGGCCGCCGACGAGGTCCACACCGGGCTGGCCTCGCTCGTCGGCGCCCAGCTGGGCGCCGTCGTCAACGCCACCGACACCGCCGGGAGCTGGCTGTTCAACCTCTCCGTGGGCGGCGGCATCATCTCGCTGTTCGCCGGCACCGTGGCCTACGGCGTGGCCTCCTGCTCCGCCGCCCACCTCACCCGCCGCCTCAGCCGGCTGCGCGCCGACACCCTGCTGCTCGCCCGCGAGGAGCTGCCCCGGATCGTGCGCCGCCTGGCCGACGGCGACCCCGTCGACCTCGACACCGAGCTGCGCCGCCTCGACCACGGCCGCGACGAGGTCGGCCAGGTCGCCGACGCCTTCAACATCGCCCAGCGCACCGCCGTCAGCGCCGCCGTCAAGGAGGCCGAGACCCGCGCCGGGGTCAACCGGGTGTTCCTCGCCATCGCCCACCGCAACCAGTCGCTGGTGCAGCGCCAGCTCCAGCTGCTGGACCGCATCGAGCGCGAGGAGGACGACCCCGACCTCCTGGAGGACCTGTTCCACCTGGACCACCTGGCCACGCGCGGCCGGCGCAACGCCGAGAACCTGATCATCCTCGGCGGCGCCCAGCCGGGCAGACGCTGGCGCCACCCCATCCCGCTCGTGGACATCCTGCGCGGCGCCATCTCCGAGACCGAGGAGTACACCCGCGTCAAGCTGCGGGCGGTGCCCGACCTCTCGCTGTCGGGCGCGGTGGTGGCCGACATCATCCACCTGGTGGCCGAGCTGATCGAGAACGCCACCGCCTTCTCGCCGCCGCACACCCTGGTGCACATCCACAGCGAGGTCGTGCCCAAGGGCGTGGCCGTCGAGATCGAGGACCGCGGGCTGGGCATGAGCGAGGCCGGCCTGGCCGCCGCCAACGCCACCCTCGACCACGCCCCCGAGTTCGACGTCATGGCGCTCAACCGCGACTCCCGGCTGGGCCTGTTCGTCGTGGCGCGGCTGGCCGCCAAGCACGACGTCCGCGTGCGGCTGTGCCCCTCGCCCTACGGAGGCACCCGCGCGGTGGTGCTCATCCCCGCCGCGCTGGTGTCCTCGGCCGAACCCCGCCGCCGCAGACCCGAGCCGCCCGCGGCGGCCCGCGCCCGCGCCGAGGGCGACCTGCTGGCGCCGCCCGTCCGCCGGGGCACCCGGCGCCGCCCCGAGGCCGTCACCGAGGGCGGCGCGCCCGCGCCGCTCCCCGGCCCCGCCGGCGGGGAACACCCCGCCGACCTCGCGGCCACCGAACCCGTGCCCGTGGCGCCCGCGGCCGCCGGCCCCGGGCCCGAGCACCCCGGCGAGCGCCCCGCGCTCCCCAAGCGCCGCCGCCAGGCAAGCCTCGCGCCCCAGTTGCGCCAGGCCCCGACCGCCGCCGACCACCCCGCCGCGGCCGATGAGCGCTCCCCCGAGGAGATCCGCCGGATCATGAGCGCCTTCCAGGCGGGAACCCTGCGCGGCCGCGCCGACGACGATCGCGATCCGGTCCCCGCCGACGGCGGCGCCGCCGAGTCCGACACCGAGCGGCGCGCCCCCCGCGGCGACGACACGGACACCACCCCCCTTCGACCCACCCCCGTGGGCGCGGCACGCCAGCGCACCGCGGTCCGGCCCACCGGCGTACACACGGGAGAGAACGAGTGACGGTGCACAACAACCACGCCGCAGGAGACCTGAACTGGCTGCTGGACGACCTGGTCGAACGGGTCGTCGGCGCCGAGCACGCCATCGTCCTCTCGGCCGACGGCCTGCTCATCGGCCGCTCGCGCGCGCTCACGCCCGAGGACGGCGAGCACCTGTCGGCGGTCGCCTCGGCCTTCCAGAGCCTGGCCCGGGGCACCGGGCGCCAGTTCGGCGGCGGCGCGGTCCGCCAGACCGTGGTCGAGATGGAGCACGCCTACCTGTTCGTCACGGCGGCGGGCGAGGGCGCCTGCCTGGCCGTGCTGGCCGCCGAGACCGCCGACGTCGGGCTGATCGCCTACGAGATGAACATGCGCGTCAAGCGGGTGGGCCAGTTCCTCACCTCCGCGCCGCGCTTCCCTCAGTCGGTCACGGCCGGAAGCTCGGGGTCATGAGGACCGCGGGCGAGTGCGGCCCCCCGGGGTACGACACCCGCCCCGGCGCCGCCCGGGGGGCGCGGGCGCGCGAGGCGGCGCGGCAGTCGGTCCGGGAGCGGCGCCAGCGCCACGGCGACGCCGCGGGCGGTCCGCGCCACGGCGCCGCAGGCCCGCTGGTGCGCCCCTACACGGTCACCGGCGGGCGCACCCGGCCTGTCGACGCCGGCCTGGACATGATCAGCATCGTGGTGGCCACCCGCGAGTCCGCCGACGCCGCCGCCCTGGAGCCCGAGCACGCCGCGATCCTGCGGATGTGCGACCGGCCGGTCTCGGTCGCCGAGCTGTCCGCCCAGCTCGACCTGCCCATCACCGTGGTCAAGGTGCTGCTGGGCGACCTCATCACGGCAGGCGACGTACTCGCGCGGGCGCCCCTGCCCGTTTCGGACACACCCCAACTGGACGTACTTCAGGCGGTTCTCGATGGCATCCGCAGACTCTGACACCCCGGGCACCTCCGGCGCCCCCGGCGCCGGCATCCCGCTGGCCGTGAAGATCCTCATCGCCGGCGGGTTCGGCGTCGGCAAGACCACCATGGTCGGCTCGGTCAGCGAGATCGCGCCGCTGAGCACCGAGGAGGTCATGACCGAGGCCAGCATGGGCGTCGACGACCTCGGCGGGGTGGAGGAGAAGACCACCACCACGGTGGCGCTGGACTTCGGCCGCATCACCGTCACCGACCAGGTCGTCCTCTACCTGTTCGGCACCCCCGGCCAGGGCCGGTTCTGGTTCATGTGGGACGAACTGGCCGAGGGCGCCCTGGGCGCGGTCGTGCTCGCCGACACCCGGCGGCTCGACACCTGCTTCCCGGCCGTGGACTTCTTCGAGCACCGGCGGGTTCCGTTCGTGGTCGCCGTCAACCAGTTCGACGGCGCCTGCGGATACGGCGCCGAGGAGGTCCGGGAAGCCGTGGACCTCGCGCCTGACGTGCCCGTTCTCTTCACCGACGCCCGCGACCGCGCGGCGGGCAAGGCGGTGCTGCTGGCGCTCGTGGAGCACGTAATGCGCCGACGCAGCCCGGCGCCCGCCGCGCGGCCGCTACGATAGGCGCACCGTTTGGACCGTGGTCCACCGAAGTCCGAGGTCCGGCCCTGTTTTTCAGCGCGGGAAACGGCTTTCGGGAGAGATCAACACCCACTAGTCGTTAGCATTCTTCGCGTGAACCCTGACAGCATGCAAAACCCGGACAGACTGCCCCCTCGCGATCTTCCGCGGCGTCGTTCCGGTCGGCATCGCAACCCCCTGTCCTTCGACAGCTGGGTGGGCACCCCGACCCTCATCCTCGCCATTCCCACGGGTCCCGCGGGGGAGCGCGGCGACACCGGCGAGGCCGCCGATCCCGCCGGCGACATCGGTTCGCAGATGGTCGACCTCGTGCGCGCCTACCGCCCCGAGGTCGCCATCCGGCACGGCCGCGCCGGCACCGCCGGCCTGACCGAGGCCCTGGCCGACCTCGGCCCCCGCGAGGGCCACCCGCTGCGCGGCGTCGTCGTGCCCGTGGTGACCGCCCCGCACGAGGGCACCGCCGCAGCCATCAACGCCGCCGTCGAGCAGACCGGCGCCGACATCCGCGTCACCGAGGCGCTCGGCCCCCACCCCATGCTCGCCGAGGTCGTGCACCTGCGCCTGGCCGAGGCCGGGTTCGTGCGGGCCGACCGCATGCGGCTCATCAGCGTCGTGGCCCCCGGCACCCGCATGACCGACGGCGTTGTCGTCGGCGCCGCGGGCGGTGCCGAGGCCGTCAACGCCACCGGGGTCACCGCCGTGCTGCTGGCCGCCCGCCTGGGGATCACCGTCCTGCCCGCCGACCTCGGCGACCCCGCCAGCCTCGACCACGCCTTCGAGCAGTTGCGCGCCGCCGGGTGCTCGCGGCCGGTGCTGGCGCCCAGCGTGGTCGGCCCCGAGTTCCCCGCCGAGCGGCTGGAGCCGCTGGCCCAGCGCTACGGCGCCCGCAGCTGCGCGCCCCTGGGCGTGGGCAGCACGCTGGCCAAGATCGCCGCCCTGCGCTACGCCGAGGTCCTCAACACCCTCGGCGTCGACACCCCGCCCTCGGTCGAGGAGCTTCCCGCGCCGGTGGGCTCGCGCCACCGCCGCGAGTAGCCTCCCGGGGCCGCGTCGCGGTGTTCTCGGCGGTACGGGGCACGCCGCACCGCCGAGAACACCGCGACCTCGCCGTTGTCACCTGATGTGACCAAACGGCCACGCACGGGAGGCTTTCTGCGATAGCGTCTTGGCTCCAGGTTGGGGGGACCATGGAGACACGACACACCGGCCGCTCACGCCGGCCGACCATCCGCAGACAGCTGACCCGCATCGTGCTGATTCCCAGCGTCAGCTTCCTGGTGCTGTGGACCGTCATGACCGCCACGGGGTTCGTGCAGGCGGGCGAGCTGATGCTCTCGGTCGCGCGGGGCCGCGACGGCATCGCGGCCTTCACCCGGCTCGCCGACGGCCTCCGCGAGGAGCGCCGGCTCACGCAGGTGCGGCTGGGTGACCCCGACAACGGCCAGGCCCACTCCGCGCTGGCCGCCCAGCGCCGCCGCACCGACGAGGCCGTCGACGCCGCCGCCGGCATCGCGCCCACCCTGGGCCCCGGCGAGGACAACGAGATCGCCCGCACCGTCCGGGACTTCCTGTCCGACCGCGACCGCCTCGGCGCCGTGCGCGCCGACGTCGACTCCGGCCGGACCGACCGCGCCACCGCCCTGGCCGCCTACTCCGACCTCGTCGTCGCCGCCTCCGACATCTCCTCGGCGCTGCTGCGCCCGATGGAGGAGGGCGAAAGCGTCTCCGACGCCGTGCTGGCCCGGCGGCTGCTCACCGTCCACGAGCAGCACGCGCGCGCCGACGCCCTGCTCGCGGGCTCCATCGCCGCCGGCGGCATGGACTACGAGGAGACCGCGCACTTCACCTACCTCACCGCCGCCTACCGCGACACCCTGCCCGACGCCGCCAACGGGCTGCGCGGCCTGCCCCGCGAGCGCTACGACGCCATGGTCGACTCCGCCGCCTGGCGCGACACCGAGAACATGTCCCGCATGGTCGTGACCCGCTCGCCCGTGGCACCTCCGGAGACCCCCGGGGCCCCGGCCACGTGGAACTCCGCCATCGGCGTCGGCGCCGGCGCCTGGGACCGCGCCGCCCGACCCGCCGACGCCGCGCTGGGCCGGGTGGTGGCCGCCCAGGCCGACCTCGCCGCCGACACCGCCTGGAACTCCGCGCTGCGCCGCATCGGCTGGGGGGCGGCGGGCAGCGTGCTGACCCTCCTGGCCGGGGCCGCCGCGATCGTGGCCGCCTCGCGCTCCTCGCGCCGCCTCACCGCCCGGCTGCGCCGCCTGCGCACCGACACCCTCGGCCTGAGCGACACCCGGCTGCCCGCCATCGTCGACAGCGCCCGCGCCGGGGGGCGGGTCGACCTCGACGCCGAGCTTCCCCGGCTCAGCTACGGCGACGACGAGATCGGCCAGGTCGCCGACGCGTTCAACACCGCCCAGCGCACGGCCGTGGGGGCCGCGGTCAAGGAGGCCGAGATCCGCAAGGGCGCCAACCGGGTGTTCCTCGGCATCGCCTACCGCAACCAGACCCTCGTGCAGCGCCAGCTCAGCATCCTCGACGAGATCGAGTCCGACGAGGACGACCCGCGCGCCCTGCGCCGGCTGTTCCGGCTGGACCACCTCGCCACGCGCGCCCGGCGCTACGCCGACAACCTCATCATCCTCAGCGGAGCGGGGTCGGCCCGCCGCTGGCGCGACCCGATGCCCGTCGCCGACGTCCTGCGCGCCGCCATCACCGAGACCGAGGACTACGAGCGGGTCCGGCTCACCTCGGCGCCCCGGGCCCGGCTGCGCGGGGCCGCCGTCGCCGACGTGGTCCACCTCGTCGCCGAACTGGTCGAGAACGCCACCCAGTTTTCGCCCAAGGCGTGCTCGGTCGACGTCAACTGCGGGCGGGTCAGCGGCGGGGTGGCCATCGACGTCGAGGACCGCGGCCTGGGCATGACCGAGGACGGCTACGCCGAGGCCAACCGCATCCTGGCCGATCCGCCCGAGTTCGACGTCATGGCCCTGCCCGAGGAGCCCCGCCTGGGCCTGTTCGTCGTGGCGCGGCTGGCCGCCCGCCACGGCGTCGTGGTGCGGCTGCGCCCCTCGCCCTACGGCGGCACCTGCGCCACCGCCGTGGTGCCCGAGCACCTGCTGGACTGGGCGGCGCAGACACCCCGCCCCGCGGTCGTGCCCGGCGAGCCCCGCTCCGAGATCGAGCCCCTGCCCGCGGAGCCCCGCGGTGAGCGGTAGGCCCTCCGCGCAAGAGTCTCCGGGGCGGCTGGTGCGGCCGTTCGCCATCGGCCTGGACTCCGCGCGCGGCGCCACCGGGCTGGACCTGCTCACCCGCGTCGCGGCGGCACGGGCGCCCCGGCCCGGCGACCACCTGCGCCCCGAGCGCGAGGCCCTGCTGCGGCTGGCCGAGCAGCCGCAGAGCGTCGCCGAGCTGTCCGCCCACCTGGGCCTGCCGCTGAGCGTCACCAAGCTGCTCATCACCGACATGATCGAGGCCGGCGACCTCCGCGCCTGTGCCACCGCACCCGCGCTGACCGGCGACGACCTGCTGCACGTGCTGCTGGAGGGCCTGCGCGCGCTGTGACCGCGCCCCGAGCCCGCGACCGCCCGGAACGCCTTGCTACCGTGCGCAGATGAACATCGAGCGGATCGGGATCATCGGCGGGGGGATCATCGGCCTGGCCCTCGCCCGGTGGATCACCCTCAACCGGCCGGGGGCGCGCGTCACGGTGCTGGAGAAGGAGGACGCGGTCGCCCGCCACCAGACCGGGCACAACAGCGGTGTGGTGCACGCCGGGCTGTACTACCGTCCCGGCTCGCTCAAGGCGGTGCTGTGCCGGCGCGGCACCGGGCTGCTGCGCGACTACTGCGCCGAGCGCGGCCTGCCCTTCGATCAGGTCGGCAAGGTGCTCGTGGCCCGCACCGGCGAGGACGCCGCGCGGCTGGACGACATCGAGCGCCGGGCGCGGGAGAACGGCGTGCCGGGGGTGGCGCGCTTAGGCCCCGAGGGGCTGCGCGAGATCGAGCCGCACGTGCGCGGCGTGGCCGGGCTGCACTCGCCCACCACCGCCATCACCGACTACATCGCCGTGGCCGAGGCCCTGGCCGACGACGTCCGCCGGGCCGGCGGACGGGTGCTGCTGGGCGCGCCGGTGATCGCGCTCCGCCAGGGGGCGGGCGGCGCCGAGGTGCTCACCGGCGACCCGCGCGGCGAGCGCGTGAAGCGCTCCTTCGACACCGTGGTGATCTGCGGCGGCCTGCACAGCGACCGCCTCGCCCGCATGGCCGGCGCCTCCCGCGAACCCCGCATCGTCCCCTTCCGCGGCCAGTACCACGAGCTGGCCCCCGAGAGCCGCCACCTGGTGCGCGGCCTGATCTACCCGGTGCCCGACCCGCGCTACCCGTTCCTGGGCGTGCACCTCACCCGGCACGTGCACGGCGAGGTCATGGCCGGCCCCAACGCCATCCTGGCCACCGCCCGCGAGGGGTACCGCATGCGGGACGTGCGGCTGCGCGACGTCGCCGACACCCTGGCCGCGCCGGGCTTCTGGCGGCTGGCGCGGCGGCACTGGACCGTGGGCGCCCGGGAGATGGCGGTGTCGGCCTCGGCCGCCGTCTTCGCCCGCGAGGCCCGCCGACTGGTCCCCGCCATCACCGCCGCCGACCTCCGCCCGGCCGAGGCCGGCGTGCGCGCCCAGGCGCTGACCCGGCGCGGCGACCTGCTCGACGACTTCGCCGTGGACACCCACGACCGGATCGTGTGCGTGCGCAACGCGCCCTCGCCCGCCGCGACGTCGTCGCTGGCCATCGCCGAGTACCTGGGGGAGAAGGTCGTCTTCGCCCGCTGACACGGCGGCGGCCGGCGCGCGTGCCGTCCCGCGCGCCGGCCGCCGATGGGCCCCGCCGGCCTCAGCAGGCGCTGTCGAGCAGGTCGCCCAGCGCGGTGCGCTCGGCGGAGTTCACACTGAGGTCCCACACGTACTTCACGTTGATCCAGCTGCGGACGTAGTCGCAGTGGATCTCCGAGCGCGGCGGCAGCCACTCGGCGGGGTCGCGGTCGCCCTTGGAGCTGTTGCTGGACCCGCTGACGGCCCACAGCTGCGGGCTGGAGAGGTCGTTGGCGAAGTCCTCGCGCTGCGCGGTGGACCACGTGTCGGCGCCCGAGACCCAGGCCTCGGCCAGCGGCACCATGTGGTCGACGCTGACCTCCGAGGGCACCGAGGTGGTCGCGCCGTCGTAGGGGCTGGTCCAGGAGCCGGCGTCGGGGTAGCAGTCGGAGCCGACCTCCACGCCCGTGCCGTCGCGGCGCAGCACGGTCTCGCGGGTGTTGCAGTTGCCCTCCACGGGCGACCAGTGGGGGAAGAGGTCGCGGTCGTAGGAGGAGGACGAGCCCTCGGCCTCGACGGTGAGCGCCGCGAGCTGCTCGCGGGCCTCGGCCAGGCTCGGCGGCGGGGGAGGGGCGGCGTGGGCGGGTGCGGCGGTGCCGAAGAGGAGGGCCGGCACGGCGAGCGCGGCCAGGACGGCGCGGAACGCGGAAGCGCTCCACCGGGCGGGATGCGGCATGGTGTCTCCAACCTGAGCGGGGGTTCGGACATCCCGAGCCTCACCCGCGGGCCACGCAACCGTAAAGCCGCACTGAGTGAACAAATGATTACCGGCAACGACCGAAATCCCGGACCCCGGCGGCGCTCGCGTTGGCCCTCACGGGGACGGGGCGTCCGCGGTCGGCTCCGGGGCGGGGGACGAGGGGGCGGTGGCGCGGGACCGGGCGGATGCGGGGCCGGTGCGGGCCGGAATGATCGATCGCCGGGAAGGTGTTTAACCCGTCAGACCCAGGGGCAGGTTCCTGGGAGCAGACAACAAGACTTGACCTACCACGCGGACCGGACCGCCACTGAAGGTCAGTGCCCCCCGGCCGTGTGAGCACGGAAGCGAGATCAGGCGAATCCCCTCGGATCGACCGCGGCGACCCGATCAGCGTCGCGACCTGCTGGTTTGACGTTTCCGTGCGCGGACCCTATCGTAAGCAAGTCGCTGTGGGACGGTGAACGCGCGCCGGTGTGCGGGCAGTTCGAGCCGGACCATCCGATATCCGCTGAAACCCGGCACGGCCGCGCGTTGTGCCTGGTGGATTCAAGGCTCATCTCGGCACTCGCCGAATGAATTCGCCGGCCGGACGGTGGAAGCCAATTTGGCGGTCACGTGAAGGGCTGGTAAATTAAAGCCAGAACGAAACGGGATCACGAAAAGATTCGGGATTCCGCGAGCGGATGAATCCGCCCCGTGGGGGAAGAGCCTTTGCGGGCCTGCCGATTGAGTGGGTTCGGGGTTTGTACCCGGTGAGCGGTTGCTTCTTGAGAACTCAACAGCGCGTGTATGACATTCTTTGTGCCATGTTTGTTTTGGCCCCGTTGAACACCCTCGGGTGTTCGGGGTTCCTTTGATGGGTCCGCCCTGTGTGGGTGGGCCGGTCAGGATTGAAGACCTTTAATGGAGAGTTTGATCCTGGCTCAGGACGAACGCTGGCGGCGTGCTTAACACATGCAAGTCGAGCGGTAAGGCCCTTCGGGGTACACGAGCGGCGAACGGGTGAGTAACACGTGAGCAACCTGCCCCTGACTCTGGGATAAGCCGGGGAAACCCGGTCTAATACCGGATACGACACGCCACCGCATGGTGGTGTGTGGAAAGTTGTTTCGGTTGGGGATGGGCTCGCGGCCTATCAGCTTGTTGGTGGGGTAGTGGCCTACCAAGGCGGTGACGGGTAGCCGGCCTGAGAGGGCGACCGGCCACACTGGGACTGAGACACGGCCCAGACTCCTGCGGGAGGCAGCAGTGGGGAATATTGCGCAATGGGCGGAAGCCTGACGCAGCGACGCCGCGTGGGGGATGACGGCCTTCGGGTTGTAAACCTCTTTTACCACTGACGCAGGCCCCCATATCGGTGGGGGTTGACGGTAGGTGGGGAATAAGGACCGGCCAACTACGTGCCAGCAGCCGCGGTAATACGTAGGGTCCGAGCGTTGTCCGGAATTATTGGGCGTAAAGAGCTCGTAGGTGGTGTGTCGCGTCTGCTGTGCAAGTCCGGGGCTTAACTCCGGTTTTGCAGTGGATACGGGCATGCTAGAGGTAGGTAGGGGAGACTGGAATTCCTGGTGTAGCGGTGAAATGCGCAGATATCAGGAGGAACACCGGTGGCGAAGGCGGGTCTCTGGGCCTTACCTGACGCTGAGGAGCGAAAGCGTGGGGAGCGAACAGGATTAGATACCCTGGTAGTCCACGCTGTAAACGTTGGGCGCTAGGTGTGGGGGCTTTCCACGGTTCCCGTGCCGTAGCTAACGCATTAAGCGCCCCGCCTGGGGAGTACGGCCGCAAGGCTAAAACTCAAAGGAATTGACGGGGGCCCGCACAAGCGGCGGAGCATGTTGCTTAATTCGACGCAACGCGAAGAACCTTACCAAGGTTTGACATCGCCGGTAATCCATCAGAGATGGTGGGTCCTTTTTGGGATCGGTGACAGGTGGTGCATGGCTGTCGTCAGCTCGTGTCGTGAGATGTTGGGTTAAGTCCCGCAACGAGCGCAACCCTTGTTCCATGTTGCCAGCACGTGATGGTGGGGACTCATGGGAGACTGCCGGGGTCAACTCGGAGGAAGGTGGGGATGACGTCAAGTCATCATGCCCCTTATGTCTTGGGCTGCAAACATGCTACAATGGCCGGTACAGTGGGCGTGCGATGCCGTGAGGTGGAGCGAATCCCTAAAAGCCGGTCTCAGTTCGGATTGGGGTCTGCAACTCGACCCCATGAAGGTGGAGTCGCTAGTAATCGCGGATCAGCAATGCCGCGGTGAATACGTTCCCGGGCCTTGTACACACCGCCCGTCACGTCATGAAAGTCGGCAACACCCGAAACTTGTGGCCTAACCCTTCGGGGAGGGAGTGAGTGAAGGTGGGGCTGGCGATTGGGACGAAGTCGTAACAAGGTAGCCGTACCGGAAGGTGCGGCTGGATCACCTCCTTTCTAAGGAGTCTTTTGAGCCGGTTGTTTTTCCGTTATGCCGGCGGACTCGTAAGTGGACCCGGTTGGTGCCTGGGTTGGTCTGCGTTGTGCAGGCTGGCCTGGGTGGCTGTTTCCGGGGTGGTTCGAAGGATGTTGTCACGCGCTGTTGGGTGTCTGAGGGGGCAACCGTTGGTTGTTTCCTGCTTGCCACCCTGATGAAGACCCGTGGTCTCAAGCCTCTGTGAGTGGGGTTTGTGGGGTTGTGGTTGGGTGTGTGGCTGGTGTTTTGATTTGTGGATAGTGTGCGCGAGCATCTTGTATCTGTGGTGGCCAAGTATGTGTGGCATACGGTGGATGCCTTGGCACCAGGCGCCGATGAAGGACGTGGGAGGCCGCGATAGTCCACGGGGAGTTGTCAACCGAGCTGTGATCCGTGGGTGTCCGAATGGGGGAACCTAGCCCGAGTTGTGTCGGGTTGCCGCTGCCTGAATGTATAGGGCGGTTGGTGGTGACGCGGGGAAGTGAAACATCTCAGTACCCGCAGGAAGAGAAAACAATAGTGATTCCCTGAGTAGTGGTGAGCGAAAGGGGATGGTGGCTAAACCGCGGGCGTGTGATAGACGGCAGTCGTTGCGTTCGTGGGGTTGTGGGGCGTGTCTGTACTGGGTCTGCCGGCCTGGTGTGGGGTGTGTTCTGTTAGCTGAAGCCGTTGGGAAGCGGCGCCGTAGTGGGTGAGAGTCCCGTAGGTGAAGGCAGGGCATGTCTCATTGGATGCGTTCCCGAGTAGCGCGGAGCCCGAGGAATTCCGTGTGAATCTGGCAGGACCACCTGCTAAGCCTGAATACGTCCTGGTGACCGATAGTGGACGAGTACCGTGAGGGAAAGGTGAAAAGTGCCCCGGTGAGGGGTTGTGAAATAGTACCTGAAACCGTGTGCTGTCAAGCCGTCAGAGCTCTGCTTTGGTGTGGGGTGATGGCGTGCCTTTTGAAGAATGAGCCTGCGAGTCGTGGTGTGTGGCGAGGTTAACCCGGGTGGGGTAGCCGTAGCGAAAGCGAGTCTGAATAGGGCGTTGAGTCGCATGCTGTGGACCCGAAGCGGGGTGATCTACCCATGGCCAGGGTGAAGCGGAGGTAAGACTTCGTGGAGGCCCGAACCCACCAGGGTTGAAAACCTGGGGGATGAGCTGTGGGTAGGGGTGAAAGGCCAATCAAACTCCGTGATAGCTGGTTCTCCCCGAAATGCATTTAGGTGCAGCGTTGTGTGGTGCTCCCTGGAGGTAGAGCTACTGTTTGGCTGATGGGCCCGACAAGGTTACTGAGGTCAGATAAACTCCGAATGCCGGTGGAGTGGAGCATGGCAGTGAGACTGCGGGGGATAAGCTTCGTAGTCGAGAGGGAAACAGCCCAGATCATCAGCTAAGGCCCCTAAGTGTGTGCTAAGTGGGAAAGGTTGTGGAGTTGCTGAGACAACCAGGAGGTTGGCTTAGAAGCAGCCATCCTTTAAAGAGTGCGTAATAGCTCACTGGTCAAGTGATTCTGCGCCGATAATGTAGCGGGGCTTAAGTACACCGCCGAAGCTGTGGAGCCTGCACGCGAGTGTGGGTTGGTAGGGGAGCGTCGTGCGTCCGGTGAAGTTCCAGAGTGATCTGGGGTGGAGGGTGTGCGAGTGAGAATGCAGGCATGAGTAGCGATACCGGAGTGGGAAACTCCGGCGCCGATTGACTAAGGGTTCCTGGGGCAGGTTAATCCGCCCAGGGTGAGTCTGGACCTAAGGCGAGGCCGACAGGCGTAGTCGATGGATAACGGGTTGATATTCCCGTACCCGTTTGTGCGCGTCCATGTTGATAGCCCTGATGCTAACCGGGCGTGTCTGGGGTTGGGCCTTCGGGTCTGGCCTTGTGGTGCGTCTGGGATCCGATGGGTGTGTAGGCAAGTGATGGGGTGACGCAGTGGGGTAGCTCTACCCGGCGGTGGTTGTCCGGGGGTAAGCGTGTAGCCCGGGGTGTTGGTAAATCCGTGCCCTGTGAGGGGTGAGGCGTGATGCCGAGCCGTTTTTGGTGAAGTGAGTGATCCCGTGCTGTCGAGAAAAGCCTCTAGCGAGTGCGCAGGCGGCCAGTACCCGAAACCGACGCAGGTGGTCAGGTAGAGTATACCGAGGCGTTCGGGTGAACCGTGGTTAAGGAACTCGGCAAATTGTCCCCGTAACTTTGGGAGAAGGGGAGCCCTGTCTGGTGATGGGCCTTTGCGTCTTGAGCTGGGTGGGGTCGCAGATACCAGGGGGAAGCGACTGTTTATTAAAAACATAGGTCCGTGCTAAGTTGTAAGACGCTGTATACGGACTGACGCCTGCCCGGTGCTGGAACGTTAAGAGGACTGGTCAGCCCCTTTTTCGGAGGGGTGTCGCTGGGAATCTAAGCGCCAGTAAACGGCGGTGGTAACTATAACCATCCTAAGGTAGCGAAATTCCTTGTCGGGTAAGTTCCGACCTGCACGAATGGCGTAACGACTTCCCCGCTGTCTCAACCGCGGGCCCGGTGAAATTGCAGTACGAGTAAAGATGCTCGTTTCGCGCAGCAGGACGGAAAGACCCCGGGACCTTCACTATAGCTTGACATTGGTGTTTGGGATGGTTTGTGTAGGATAGGTGGGAGCCTGTGAAGCTGTCACGCTAGTGGTGGTGGAGGCGTTGGTGAAATACCACTCTGGCTGTTTCGGGCATCTAACCTTGGGCCGTGATCCGGTTCGGGGACAGTGTCTGGTGGGTAGTTTAACTGGGGCGGTTGCCTCCTAAAGGGTAACGGAGGCGCCCAAAGGTTCCCTCGGCCTGGTTGGTAATCAGGTGGTGAGTGTAAGTGCACAAGGGAGCTTGACTGTGAGACGGACGTGTCGAGCAGGTGCGAAAGCAGGGACTAGTGATCCGGCACCGGCGTGTGGAAGTGGTGTCGCTCAACGGCTAAAAGGTACCCCGGGGATAACAGGCTGATCTTCCCCAAGAGTCCGTATCGACGGGATGGTTTGGCACCTCGATGTCGGCTCGTCGCATCCTGGGGCTGGAGTTGGTCCCAAGGGTTGGGCTGTTCGCCCATTAAAGCGGCACGCGAGCTGGGTTTAGAACGTCGTGAGACAGTTCGGTCCCTATCCGCTGCGCGCGTTGGAGACTTGTGGAGGGCTGTCCCTAGTACGAGAGGACCGGGACGGACGAACCGCTGGTGTGCCAGTTGTTCCGCCAGGGGCATGGCTGGTTGGCTACGTTCGGGAGAGATAACCGCTGAAGGCATCTAAGTGGGAAGCTTGCTCCGAGATGAGGTCTCCTGCCCTGTTGTGGGGGTAAGGCTTCCAGTTGATGACTGGGTTGATAGGCTGGTGGTGGAAGCGTTGTGAGGCGTGGAGCTGACCGGTACTAATGGGCCGAGGGCTTGTCCGCCATGGATGCTGGGTGTTCGCGCACATTGTTCATTGTTTTTGGTTTTCCCTGGGCCTGCTTTGTTGGTGGGTGTGGGGGTTGGGTTTGCGGTGGTTATGGTGGGAGGGTCACACCCGGTCTCTTTCCGAACCCGGTCGTTAAGCCTCTTTACGCTGATGGTACTGCCCTGTTGTGGGGTGGGAGAGTAGGTTGCTGCCGCAATTCTTGTTGGGGGTGGAGTCTTTTGGGGCTCCACCCCCTTTTTTTATGCCCGAGGCCAGGCCGCAGTCGGCTTGCCGGCGTCGATCGCGTCGCCGCAGGGCGGGCATCAAACGCAACTCCGGCCCTTCCGGAGGGGCGGGGCCATCCTGCGCACGCCGCCGGGGGCGGACCGGGGCCCGCCCCCGCCTCCGGTCGACGCTTGCCCCCAGCCGGCCGGTCGCGCGTCTCGTCCTGCTGGGGGCCTGCGACGGACGCGGGGCCCGCGGTGAGCTGGCCGGTGGGGGTGACACCATGCCGTACAGTGAAAGATCGAGAATGACAATGCGCTGCTACTCGCAAGTGGCAGCGCTTTTGACTGTTTACGGACGGAAGCATGACTGACGATAGCCGCGGGGGCCGGGAAGGCTCCGGAGCACGCAACCATGGAGGTCACCGTTCCGGAGGGACCGGTGGTAGCCGAGGTGGCGGCAACAGCGGTCGTCCCCGAGCGGGGTACGGGCGCGGAAGCGGCGACAGCGGTGGTCGTGGTGGCGGCTTCCGTGGCGGTCGCGACGGCGGCGGCCAGGGCGGTGGCAGAGGAGGCAACCGCCAGGGCGGCGGCTTCGGGGCCGGCCGCTCCGGCGGTGGCTCGGGCAGACCGCGCGGGAACGGCGGCGGCGCCGGAGGCGGCGGGTATCGCGGCGGCGAGCGCGGTGAGCGTTCCGAGCGCGGCGACCGCAACGAACGCGGTGGCTCCTACGGCCGCGGCGGTTCCTACAGCCGCGATTCCCGTTCCGGTGAGCGCTCCGAGCGCGGCGGCTCCTACAACCGTGACTTCCGATCCGGCGAGCGCCGCGACGCCCGAGAAGGCGGCCGCGACGGTGACACCGGCCGGTTCGAGGACCGCCGCCGCGACGGCCGGACCGGTGACCGCCGGTTCGGCGGGGGCGGCGGACGTCCCGACCGGGACCGGCGCGGCGGCCCCGGCGGCCGACCGCAGCAGGGCGCCGGCCGCACCGGCTACCGCGACCGCGCCGCCGAGGAGAAGGACCCGCGCGACGTCGCCCCCAGCGTCCCCGAGGACGTGCACATCACCCAGCTGGACCCGGAGATCCGCAGCGAGCTGGGCACGCTGCCGCGCACGCTGGCCGAGGTCGTCGGCCGGCACATGGTCATGGCCGGGCGGCTGCTGGACGAGGACCCCGAGCGCGCCTACCAGCATGCGGTCTTCGCACGCCGCAAGGCGTCGCGCATCGGCGTGGTCCGCGAGGCCGCCGGCATCGCGGCCTACACGGTGGGCAAGTGGCAGGAGGCGCTTTCGGACCTGCGGGCCGCCCGCCGCATGACCGGGCGCGACAACTTCCTCCCGGTCATCGCCGACTGCGAGCGCGGCCTGGGCCGTCCCGAGCGCGCTCTGGACATCGCCCGCGATCCGGCGGCCGACCAGCTGCCGATCGAGGACCGCATCGAGCTGCGCATCGTCGCCGCCGGAGCCCGCCGCGACCTGGGGCAGCCCCAGGCCGCCCTGGTGGAGCTCCAGGTCCCGGAGCTGAAGGAGCGGCGCGCCCGCCCGTGGGTGGCCCGGCTGTTCTACGCCTACGCCGACGCCCTGCTTGAGGTGGGGCGCGAGGAGGAGGCCCGGGAGTTCTTCGCCCGCGCCTCGGCCGTCGACCGCGAGGGTGTCACGGACGCCGACGAGCGCCTGGCCGCGCTGGAGGGCGTCGAGATCGTGGACGTCGGCGATGACGTCATCTGGACCGACGCCGAAGACCCCTACGCAGAGGACGGCGACGAGGACGGGTTCGCCGAGGCCGAGGCGGAGGGGCGGCCCGCGGCCGACGCCTCCGCGGACCGCCCCGAGGCGGCCGCCGTGCCGGAGGCCGCCGAAGGCGGCAAGCCCGGTCCGGGGCCGCGCGTCGATGAGGCCGGCGAGGAGGCGGAGGCCGCCGAGCGCGCCGTGTCCTCGGCCGAGGCCGCTGCCGATGCCGAGGACGCGGCCGCTGAAGCCGGGCCCGCCCCGGTCGAGCCCGAGGCGGACGCCGGCGCCGAGGCGTCCGTGGAGTCCTCTGCGGTGCCCGCTGACGAGGCCCCCGCTGAGGAGTCCTCCGAGGAGTCCGGCGACGAGTCCGTCGAACCCGCCCGGTCGTCAGCCGGCGGCTCCGAGGCGGGCGCCGACTCCGGCCCCGCCTCCCCGGCGGCGGCGCCGCGACGCGATGCCCAGCCGCTCGACCTGGCCGAGGGCTCGGTGGACGAGGAGCAGTAGCGGTCGGCGGCACGGCGCCCCGACCCGCACCGGTCCACGCCAGGCACGTCGGCCACGCCGACGCGCCTGCGCACCGCTGCCGCGTCGCACACCCGCCTGCGGGGGTGCGGCGCGGCCCTTTTCCGTTCCTCCGCCGCACACCGCGCCTTCCGTCCGCGCCGGCTGAAGGAGGCCCGTATCCGTCCGCGCTCCTGGGCTCCGCCACCGTGCGCGGCCTCCAGGAGCGCCCGCGCCCGTCTCCGGCGCGCCGGCCTCCAGGGTGCCCGTGCCCCGCCGCCCGCGCGGGGCTCACGCGTCGAGCACGGCGAATCTCCAGGCCGCGCAGCCGCTCGGGCGCGCCGATGACCTCGATCGCGGTGACGCGGTCGCCGACCACGGTGAATGCGAGGACGCAGTAGAGCCGTCCGCCCGGCGCCGTGACCAGGCCGACCGAGCCGTCCACGAGCGCCGGTTCGGCGAAGCGGCTGCGGACCGAGGCCAGGACCGCGCCCCGGGCCACCGCGTCGCGGCCGACGCGCACGACGGGCCTGCCTCCGGGAACGATCTCGCCGTCGGCGTGCAGCACCACATCGGGGTCCAAAAGCCCCACCAGCGCCTCGAAGTCGCCGGTGCGCGCGGCCGCGAGGAACGCCTCCACCACGCGGCGCCGCCGGGCGAGGTCGGTCTCAGGTACCGCCGGAGCGCCCTTCACCCGGCGGCGGGCGCGGCTGGCCAACTGGCGGGCGGCGGCGGGGGAGCGCTCCAGGAGGGGGCCGATCTCGTCGAAGGGAACGGCGAACATGTCGTGCAGGACGAACGCCAGCCGCTCGGCCGGGGAGAGGGTGTCGAGCACGACCAGCATCGCCAGGCCGACGGAGTCGGCGAGTACCGCCGCTTCCTCGGGGTCGTCCGCGGCCGGGCGCTCGGCGGGCGCGGTGCGGGTTTCGGCGAAAGCGGCGGCGTCCGCGAGGGGTCCGGGGCGGCCGGGGGCGGGGTCGAGCGGGTCCTCGCGCCGGGCCTTGCGCGCCCGCAGCATGTGCATGTTGAGGCTGACGCGGCCCACCACGGTTGTCAGCCACGCCGCGCGTTGTCCACGCCGTCGGTGCCGTTGCGGCTCAGCCGCAGCCACGCCTCCTGCACGGCGTCGTCGGCGTCCCCGGCGGAGCCGAGCAGGCGGTAGGCCACCGCGCGCAGCCGGGGGCGGTGCTCCTCGAACAGCGCGCCGAGCGATTCGCGGTCGTCCATGGGGCGGGCTCCTCGGGTCCGGGGCGGCGGTGCCGGCGGCCGGGGCGCCGAGGGGCGGGGCAGGGGCGCGGGACGGCCGGTGGCACCATCATGGCGAAGGCCGAGGCGAGGCGCGCGCGGGGGGCCGTCAGTGGGCGGGGTCGGGCGTGAGCGCGCGGATGTCGGGGATGCGGCGCACCCGCTGGTTGTGGGTGTCGGCGATGTAGAGGTCGCCGGAGGGGCTGAGGGCGATTCCGCCCGGCGCGTGCAGCAGCGCCTCCTCGGCGGGCGTGCCGTCCTCGGAGAACCCCGGGTCGCCGGTTCCGGCCACGACGTAGGGGTCCTGGCGGCCGGGCACGAACCCGATGGCGCGGTGGGTGGCGGCGTCGGCGACATACAGCGTGCCCTCGCGGGGGTCCACGGCCATGGCGTCGGGGGTGGGCGGCAGGCGCCCGGTCCAGGCGTCGTGGATGGTGTGGCGGTAGGGGTCGATGCTGCGCAGGCGGCGCCGGCCGTCGACCACGTAGACGGTGCCGTCGCGGGCCACGGTGATGCGGCCGAGTTCGCCGAAGGTGGCCTCGGTGGCCGGACCGCCGTTGCCTCCGTCGGAGCCGGACGGGGTCTCGGCTCCGGTGCCGGCGATCACGCGGACGGAGTCGGGGCGCAGGCGGCCGTCGTAGCGAAGGTGGTCGGGGCTGACGGCGAGGATGCGCCGGTTGCCGCTGTCGGCGATGTAGAGGGTGCCGTTGGGGCCGACGTCGATGCCCGAGGGCCACCACAGGCCGGTGGTGGCGCTGTCGACGCTGTCGCGGGTGTCGGCGGCGGTGCCGTCGAGCCGGCCGGCCAGGATCTCGATGCGGCCGGTGTGCAGGTCGACGGCGGCGACCTGGTTGTCCAGCATCGAGGCGAGGTAGAGCACCCGGCCGAAGGGGTCCACGGCCAGGTCGGTGACCTCTGGCAGGGCCACGGCGGTGGCGCTGTCGGCCTGGGCCCAGTCCTCCGATCCGCCGCCGGCGACGGTGTTGATGGTGCCGCTTTCGGGGTGGACGCTGCGGATGCGGTTGTTGTCGGTGTCGGCGATGTAGAGGGTGCCGTCGGCGCTGAAGGCGATGGAGCGGGGGGCGTTGAGGCGGGCCTGGGCGGCGGGCCCGGCGTCGCCGGAGTAGCCGCCGTGCAGCCAGCCGGTGGCACCGCTGCCCGCCACGGTGGTCAGCGTCCCGGGTTGGCTCGGCCGGCCGGGCAGCGAGCAGGCGGTGAGCACGGCGGCGAGGGCCGCCGCCAGCGCCAGCGCGACCAGTCGTCCTGGGGCGGCCGGGCGCCCGGCGCCGACCGCGTGCCGCAGCGGGTGAACCGCACGACCGAGGGGCATCCGGGGTCCTTCGACGGTGGGGATGGGGAGGTCGGGGAGCGTTTTGGTCAACCTACCCCCACACCGGTGCGCCCACGCGGGGCTGTTGCGATGTTGTGTCCGGCTCGGGGGTGTTCGCCGGGCGGGCCGGGTTTCGACCGCGCGGGGAGCGCAGGCCGGGCGCTGCGGGCCGGGCCGGGGCGGCCGGTACTACGATGTGCGGCGCGGACTCCGTGAGCTGCGCGGACGCGGGGGCGCCGACGAGCGTGAGAAGGAGGTGGCCGCACACCATGACCGGCCGGCAGCCGCTGAACGGCGCGACCGTGGTGCTGGGCCGGCTGCCCGAGCGCCACGACTCCGTGGTGTGCCTGCTGTTCGCCGGGGACCGGCCGGTGCTGGTGCGCCATCGGCGCCGCGCCTGGGAGTTCCCCGGAGGCCACACCGAGCCGGGGGAGGACCCCGAGGCCACCGCGCGCCGCGAGGCCCGCGAGGAGGCGGGCGCCGAGCTGGGCGAGGTGCACGTCGCCGGGCACTACGTCCTGCGCGACGGGCACACCACCGTCGTCACCCACGCCCAGGTGGCCGCGCTGGCCCCGCTGACGGGGGAGTTCGAGACCGCCGAGGTCCGCGCGTTCGACACCCTGCCGCACGACCTGTCGTGGGACGACGGCATTTACGCCCACCTGCTGCGCGCGCTGGGCCTGCCCGGGGCGCCCCCGCCGCGGGGGTAAGGCGGCCGCGTGGGCTCAGCCCTGGGCCTGCTGCCGCGCCCGCTCGCGGGCGGCGCGCTGGTCCTCGGCCACCCGGTCGAGCCAGTGGACGATCCCGGCGACGTTGCTGTGCACGCCGCTCAGCAGGTCCATGACCTCGGCGGCCCGGGCGTCGTCGCCGGTGGCGGCCTCGGGGCGCGGCCGGTAGCGGCTGACGACCCGCTCGCGGACCATCGCCACGGCGTGGTCGAGGTCGGGGGAGTCGGCGCGTGCGGTGCGGACGGTGTCGACCCAGGCCCGCAGCTCCTCGGCGGAGGACTCCAGCGTCTGCTCGACGGTGTCGACCGCGCCGAAGTGGGAGAACATGAGCCGCCGGGGGGCGATGTCGCCGAACAGCCGCAGCGAGGACTGCGCCGCCTCCATGTCGAAGTCGGGCGGCGGGGTGGCCGGGCGGACCTCGCCCGTGTGCGGGTTGTAGACACCCAGCGCGTCGCCGACGTAGAGGTCGCCGGTGGCGGAGTCGACAAGCCCCATGTGGTGCTTGGCGTGGCCGGGCGCGTAGTGGCTGACCAGCGCCCGGCCGGCGCCCAGGTCGATCCGGCCGGTCTCGCCGACGGCGCGGATGCGGTCGGCGTCGGTGGGGCGCAGGTCGCCGAAGAGCAGGTCGAGCTTGTCGCCCCAGACCATGCGGGCGCTGCGCATCAGCCGCGCGGGGTCGGCGAGGTGGCGTGCGCCGCGCTCGTGGACGACGATCTCGGCGTTGGGGAACATCGTGGCGATGTCGCCGACGCCGCCGGCGTGGTCCAGGTGGATGTGGGTGACGACGACGGTGGCCAGGTCCTCGGGGCCGATGCCCAGGGCCGCCAGCGCGTCGCGCAGCACGGGCGCCGACCCGGCGGTGCCCACCTCCACGACGCACGGTCGCTCCGTGCGGATCAGGTAGCTGGAGGTGATGCCGGGATAGCCGGCCATCCGAGTGTCGATCGCGAAGATGTCGTCGCCCAGCGCGGTGACCCCGCTGGGCAGTGCGTTCGGTTCCACGTCGTCGTGCACCGTGTGCCTCCTTCCACCGCCCTGACCACCGAATGTAGTTCACGGCGGAGGTGGGGCGGACGGGCGGGGCGGGTGTGGGCGCGGCGAAGTTATCCACAGGTGCGCGATCGCGGGTGCGGCGGGCGGTGGGGCTGCCCATGCTGGTGTTGTCCGAACCGGCCCGCCGCCTGGTGCGGCGGCAGCCGCCGACGTCCGGTCAGCCGCCGGCGCCCAACGCAGGAGGAACCATGCCCCAGTCCACCACCGCCGCTCTCGCCACCGCGCCGCCCGCGGGCCCGGCCGCCACGGCCGGAGCGGACCTCCGCGCCGGGGTCGGGGGCGCCGCGCCGCGCCCCGTGCGGCGGCGCGATCCCGCCGGCCACCGCAACGAGGTCGTGGTGGCCGGCCGGATCACGGCCGAACCCGCGGTGCGCGAACTCCCCTCGGGCGACCGCCTCACCTCCTGGCGGGTGTCGATCGCCCGCCCGCCGTCGGAGCAGCGGCCCAACCAGGCGTCCGACCCCATCACGTGCGTCAGCTTCCAGACCGCCATCGAGCACGACACCCGCGACTGGCGCATCGGCGACACCGTCCAGGTCAGCGGCGCGCTGCGGCGCCGCTTCTGGCGCTCGGCCAAGGGATCGGCCAGCGTGGTCGAGATCGAGGCCCGCCACGTGCGGCGCCTCGCCCGGGCCGAGCCCTCCGCCGCGGCGGGCGAGCCCGCACGTCCGGCGGCCGACTGAGCCGCCGCCCGCTCCGCCCCGCGCGGCCGCACCGGCGGGCACCTGTCCGGCCCACCGGGCCCCGCGCGTCGGCGCGGCGTTCGCCTGAGCCGGGCACGGCCCGCACGCGGGGACGGCCGCCGGCCGCTTCCCGGCCGGGGCGGCGCGGTACGGCCGCAGGGCTTTCAGGTGCGCGGGCCCTCCAGACGGGCGAGGGCCCGCGCCGCGTGCGCCTGCGGCGGGGCGGTGTCGGGGAACACCGACCACGCGGCGGCGCACACCGCGCGCAGCCCGTCGAGGCGGTCGCCGTCGCCGGTGAGCGCCAGGGTGTCCCCGGCCGCCGCCGCCGTCCACCCGGCGCAGGTGGCCGTGCCCGGGGCGGTCACGGCCACCTCGGGGTGGGTCTGGTTGATCCCGGCCAGGTCCCACGCCAGGTAGGAGGGGCGGTGCTCGGGCCGCGCGCACACCGCCTCCAGCGGGGTGGTCACCCCCGACAGCACCAGCATGCTCGCCGCGCCGCGCGCGGTCGCGCCCTCGATGTCGGTGTCCAGGCGGTCGCCCACCACCAGTGGGTTCACCGCGCCGGTGCGCAGCACGCCCTCCTCGTGCAGCGGCCGCGCGGGCTTGCCCGCCACCACCGGTTCGCGCCCGGTGGCGTGGGCGATCACGCGGGCGGCCGCCCCGTTGCCCGGCTGGATTCCGTGCTCCAGGGGCGCGGTGGTGTCGTTGTTGGTGGCCACGAACAGCGCCCCGGCGGCGACCGCCAGCGCGCCCTGCACCATCAGGTCGTAGGTCAGGCGGGGCGAGTAGCCCTGCACCACCGCCACCGGGCGCTCGGCGGCCACCGACGCCGGGCGCAGCCCGCGCCGGCGCAGGGCCAGGCGCAGTCCGGTGTCGCCCACCGCGAGCACCGGCGACCCCGCCGGGAACCGGTCGGCCACCAGCCGCGCGGCGGCCTCGGCCGAGGTCACCACGTCCTCGGGCGCGGCGGCCACCCCCATCCCGGTGAGCCGTTCGGCGGTGCGGGCGGGAGTGCGGGCGGCGTTGTTGGTCACGAACGCCACCTTCATGCCCGCCGCGCGGGCCTTGTCCACCGCCTCGGGGGCGGCGGGCACCGCCCGGGGGCCGATGTAGACCACGCCGTCCAGATCGAGCAGGGCGGCGTCGTAGACGCTGTTCAGCGGTTGGGGGGCGCTCAGCAGTGTCATGCCGTGGATCATCCGTCCTTCGTCGCGGTGTCGTGGATGGCGGTGCGGTCGGTGGTGTCGGTGTCGGTGCGTGCGGTGGCCGCGGTGGTCGGGCGCCTCCGGTGCCCGCACCCGGTGGCGCCGGGGCGGTGGGCCGCGCGGCGTGCGGCCCCGTGGGCGGCGCGGCGCCGGGTCAGCCCGGTGCCGCCCCTGCGCGGGGGCGGCGCGGCGCGCGGTTCACCGGGCGCGCCGGCGCGGTCCCGGCTCGGCCGCCGAGGGGCCCTCCACGCCGCGCAGCACCAGGCCGGTGCGCGGCTTGGGCCCGAACGACGTCGACTTGCGCGGTGTCAGCTCCCCGTGCGCGGCGATCGCGTAGACCTGCTCGATCGGCGCCGGTCCCAGCAGGGCGGCGGTGTCGCGGCCCGGCCGCGCCGCCGCGACCGCGGCCTCGGGATCGTCGTGCACCAGGTCCACCCGGTCCTCGCCCCCCCACCGCGGCAGCAGGTGGTGGAACAGCGCGGTGGGCAGGGCGCGCCAGGCGGACGAGCGGTCGGGGAACGCCTCCGCCAGCCGGTCGGGGGGCACGCGCACCAGGAACCTCCGGCGGTGGTCGGCCGGGTCGGCCAGCACCAGGGCGGGTGCCTCGCCGGCGGTGCCGCCCGCCCGCGCCGCGCCGTAGGCGGCGTCGCCACGGGGGCGGCCCGGGGCGCCGTCGGTGCGCAGCGGCACCACCTCGGCGGCGCCCGCCAGGGCGGCCACCGCCGCGTCCACGTCCATGCCGCGCAGCACGCGGTGGATCGCCCCCAGCCGGGGCGGGGAGGAGTCGGAGTCCACCAGCAGCGCCAACCCGTGGTCCCAGGGGCCGGGGCCGTGGCGCCCCGCCTTGAGGCGCTGGTAGGCGGCGTAGCGGTGGTGGCCGTCGGCGATCATGGCCGACCGCTGCGCCAGGTCCTCGGCGACCTGGCGGTGCAGGGCGGGGTCGGTGACCGCCCACAGCCGGTGGGCCACGCCGTCCTCGGTCACCGTGTCCACCAGCGGGTGGGGCCGGCTGGCGGCGACCGTGTCGGTGACCTGCGCGGCCGCGCCGCGCGCGGCGCCGGTCCCGCCCCGGTAGAGCAGGAAGATCGGCTCCAGGTTGGCCTGGGTGGCGGCCATCAGCCGCGCGCGGTCCTCCACGGGCCCCGGCGCGACGTCCTCGTGCGGGCGCACCACGGCGCTGCCGGGCGCGGGCAGCCGCAGGGCGCCGATCAGCCCGCGCTGGCGCTGCCCGCCGGGCGGGGTCTGCTCGTAGACGTAGAGCGCGGGCCTGGGGTCGCGTACCAGCACCCCCTGGGCGATCCAGCGCCGCAGGGTGCGGGCCGCGGCGGCGTAGCGGTCGGCGGCGGTGATCGGCGGCTCCGCGCCGCCGGGCTCCTGCCCCACCGCCGCCGGGGGCACGGTCAGCCGGACCGCGTTGTGCGGCTCGGCCCGGGTGAGGTCGGCGAACGCGGCGGCGTCGAGGAGGTCGTAGGGCGGGGCGAGCGCCAGGGCGATGTTGAAGTCGGGGGAGTCCAGCAGCGTCCGCGCGTCGGGACTGGCGTAGCGCAGGCCGCGCAGCGGCGCCAACTCCAGGGCCTCCGCGCCCGCATCTGTCCGCACGCTGGAACGATACCCGCAGCCGCCGGGGTGTCCCCCGGCGCGGGCGGGTGCGGCCTCTCACAGCCCGCCGGGGGCGGCGGGTCAGAGCAGTTTGCGCAACCGCATGAGGTCGCCGAAGCCGGCGTCCAGCTTGACCCGGCCCGACAGCATCGCCTTGGCGAAGTCCAGCCGGTCCTCGGCCAGTTCGACCAGGTCGTCGCTGGAGGCGGTGATCCGCACCTGGGCGCGTTGGCCCGGGTCGGCGGCGGCGCGCTGGGACACGTCGCGCAGCCCGTCCTCGGTCAGGCGCATGTCGAACACCGCGTCCAGGTCGCTCACGATCACGCTGACGGAGCGCTCGACGATGTGCTTGCGCCGATCGGCGGGGTCGACCTTCGCGATGCGTTCGGAGACGCGGTCGATCGCCTCCCGGCACTGCTCGATGCTGGCCATGGCCCCATCATGCCGCATGGTGCCGCGCGCGGACGCGCCCGGCCGGGCGCCCGGTGTGCTGCGGGCGCCTCTGGCGGGGCGCCGGGCCGGGCGGGCGGGGGCGCGGCCGGGGCGCCGGAGCCCCGGCGAGTACCGCCCGTGAACGCGCGGCGCCCGGTAGCGTTGACCCCTGCGTCCCCCTCTGTCCCCCCTGCGGCATACCGGATCGGGCACGGCCGCACGGCAGTCGGCGGGTGGACCCCAGCGAGTCGGGAATCCAGCAGCAAGGAGCAACGAAACCATGGTCGTCGACGCGGTGCGCGCCTATCTCGAAGCCGTCAACGGGCTCACCGAGTTGACCCGCAAGCGTGCCGTCGCCGCTGCCAAGGTGCTGCTGCGGGCGGGCGAGGACCGCCCGGCGGCTCCGGCGCCGCGGCTTACCGCCGTGGGCGGCGGTCCGGCAACGGCGGCGCCGGCGGGCGAGGGCGAACCCGCCGCCAACGGCTTCGCGCGCTCGGGCGCCACCATCCAGTCGCTGGCGGCCGAGCTGATCGAGACCAGCCAGGCCAACCGCGAGGCGCTCAACTCCCTCATCGCCGCCGAGGTCGAGCGCGTGCTGGAGCGCCGCGAACTCGTCAGCCGCGCCGAGTACGACCGGCTGGGCCGCCGCGTCGCCGAGCTGGAGCGGCGGCTGGCCGCCCAGCGCGCCCAGCCGCGTGTCGTGGCGCCCCTCGCCGAGGCCGCGGCCCCCACCGGAGCGCCGGCGGCCGAGCCCTCCGCGCAGGAGGGCGCCGGCGACCTGTCCGCGAGTGCTCCGGGAAGACCGGAGGCGCGGCCCGCCGCTGACGAGGTCGCCGATCCGGCGGGCGGCGAGCGGCCGTCGGCGCCGCGCGACCCCGGGCCCGAGCGGCAGGCCGCGGTGGGGCAGCTCGTCCTGGGTGAGGGCGAGCACGCCCCCGCGGCGCCCGAGGCCGCACCCGCGGCGCGGGAGCGGTCGGGGGAGGCGGACGGTGCGGTGGACGGCGCCGTGGACGAGGCCCCCGCACCGGACTCCGGTGCCGGTGCGGCGTCGGCCGAGCCGGCGCCCGACGCCGCCGCGCCCGCGAAGGGCTCCGGCAAGCAGCAGCGGTCGGCCAAGGCCCGGACCAGCTCATCCCGTTCGGGAGCGGCGGCCAAGAGCGGTTCGGCCAAGAACACGACTGCCAAGCGGTCCGGTGGACGTGGTAGGAACAGCACGTCGGGAAAGAAAAACGACTAAAGCGAAGTACAGCAGCCAAGTGCGACACGGAGCCGGGCCGCGTGGGCCGGGCTCCCATCCCCAACTCCCGTGATCACACCCTTGGCGGGTCGTGCGCGGGCGCACAACACAACGTCCACTGAGAAGGGCGGAGCGGAAGTGACGGAAGTGAACCACACCGGCACCCCTCTCGATTCGGCCATGGAAGACGAGCAAGCCGCCGGGATCGCCGAGCGAACCCTGCAAATGGCGCGGGAACGACTGGCCGCGCTGGACAACCTGCCCACGTCGGACCACGTTGCCGTCTTCGACGAACTCCATCGCGAGCTTTCCACCGTCCTCAACGGCCTGGACCAGGGCGAGCCCCGGTCCCGCTAGCGCCGTCGCCCGCCTCTTCCCGCAGCCGCGCGGTACCCGCGTCCGCCGGGCACCGCCGCCCCACGGCGGAGCGGCTGCGGTCCCTCACCGTCGAACGATCGCCCCGGCACCCCTCCCCGGCCACGGGATCCGGCGGCCCCGCACGCCTGCTCGCCGCTACCCCCTGCGTTCACCGTGTCCGGAATTCGTCACGCCCCCTGTCCGCAACCCGGTGCGGGCAGGGGGCGCGGCGCGGGGCCCGGAAAACGGCGGCCGATTCTCTGCGGTGGCCACGGGACATTGCCGGGCGGCCGCGTGCGGGCGAGGGCGGGGGCGCCTTCCGCGACACGGGCGGGCGAATAAGGAATTTGCTTAAGTTTGTGCCATATGTCCTTTTGGGTCGTTCCGGAATTGCGGTCGTCCGGTCGCAGCGCGCCGCTCGGGAGAGGCCCTTGACCGTTTGCGCCGCAGGCGTGAAACCGCTCCCCTGCCGCCGGCTTCCGCCCCCGCCCGAGGGTGGCCCGGCACAACGGCTCCGCCGCCCGCGAGCCGGGGCGGCCGTCCCCCGGGGGCTGTGGAAACGGGCGCGGCCGGGTCGGTTCGGGCCGTTAAGGTGGGGCCATGTGCAAGGTGCGGCCCATGGTCCGTGGGCGGGTTCGCCGTGGCTAGGCGCGCTCGACTCGACTCCGAACTCGTCCGTCGCGGGCACGCCCGCTCGCGCGGGCACGCCGGGGAGCTGATCGAGGGCGGCCACGTCCTGGTCGGCGGCGTTCCCGCGAGCAAGCCCGCCACGCAGGTCGGCACCGACCAGGCCATCGTCGTCAAGGCCCCCGACACCGACCCCGGCTACGTCTCGCGCGGCGCCCACAAGCTGGTCGGCGCCCTCGACGCCTTCGGCATCGACCCCGCGGGCCGCCGCTGCCTCGACGCCGGAGCCTCCACCGGCGGCTTCACCGACGTCCTGCTGCGCCGGGGCGCGGCCCAGGTGGTGGCCGTGGACGTCGGCTACGGCCAGCTCGCCTGGTCGCTGAGGGCCGACGACCGGGTCACCGTCATGGAGCGCCGCAACGTCCGCGAACTCACCCCCGAAGAGGTCGGCGACCCCCTGCCCACGCTCGTCGTCGGCGACCTCTCCTTCATCTCCCTGACCCTGGTCCTCGCGCCGCTGGTCCGCTGCGCCGACCCCGGCGCCGACTTCGCCCTCATGGTCAAGCCGCAGTTCGAGGTGGGCCGCGACCGCGTCGGCGCGGGCGGCGTGGTGCGCGACCCCGCGCTGCGCGCCGACGCCGTGCGCACCGTCGCCGGCCACGCCGCCACCCTGGGCCTGGGCACCGCCGACGTCACCGCCAGCCCGCTGCCGGGCCCCTCGGGCAACGTGGAGTACTTCCTGTGGCTGCGCGCCGGCGCCGGGCCGCTGGCCGAGGACCGGCTGGCCCGCGCCATCGAGGAGGGGCCGCAATAGCCGGGCCCCGCCGCCCGCGCGGCCGTAGCGCCGCGGCGGCGGCCTCCCGGTGTCGGCCGGAGTCGATAACGTCGGAGGAGATGCGCGCCGCGCGGGCGGGTAGCGTGGCTCGGCGGTCGCCCCCGGCCGCGCGGTCCGCCCCCGGCGCCGCCGCCACGACGAACCGGCCCGATCGGTCCAGGCCCCGGCGGCCTGCCCGCCCGGCCACCCGATAGTACGGAGACAGCGATGACCAGCCCCGGCCAGGACGGACGCAGCGTGCTGCTGCTCGTGCACACCGGCCGCCCCGCGGCCACCCGCAGCGCCCAACTGGTCCACCGCAACCTCACCGAGGCCGGGCTGACGGTCCGGATGCTCGCCTCCGAGGTCGACGAGCTGAAGCTGGCCGGCTGCCACCTCGACCCCGTCGAGGCGGTCGGCGGGGTCGACGCCGCCGCCGGGGTGGAGTTGGTCCTGGTGCTGGGCGGCGACGGCACGCTGCTGCGCGCCGCCGAGATCGCGCGCCCGGCCGGCGCGCCGCTGCTGGGCGTCAACCTCGGCCACGTCGGGTTCCTCGCCGAGGCCGAGCGCGAGGACCTCACCTCCACCGTCCGCAGCGTCGTGGACCGCGCCTATGAGGTCGAGGAGCGCATGACCCTCGACGTCGCCGTGTTCAACGGCGGCCGCCACGGCACCGCGCCGCCGGTGCGCACCTGGGCCCTGAACGAGGCCACCCTGGAGAAGGCCAACTCCCGCCGGATGCTCGACATGGTGCTGGAGATCGACGACCGCCCGCTGTCCCGCTGGGGCTGCGACGGTGTGGTGTGCGCCACACCCACGGGGTCCACGGCGCACGCGTTCTCCGCCGGAGGGCCGATCGTCTGGCCCGAGGTGGAGGCGCTGGTGGTCGTCCCGATCAGTGCCCACGCGCTGTTCGCGCGGCCCATCGTCGTCTCGCCGGAGTCCACCGTGGCCTTCGAGATCGTCCCCGACACCACGGCGGGCGTGCTCTGGTGCGATGGACGCCGTATGGTCGAATTGCCCGCAGGGGCGCGTATCGAGGTGACCCGCTCCGATGTGCCCGTCCGCCTGGCGCGCCTGCAGCGGGCGCCGTTCACCGACCGGCTGGTCGCCAAGTTCGCCCTGCCCGTCGCCGGCTGGCGCGGGCGCGCCGAACGCGACCTGTAGACCGAGCCGGGGCAACGGCGGCGCGCCCGGACCGGCCTGGTCGGCGCGCCGAGACCGAGGACACCAGAAGGTGAGCAGGAGAGGATCCGGTGCTCGAAGAAGTCCGCATCCAAGGACTGGGCGTCATCGACGACGCCGTGCTGGAGCTGTCGCCCGGCCTCACCGTCGTCACGGGTGAGACCGGCGCGGGCAAGACCATGGTGGTGACCGGCCTGGGGCTGCTCTTCGGCGGGCGCGCCGACCCCCAGCGGGTCCGCCCGGGCGCCGACCGCGCCGTTGTCGAGGGCCGCCTGACCGTGCCCGCCGAGGGCCGCGTCGCCGAGCGCGTCGCCGAGGCCGGCGGCGAACTCGACGACGACGTCCTCATCATCACCCGCTCGGTCTCCGCCGAGGGCCGCTCCCGCGCCACCCTGGGCGGCCGGTCGGCCCCGGTCAGCGTGCTGGCCTACCTCGCCGACGACCTGGTCGCGGTGCACGGCCAGTCCGACCAGCAGCGGCTGCTGCGCCCCGAGCGCCAGCGCGCGGCCCTGGACCGCTACGCTGGCGAGGCCCTCTCGCGCACCCTCAACGCCTACACCGTGGCCTACCGCCGCCACCGCGAGGTCTGCGCCGCGCTGGAGGAGTTGACCACCCAGGCCCGCGAACGCGCCCAGGAGGCCGACCTGCTCCGTTTCGGCGTCGAGGAGATCGCCGCCGCCGAGCCGGTGCCCGGCGAGGACGCCGAACTCCTGGCCGAGGAGACCCGGCTGGCCCACGCCGACTCCCTGCGCATCGCGGCCACCACCGCCAACGAGGCGCTGACCGGCGACCCCACCGCCGAGGTGCAGGCCGACGTGGTCGGGCTGCTGGCCGCCGCCCGCCAGGCCCTCACGGCGGTGCGCGAGCACGACACCGCCCTGGCCGCCATCGCCGACCGCCTGGACGAGGTCGGCTACGTCCTCACCGACGCCGCCACCGAGCTGGCCTCCTACGCCGAGTCGGTCGAGGCCGACCCCGCCCGGCTGGCCGCCGTCCAGGAGCGCCGCGCCCTGCTCACCCAGCTCTCCCGCAAGTACGGCGCCACCACCGACGACGTCCTGGCCTGGGCCGAGGACGCCGCCAAGCGGCTGGCCGAGCTGGAGGGCGACGACGACCGCATCGACGCGCTGCGCGCCGAGGAGGCCGAACTCGGCGCCCGGCTCGCCGAGCTGGCCGACACCCTCACGGCCGTGCGCACCGAGGCCGCCGACGCCTTCGGCGCCGCCGTCACCGAGGAGCTGACCGCGCTGGCCATGCCGCACGCCCGCGTCAGCGTCCGGATCACCACCGGGACCGAGTTCGGCCCGCACGGGCGCGACGACGTCGAGGTGCTGCTCGCGCCGCACCCCAGCGCACCGCCGCTGCCGCTGCACAAGGGCGCCTCCGGCGGCGAGCTGTCCCGCGTCATGCTCGCCATCGAGGTCGTCTTCGCCGGGGCCGACCCCGTGCCCACGTTCGTCTTCGACGAGGTCGACGCCGGCGTCGGCGGCAAGGCCGCCGTCGAGATCGGCCGCCGGCTGGCCCGGCTGGCGCGCCGCGCCCAGGTCATCGTCGTCACCCACCTGCCCCAGGTGGCCGCCTTCGCCGACGCCCACCTGGTGGTCGAGAAGTCCAACGACGGCACCGTCACCGAGAGCGGCGTGACCCGCCTGGACCGCGACGGCCGCACCCGCGAGCTGTCGCGCATGCTGGCCGGGCTGGAGGACTCCGAGCTGGGCCGCGCCCACGCCGAGGAGCTGCTGACCATCGCCGCCGCCGACCGCGGCGACTGACCGTCCGCCCCCCGCGTCCCCCCAGGCCCGGCCGGGGCCGCCGCGGCGCGGGCGGGCGGTTGCGCCCCGGTTGTCCACAACTCTGGTGTCGTGCGCGCACGGTGAGCACTTCAGCGCCTAGGGTGGCGAATGCGGCACACGGTGTGTGGCACGGGGGCTCGTGCGCCCTGTTGCGATCACACTGTGTAACGCTCCTGTCACTCCAACGGCGCAGGCCTGGGACGGTGCGAGCGATGAAGGTCCCCGAAGCGATCGGCGCGCGGCTGGTCCGCGCGCGCCGTCCGCGCGGCGGCACCGCCTCCGGCGTCACCGCGCCCGTACGCTGCGACCGCCGCACCAAGGACCTCACCAAACGGCTGCGCCCCGGCGACATCGCCGTCATCGACCACGTCGACCTCGACCGCGTCAGCGCCGAGGCCCTGGTCGAACGCGGCGCGGCGGCCGTCGTCAACGCCGCCAAGGGCATCAGCGGGCGCTACCCCAACCTCGGTCCCCGCCTCCTGGTCGAGGCCGGTATCCCCGTGGTCGACCAGGTCGGCCCCGAGGTCTTCGCCCGCGTCCGCGAGGGCGAGGTCCTGCGGCTGGAGGGCGGCGTCCTCTACCGGGGCGACACCCCGCTGGCCAAGGGCGTGGTGCAGGACTCCGCCGCCGTCGACGCCGCCATGGCCCAGGCGCGGGCCGGGCTGTCGGTGCAGCTGGAGGCGTTCGCCGCCAACACCATGGAGTACCTGCGGCGCGAACGCGAACTCCTCCTCGACGGTGTGGGCGTGCCCGAGATCGCCACCCGCATCGAGGGCCGCCACGTCCTCATCGTCGTGCGCGGCTACCACTACCGCGAGGACCTCGCCGCGCTGCGCTCCTACATCCGCGAGTACCGGCCCGTGCTCATGGGGGTCGACGGCGGCGCCGACGCCCTGCTGGAGGCCGGCTACCGCCCCGACATCATCGTCGGCGACTTCGACTCCGTCTCCGACCACGCCCTCACCTGCGGCGCCGAACTCGTCGTGCACGCCTACCGCGACGGCCGCGCGCCCGGCCTCAAGCGGGTGCACGACCTCGGCCACGACGCCGTCGTCTTCCCCGCCGCCGGCACCAGCGAGGACGTCGCCATGATGCTCGCCGACGACTCCGGCGCCGAGCTGATCGCCGCGGTGGGCACCCACGCCACCCTGGAGGAGTTCCTCGACAAGGGCCGCGCCGGCATGGCCAGCACCTTCCTCACCCGGCTGCGGGTGGGCGGCAAGCTCGTCGACGCCAAGGGCGTCAGCCGCCTCTACCGCAACCGCATCTCGCCCTGGGCGCTGCTGCTCCTGGTGGCGGCCTCCCTGCTCACCGTCGTCGTGGCCGCCTACAGCTCACCGGCCGGCGTCGTCTACCGCACGTCCATCGCCGCGCGCTGGGACGCGTTCCTCTACTGGTTCACGGGACTGCTGACGTGATCGACTTCCGCTACCACCTGGTGTCCATCGTCGCCGTCTTCCTGGCGCTGGCCGTGGGCATCGTCCTGGGCACCACCATGCTCCAGGACCCGCTGCTCAACGCCCTCAAGGACGAGACCTCGGCACTGCGCGAGGAGTCCGACCGGCTCCGCTCGGAGAAGGACGTCACCGAGCGCTACGGCACCGGCGTCGACCAGCTCGCCGACGCCACCGCCGAGGACGCGCTGCGCGACCGCCTCAGCGGCGTCGGCGTGGCCGTCGTGGAGGCCCCCGGCGTGCACGAGGACCTCCGCTCGGGCGTGGTCGAACGCATCGAGCAGGCCGGCGGCGAGGTCGCCGGCCGCGTCGTCCTCACCGACGCCTACCTCGACCCCGACCAGTCCGCCTTCGTCGGCGAACTCACCGACCAGCTCGCCGCAGGGGCCGACCTGCCTGAAGGCGCCGCCCACACCCGCGCGGGCTCCCTGCTGGCCCACGCCGTCCTGGTGCCCGAGGTCACCGGCACCGAGGACCCCGACGGCAAGGACACCACCGCCTTCGACGCCGAGGCCGCGCTGGCCGCGTTCGCCGAGGGCGGGCTGGTGACCGTGCACGGCGAACCCGCCCAGGCCGCCCGCATCGCCGTGGTCCTGGCGCCCTCTGAACCGTTCGCCGCCGACACCGCCACCGCCGCGTCCTCCACCGCACCCGGCGGCACCGACGCGCCCACCGGCAACGACATCATGCTCGCCGTGGCGGGCGGCCTGCACGAGGCCGCCGAGGCCGCCGTGCTGGTGGGCGGCACCACCTCGGTCGGACCCGGCGGACTCGTCGGCCGCGCCCGCGCCGAGCAGGTGCCCTACAGCACCGTCGACTCCGCCGGCCGCGCCTCCGGCGACGTCGCCGCCGCGCTCGTGGTGGCCGCCGCCGCCCAGGGCCGCACCGGCGCCTACGGCACCGCCGAGGGCACCGACGGCTTCCTGCCCGACCCCCTGCCCGCGCCGCGCGCCGAGGAGGAGGCGGAGCCCACCGACGAGGCCGACCCCGCCCAGGACCGCAAGGCCGCGCCCCGGCCCCGCCCCGACCGCGACCACCCCACCGGATAGCCCGCTCACCGGACAGCCGACCCGCCAGGAAGGACACCGCGCCATGGCCGTGCTCCCGCCCGCGTGGGCTCCCGCCGCGCCCCGTCCGCGCGGCATCGCAGCCGTCCGGCGCGCGCACCGCAGGCCCGCGGCCCCCGGATCACCCGCCGCCCTCGCGCGGCTGGGCGGCGGGGCGGCCTCCGCCGCGCTGGGCGCGGCAGCGGCCCGCACCGCCTACCGGCTGCTCGTCAGCCCGCGCCAGGCGGGCCGGGTCGAGGACGTCTTCCACACCCGGCAGCGGTCGCGCGACGTGTGGGCGCGGACCAACCACCGAGGGGCCGAGGTCACCCTGCTCGAAGGCCCCGCCCTGGCCTTCGGGCTGTGCGCCGGCGCCGCGCTGGCGCCCCGCACGCCCCGGCGTTTGCGCGCCGCCGCGGTCATGGCCGCCGCGGGCGGGGCCGTCTTCGGCGCCTACGACGACCTCGCCGGTGAGCCGACCGCGCGCGGGTTCGCCGGCCACCTCGGCGCGCTCACCCGGGGCCGCCTCACCACCGGCACCGTCAAGGTCGCCGGGATCGGCGCCACCGGCGTGGCCGCCGCGGCGCTTTCGGGCCGGCGCCGCCCCGGCGACCTCCTGCTCGACGGTGCGCTGATCGCCGCCACCGCCAACCTGTGCAACCTGCTCGATCTGCGACCGGGCCGGGCGGCCAAGGCCGCGCTGGCGGTAGCCGCGCCCGCCCTGGCCGGTCCGGCCCCGGGCCTGGCGGGGGCGGTGGCCGGGGCCGCCGCCGCGCTGCTGCCCGAGGACCTGGCCGAGCGCGCGATGCTCGGCGACTGCGGCGCCAACGCCCTGGGCGCCGCCCTGGGCGCGGCCGCCGCCGCGTCGCTGCCCCGTCCGGCGCGCCTGGCGGCGCTGGGCGCGGTCGCCGGGCTGACCCTGGCGGCGGAGTTCGTCAGCTTCACCGAGGTCATCGAGGCCACCCCGGCCCTGCGCCGCCTCGACCACCTCGGCCGCCGTCCCGCCGACCCTCCGGGCCCGGTCGCCGCCACCGCCCCCATGCCGCGTCCCACCCCGCAGCCCGCCCGCCGCCCCACCGTCCCCCGCCAGCGGGGCGCCCGCGAACCCCACCACTAGAGGTCGCCCATGACCTGTCCACCCCGGGCCCCTTCACCCGGCCCACCCGGCGCCGCCGCCGCGGCCCGCCCGCGCGGCCCCAGGCCACCGGGCACGCTACCCTCCGCCGACCCGCCGCAGCGCCCCGAACACGGGCGCGGCGCGGGGGTGTCGACGCACCCGGCCGGCGGCTCCGCACTGGCACCCGCGCCCCGCGCGCGCTGGCAGGGGCCTCGAACGCCGATGCCGGAGGTCGACGGTGCCCTGTGCTTCCCGCACGCGCGGGGATGGGCCGGCCGCGCGGGCCGTGTCCGAGCGGTGCTCGCCGCGCGTGCGGGGAGACCGTGCGCCGAAGACCAGGGCGGGGGAGGCACCGGAGCGCTCCCCGCGCGCGTGCGGGGCGCATCCCCGGCCCGAGCGGCCACGCGTGCTCCGCTGGGGACCATCCCCGCGTGCGCGGGGACCGCGGGCCAGGTCCGCACCGGCGTCCACCCCACCGGGGGCCACCCCCTCGCGCGCGCGGACGCGCGGTTGGCGGGTCGGGTCGGGCCGGGGGAGCGGTGACTCCGCTGCGGCTGGGTGCGGGGGTGGCCGGGGCGGCGGTGGTCATCGCCGGGGCCACGGCGCTGGCCCGGCTCGCCGGGTTCGGGCGGACGCTGGTGTTCTCCCAGACCGTGGGCGACACCTGCCTGGGGACCGCCTACGTCACCGCCAACCAGCTCCCCACCGTCCTGTTCGAGACCGTCATCGGCGGCGCCGTGGCCGGGATGGTGGTGCCGGTGCTCGCCTCGGCCGCCGCCCGGGGCGAGCGCGAGCACGTCGAGCACACCGCCTCGGCCCTGCTGACGTGGGTGGCCGTCGCGGCCGTGCCGCTGAGCGCGGCGACCGCCGCGCTCGCGGTGCCCGCCATGTCGGTGCTGCTCGGGCCCGCCGCCGGATGCGACCGGGCGGCCCTGCTGGCCCTGTCCGCGCGGTTCCTCCTCGTCTTCGCGCCCCAGGTGCTGCTCTACGGCCTGGCCGCCGTGCTCTACGGCATCCTGCAGGCACACCGCCGCTTCCTCGCCCCCGCGCTGGCGCCGCTGGTCTCCAGCGTCGTCGTGATCGCCGCCTACATCGCGTTCGTGCCGCTGGCCGGACCCCACCGCGACGACCCCGCCGGGCTGCCCGTGCCCGCCGAACTGGCGCTGTCGGCGGGCACCACCGCCGGGGTCGCCGCGCTCCTGCTCACCGCGCTGGTGCCCGCCCGCCGCCTGCGCCTGCGGCTGCGCCCCCGCCTGACGTTCCCGCCGGGCACCGGCCGCCGCGCCCGCGCGCTGGCGGCCGCCGCGCTGCTGCCCCCGGCCGCCATGCAGGTCGTGCTGCTGGTCAACCTCGCCCTGGCCAACCGGGGCGGCGGGGGAGCGGCGGTCCTGCAGACCTACGCCTGGACCCTCTTCACGCTTCCCTACGGGATCGTGGCGGTGCCCATCGCCACCAGCGCGTTCACCGCTCTGTCGGTCCGCCACGGCGAGGGCGACCGCGACGGCTTCGCCGCCACGCTGGCGGGCAGCGCGCGGGCGCTGGTGATGGCCGCCGGACTGCTCGCCGCCGCGCTCGCGGGCGCGGCCGCGCCGGTGGCCGCCGTGTTCGCCCAGCACGACCCCCAGGGCCTGCACCGGGCGCTGGTCGCCTACGCCCCCGGCGTGCTCGGGTTCGGCCTGGGCGCCCTGCTCAGCCGGGCGCTGTACGCCTCCCACCACGGCCGCGCCGCCGCGGCGGCCCAGGTCACCGGGTGGGTGGGGGTCGCGGTCTGCGGCGCGGTGCTGGTCGCCATCGTGCCGCCTGCCTGGACGGTCGCGGCGCTGGGCGCGAGCGCCTCCGCCGGGCTGACCCTGGCCGCCGTGCTGCTGGTGGCCGCCACCCTCGCCGTCCACGGCCGCGCGGCTCTGGCCGGGGTGGGCCGCGCCCTGGCCGCCGCCGTGGTGGGCGGCTGCCTGGGCGCGGTGGCGGGCGGTGGCGCCGCCGCCCTGGTCGACGGCGGGGGCGCGGCCGCCGAGGCCGGCGGCGCCCTCCTGGCCGCCGCCGTGTCGTCGGCGGTCTTCGCCGTGGCGGCGTCGGCACTGGACCCGGCCTCGGCCCGCGCCGCCCTGGCCCGGCTGCGCCGCGCGCGCCCCGCCCCGCCCGAGCACGGCGGCCACCTCGGCGGCGCTCCGTGAGCGCGGGGGCGCGGCGGCCCTGCACCCGCCCGGTCCGCCGGGGCGGCGGGCACCCAGGCCGGCCGCCCCGGCGGCGCGCCGACCGCGCCGGGCCCGGGCTCCGGGTGGGCTCGCGGCGACCCGGGCAGGGGACCCGACCACGGCGCCCGGACGCCCCGGCGGGCCCTCGGCGCCGACCGCGGCCCGGGCGCGCCGCGGTGGATTCCGTCCGGTTCCGGTACCGGTCCGGGCGGATGCAGGGGTCATGACCAGGCACGACGCCGGATCCGGGCGGCGGGGTGCCGCGACGCGGAGGGGAAGGGCGGAGCGGATGCGCATCGCATTGGTGATCGGGGTCAGTAGCGGAGGCGTGGGCAATCACGTGCGGGCACTGGCGGAGGGGCTCGCCGCCCGGGGCCACCGGGTGGCGGTCCTCGGGCCGGCGGGCACGGAGGAGCGGTTCGGCTTCACCGCCGTCGGCGCCCGCTTCGCGGCGGTCGACATCGGGGGGACCCCCCGTCCGCTCCACGACACCGCCGCGCTCGCGCGCCTCAGCGCGCTGTGCGCCAAGGCGGACGTCGTGCACGCCCACGGCGTGCGCGCGGGCGCCCTGTGCGCCCTGGCCGG
This sequence comes from Streptomonospora nanhaiensis, assembly GCF_013410565.1. Lineage (NCBI taxonomy): Bacteria > Bacillati > Actinomycetota > Actinomycetes > Streptosporangiales > Nocardiopsidaceae > Streptomonospora > Streptomonospora nanhaiensis. The sequence goes on from NZ_JACCFO010000001.1 coordinate 5,822,555, forward strand.
AGCCGCGCCGCTCGCGGTGACCGTGCACAACGCCCCGCCGCGGCTGCGGGGTCCGGCCGGCCTGGTGTTCCCGGTGCTGGAGCGCGTGGTGGCGCGCCGCGCCGAGGCGGTCCTGGCCGTCTCCGGCGACCTGGAGGCGCGCATGCGCCGCGGCGGTGCCCGCCGGGTGCGCCCGGCCGTGGTGGCCGCGCCCCCGCTGGCCGCCCTGCGGCGCCCGCCCCACCTGGTGCGTGCCGAACTCGGTGCGGGGGAGGGGCCGCTGGTGCTGGTGGTGGCGCGCCTGGCCGCGCAGAAGGGGATCGACGTGCTGCTGCGCGCCGCCCCCGCCATCTGCGCGCGCACCCCGCGCCCGGTCATCGCGGTCGCCGGGGAGGGCCCGCTGCGCGCCCGCGCCGAGGCCGCCGTCCGCGAGCGCGGACTGCCGGTGCGGCTGCTGGGCCACCGCGCCGACGTCGCCGACCTGCTGGCCGCGGCCGACGTGTTCGTGCTGCCCAGCCGCTGGGAGGGCCCCTCGCTGGTGGTCATGGAGGCGCTGCGCGCCCAGCTCCCGGTGGTGGCCACCTGCGTGGGGGGAATCCCCGACCGCTACGCCGAGTCCGCGCTGCTGGTGGCCCCCGAGGACCCCGACGCGCTGGCCCGCGCGGTGGGCGGGGTGCTGGACGACCCCGACCTGGCGGCCCGGCTGCGCACCCGCGCGGCGCGCGCGGCGGCCCACCTGCCCACCGAGGACGACGTCCTTGACCAGGTACTCGGCGTCTACGCGACCCTGCGCGGCGGGGGCGGCCGTCCCCGCTTCACCGCACGATGGTCCGGGACGCCGATGCGACGTGCGCCACGTTGGTCTGGCACAAAGCACGGTTCCACGACACGACCTTGGATGGCATCATGACAGGAGACCGAGGAACCATTTTCAAACGCGACGCGTTGGGTCCTGCGGTACGCGGTGAGGGGAGTATCCCTTACGCGACGGTGTCGTCATCACGGTCCGCACGGGCGCGGACCCGGTGCCGTCGGTCCTAACGGCTGTCTCACACGGGGCTGCCGGACGGGCGGGAAAGACCTCCGGTCTTTGAGTGTGTCCACAGCAGCGGCGCTTGGGCATGGGAACCGGAGGAGTAGCCTGTGGATGTTCCCCTGTGGGTGTGGCTGGTCACAATCGGTGGCATGATTGCCATCCTGGTAATCGATCTCGCCATCGTCGACCACCCCTGGAGTAAGAAGTCCGGTCCCCGCGAGTTCGGCATGAAGCAGGCGGCCTGGTGGGCTGCCTTCTACATCGGCATCGCGATCCTGTTCGGGTTCGGCATCTGGTATGTCGGCGGCGGCACCTTGGCCGGCGAGTACTTCGCCGGGTTCATCACCGAGAAGAGCCTCAGCGTCGACAACCTGTTCGTGTTCTACCTGATCATGAGCAGCTTCGCGGTGCCACGGAAGTACCAGCACGAGGTCCTGCTGGTCGGCATCGTCATCGCGCTGATCATGCGCGGTATCTTCATCGCCATCGGCGCCCAGGCCATCAACGCCTTCAGCGAGGTGTTCTACGCCTTCGGCGCGCTGCTGATCTTCACGGCGATCAAGATCGTCCGCGACCACGTCAAGCAGGACGAAGAGGACAAGGACTACACCGACAGCTTCGCCGTCCGGATGGTCCGCAAGATCTGGCCGGTGACCGACGACTACCACGGCGCCAAGCTGATGGTGAAGCTCGACGGCCGCCGCCACGTCACCCCGATGCTGATGGTCATCGTCGCCATCGGCATGACCGACCTCATCTTCGCGATCGACAGCATCCCGGCCATCTTCGGCCTCACCCAGGACCCCTACCTGGTGTTCACCGCCAACGCGTTCGCGCTCCTGGGCCTGCGCCAGCTGTACTTCCTGCTGGCCGGCCTGATGGACCGCCTGGCCTACATCAGCTGGGGCCTGGCCGCCATCATGGTGTTCATCGGCATCAAGATGATCCTGCACGCCCTGCACGAGAACCACGTGCCCGTGCCCGAGATCAGCACGGGCCTGTCGCTGGGCGTCATCTGCGGCGTGATGACCATCACCGTCGTGGCCAGCCTGTTCCAGTCCCGTTCGAAGCCGGGCAAGGAGCCCGAGCCCACCGGAAGCGGTGTCCGCGGCGGTTCCGGCGAGTGACCCGCACTCGAACGGCTGTTCGTCTATAGTGGTTGCCCCCGGCCCCAGGGCCGGGGGCGGCGCTGCCTGGGGCGGAAGTTTCTCCTCGGCCGGTTCGTTACCGTTGACAGGTCCGGACCCGCGCCGCGGTCGGCACCGAGCCATCGTCCTCGGTCTGCCCCATGCCACCGCGCCAACCTCGCGCCGGGCCCTCCGCCCGCCGCCGAACGCGCGAGCCGATCCCGAAAGGGCTGATGAACCACATGGCCGAAGAGCTGGTGATCCGGGGCGCCCGGGAGCACAACCTCAAGGACGTCAAGCTCGACCTGCCGCGCGACTCCATGATCGTGTTCACGGGGCTGTCGGGATCGGGCAAGTCCTCCCTGGCCTTCGACACCATCTTCGCCGAGGGCCAGCGCCGCTACGTGGAGTCGCTGTCGGCCTACGCCCGGCAGTTCCTCGGCCAGATGGACAAGCCCGACGTCGACTTCATCGAGGGCCTGTCCCCGGCGGTCTCCATCGACCAGAAGTCCACCAGCCGCAACCCCCGCTCCACCGTCGGCACCATCACCGAGGTCTACGACTACCTGCGCCTGCTGTGGGCGCGCATCGGCGTGCCGCACTGCCCCGAGTGCGGGCGTGAGATCGCCCGCCAGACCCCCCAGCAGATCGTCGACCGCGTCCTGGAGCTCCCCGAGGGCACCCGCTTCCAGGTGCTGGCGCCGGTGGTGCGCGGCCGCAAGGGCGAGTACACCGAGCTGTTCAAGGACCTCCAGACCAAGGGCTTCACCCGCGCCATGGTCGACGGCACCCTTGTCCGCCTCGACGAGGCCCCCGCGCTCAAGAAGTACGAGAAGCACGACATCTCCGTCGTGGTCGACCGGCTCACCGTCAAGGGGTCCGCCCAGAAGCGGCTCACCGACTCCGTCGAGACCGCGCTGCAGCTGGCCGGCGGCACCATCGTGCTCGACTTCGTCGACGAGCCCGAGGACAACCCCGAGCGCGAGAAGGTGTTCTCCGAGCACCTCTACTGCCCCTACGACGACCTCTCCTTCGAGGAGCTGGAGCCGCGGTCCTTCTCCTTCAACTCGCCCTACGGCGCCTGCCCCGACTGCGCCGGCCTGGGCACCCGCATGGAGGTCGACCCCGAACTCCTGGTCCCCGACCCCGCCAAGACCCTCAACGAGGGCGCCATCGCGGTGTGGTCGGGCGGGCACGCCCTGGAGTACTTCGGCCGCCTCATCCAGGCCGTGGGCGACGCCATCGGCTTCGACATGGACACCCCCTGGGAGCGGCTGCCCAAGGCCGCCCGCAAGGCCCTGCTGGAGGGCCACGACACCCAGGTGCACGTGCGCTACCGCAACCGCTACGGCCGCACCCGCTCCTACTACACCAACTTCGAGGGCGTCATCCCCTGGGTGAAGCGCCGCCACTCCGAGAGCGAGAGCGACTCCGGGCGCGAGCGCCTCGAAGGCTTCATGCGCACCGTGCCCTGCCCCAGCTGCCAGGGCCGCCGCCTCAAGCCGGTGGTGCTGGCCGTGACCGTGGGCGGCTCCTCCATCGCCGACGTCAGCGCCCTGCCGCTCAGCGAGTGCGCCGCCTTCCTGCGCGACCTCAAGCTGAGCGAGCGCGAGCAGGTCATCGCCGCCCAGGTGCTCAAGGAGATCAACGCCCGGCTCGGGTTCCTGCTCGACGTCGGCCTGGACTACCTCTCCCTGGAGCGGTCCGCCGGCTCCCTGTCGGGCGGCGAGGCCCAGCGCATCCGCCTGGCCACCCAGATCGGGTCGGGCCTGGTGGGCGTCCTCTACGTCCTGGACGAGCCCTCCATCGGCCTGCACCAGCGTGACAACTTCCGGCTGCTGGAGACCCTCCAGCGGCTGCGCGACATCGGCAACACCCTCATCGTGGTCGAGCACGACGAGGACACCATCCGCGCCGCCGACTGGGTGGTCGACATCGGTCCCGGCGCCGGCGAGCACGGCGGCGAGGTCGTCGTCTCGGGCACCGTCAACGACCTCCTCAACAGCACCACCTCGATGACCGGCGACTACCTCACCGGGCGCCGCCGCATCGAGGTCCCCGAGGTCCGCCGGCCGCGCGCCAAGGGCCGCGAACTCGTGGTCAAGGGCGCCCGCGAGAACAACCTCAAGAACATCGACGTCGCGTTCCCCCTGGGCGTGTTCACCGCCGTCACCGGCGTCTCGGGCTCGGGCAAGTCCACCCTGGTCAACGAGATCCTGTACAAGGCGCTGGCCAAGGAGTTGAACGGCGCGCGCTCGGTGCCCGGCCGCCACACCCGCGTCAACGGCCTCAACCAGGTCGACAAGGTCGTGCACGTCGACCAGAGCCCCATCGGCCGCACCCCGCGCTCCAACCCGGCCACCTACTCCGGGGTCTTCGACCACATCCGCAAGCTCTTCGCGCAGACCACCGAGGCCAAGATGCGCGGCTACCAGCCGGGCCGCTTCTCGTTCAACATCAAGGGCGGCCGGTGCGAGGCGTGCGCCGGCGACGGCACGATCAAGATCGAGATGCAGTTCCTGCCCGACGTCTACGTGCCCTGCGAGGTCTGCCACGGCGCCCGCTACAACCGCGAGACCCTCGACGTCCACTACAAGGGCAAGACCATCGCCGACGTGCTCGACATGCCGATCGAGGAGGCGCTGGACTTCTTCGAGCCCATCTCCGCGATCCGCCGGCACATGCAGACCCTCAACGACGTCGGCCTGGGCTACGTGCGGCTGGGCCAGCCCGCCACCACCCTCTCCGGTGGCGAGGCCCAGCGGGTGAAGCTCGCGGCCGAACTCCAGCGCCGCTCCACGGGGCGTACCGTCTACGTGTTGGACGAGCCCACCACCGGCCTGCACTTCGAGGACATCCGCAAGCTGCTGGGCGTGCTCAACCGCCTTGCCGACAGCGGCAACACGGTCATCGTCATCGAGCACAACCTCGACGTGATCAAGACCGCCGACTACATCATCGACATGGGCCCCGAGGGGGGATCGCGCGGCGGCACCGTGGTGGCCACCGGCACCCCCGAGGAGGTCGCCAAGGTCGAGGAGTCCTACACCGGGCACTTCCTCGCCCAGATCGTCTAGCGGCGGGCGCGGCGGCGCCCCGGCCGCCGCGCCGACAGCAAAGGAGCACAGCGACCATGAGCCAGGACACCCCCGCCGAACGGCCGGCCGCACTCGGCCGCCGCATCCTGGCCCGGCTGGTCGACGTAATCGTCCTGGGCGCCATCGGCATGCTCGTCACCGCCGCGGTGGTCAGCACCGTGCCCGGCGCCGACGACCCCCTGCGCATGGACGTCCTGCCCACCCTGCTGCTGTCGGTGGGGCTGTTCGCGCTCTACCTGGGCTACGAGGCCGCCTTCACCGCCGTCTACGGCGCCACCCCGGGCAAGCTGCTGCTGCGGCTGCGCGTGGTCGAGGCCGAGCCGGTGGTGGGCGCGCCGCGCGCGGGCGCGGTGGCCGTGCTCAAGCGCTCCTCCATCCTGTACGTGTCGGTGCTGCTCAACTTCGTCCCGGTGGTCAGCTTCCTGGGCCTGGTGGTGTCGGTCTACGCGGTCGTGTCCTCCCTGGTCGACCGCCCGCGCCACCGCGGCCTGCAGGACAAGGCCGCCGGAACCGCCGTGGTGAGCGGCGGGACCGGCCGCGCGGCGCCCGGTCCGGGCCGGGCGGCCGGGCGGTAGGGTCGGACTGCGCCAGTACCCCCCGATACCAATCGACACTCTCGATCACCGCAGTCGCCGAGGAGGTCCGGACCCGATGAGCTACCCCCCGCCCTATGACGGCGCGGCCGGGTCCCCCCGCAGCGCGCCGCACGCCGGCGGCGCCGGTGCCCCCAGCGGGCACGTACCGCCCTACCCGGGCCCCGACGGTCCGCTGCCCCACGCCGCGGCTCCGCCGCCCTACCCGGGCCCCGACGGCCCGGCGGCCGCCCCGCCGCGCTACCCGGCGGCCGAGGGCCCCGCCGCCGTCCCGCTCCCGCACGAGCCCCTGCCGCCCTACCGCCCCGTGCCGGGCGGTGCGGGGCCGGCGGCCGACCCCTCGGGGCGGCGCCCGCTCGCCGACTGGTGGCGGCGCGTGTGGGCCCGCGTCATCGACGGCGTCGCGGTGACCCTGCCCATCGCGGTCCTCGGGTTCATCGTGTCGCTGACCTTCGCGGGCGCCCAGGCGCTGAGCGGCGGGTTCTCCGAGACCAGCTTCTCGATCGTCTACGGCATCGTCACGTTCGTGCTGTCGGTCGTCTACGAGACCGTCTGCGTGAAGCGGTGGCGCCGCACCCTGGGCATGCACCTGATGGGGCTGGAGGTCGCCCCGGTGCGCGGCGCGGGGCGGCCCGGCCCCATCCCGGTGCTGTCGATGATCGCCCGCGCCTCCGTGCTGAACCTGCCCACGCTGGTGTCCTACAGCACCGGCTGGACCATCACCGTGGGCGTCGGGGTGATCCTGGCCTGCTACCTGTGGCCGCTGTGGGACCGGCCCAACCGGCAGGGCCTGCACGACAAGATCGCCGCCACGGTGGTCGTCCGCACGGACTGAGCGCCCGCGCACCCCGCCCCGCGGACGATGCACCCCCGCACAGGTACTACAGTGCGTAGTAATCCAGGGTCGTGCTGAAGGGGGGCCGCGCCATGTGCGCAGGAAGTGCCTGCGGGATGAGCCGGCGGCGGTTGTTCGGGGCGGCGGGGGTCGCGGGGGCGGCCGCGCTCGGCGTGAGCGCCTGCGGCTCGCCCCAGGACGGGCCCGCGCCCTGGGAGCGGCTGCGCGGCACGGTCATCGCCCGCACCGACGAGGTCCCGGTGGGCGGTGGCACGATCGTCATCGACGGCAAGATGGTCCTGACCCAGCCCGCCGAGGGCGACTTCAAGGCGTTCAGCGCCGTGTGCACGCACGCGGGATGCACGATCCAGGAGGTCGAGCGCACCATCCACTGCCTGTGCCACGGCAGCGAGTTCGACGTCTCCACCGGCGACGTGCTGAAGGGCCCGGCCGTGGAGGCGCTGCGGGAGCTGCCGATCACGGTGGCCAACGGCGAGATCACGCTGGACGAGGACGCCCCCGCGCGCTGATCCGGGCGGCGCCGCGGGGTCCGCCCGCGCCGCCCGGAGCACCCGGCCCTACTCGCCGTCGGAGCCGTCCTCGGCCGGGCGGGTGTCGGTCTCCGAACCGCTCGACCCCTTGACGGCCAGCGCGCCGTCGGGGCCGGGGGAGCCCGCGCGGTGGCCGTCGCGGCCGGTGCGGGAGCGGTAGGCCGACTCCGTGTAGACCGCGGCGAAGGGCAGTTCCTCGTCGCCGGGCATGATGAACTCGGTGCGGCGGCGGGGGAGCGCTTCGGGGAAGTTCTCGTTGATGTAGGTGATCAGGTGCTCGCGCAGGTCGCAGCACAGGTCCCAGCGGGCGTCGGAGTCGGCGGTGGTGACCACCGCGCGCAGCTGCACCAGGCCGCCCTCCAGGATGTCGGTGGCCTGCAGCGACCAGCGGCGGCCGTCCCACAGGGGGTGGTGGGAGACGTACTCGCCGACCTCCTCGCGGATCTTGTCGATCGGCACGGCCCAGTCGACCTGCAGCATCACCCAGCCGGTGATGGAGGCGCCCTGCTTGGTCCAGTTCTCGAAGGGGTTGGTCGTGAAGTGGGAGACGGGCACGACCAGGCGGCGCTCGTCCCACATCCGCAGGGTGACGGTGGTCAGGCTCAGCTCCTCGACCCGACCCCACTCGCCCTGGAAGACGACGATGTCGTTGAGGCGCAGGGCGTCGCTGAAGGCCAATTGGAGGCCGGCGAACACGTTGCCCAGGGTGGACTGCGCGGCGATACCGGCGACGACCGACAGCAGGCCGGCCGAGGCGAGGAGCCCGGCGCCCAGGCCCTGCACGGCGGGGAACGTGAACAGGATCGCGGCGACGGCCAGGATGCCGATGACGGTGGCGGCCACCCGCCGCAGCAGCCGGACCTGGGTCTGCAGGCGCCGCGAGCGGTGGTCGTCGTCGGCGTTCTTGACCGCGAGCCGGTCCAGGACGGTGTCGGTGATGGCGTAGGCGATACCGAGGGCGAACCACGTCAGGGTGGCGATCAGCAGGATCGTCATGGCGTGGTCGATGACGGGGAAGAGGGAGCGGTCCTCCATCTCGCGCCGCGTGGGCAGGGCGACGTTGACTCCGATGACCGCCGCGGCCGCGTAGGCGGAGTAGCGGCAGTGCCTCACCAGCGGGCCGGCCAGGGGTGAGACCTTGGAGAGCTGGTGGGTGAGCAGCCAGTGCGCCACCGTGACCACGAGCACGGAGACCAGGACGGCCACGCCGAGCCCGATCCACTGTGCGACATCCACGGAAACTGTCCCCTTCGCTCTAGGGAAATTCGGTCGATACCCGCCTAACCTAGGGCATGTGTATGCTGAATCGTGACATTCGGAACATGAGACTGCGCACGCGGCGGGATCGCGTGGAACCGCGATCCAGCTTAGACGGCGGCGGTCCGGCGCGCCGGGGACCAACGGCCGCACCGGCCGCGGCCGCCGCGGCGGCGCCCGGTCCTGGCGGCCCGGCCGGGTTTTCCCCAGGCGGCCCGACGAGTGGCCGAGCACCCCCGCCGCCCACCACAATGGAGCCATGGCAGCGCAATCCCACCTCCGGCCCCGCCCTGGATCGATCCCCACCTCACCCGGTGTGTACCGCTTCCGCGACTCCCACGGCCGGGTCATCTACGTGGGCAAGGCCAAGAACCTCCGCGCTCGCCTGTCCTCCTACTTCCAGGACTTCGCCGGGCTGCACCCGCGCACCCAGTCCATGGTCTCCACCGCCGCCGACGTCGACTGGACCGTCGTCGGCACCGAGGTCGAGGCCCTGCAGTTGGAGTACTCCTGGATCAAGGAGTACGACCCCCGCTTCAACGTCAAGTACCGCGACGACAAGAGCTACCCCTACCTCGCCGTCACCATGGACGAGGAGTTCCCGCGCGTGCAGGTCATGCGCGGCGCCAAGCGCAAGGGGGTGCGCTACTTCGGCCCCTACGGCCACGCCTGGGCCATCCGCGAGACCGTCGACCTCCTGCTGCGGGTCTTCCCGGTGCGCACCTGCTCGGCCGGGGTGTTCCGCAGCGCCCGCAACAGCGGGCGGCCCTGCCTGCTGGGCTACATCGGCAAGTGCGCCGCCCCGTGCGTGGGCCGCGTCGACCCCGAGGAGCACCGCCACCTGGCCGAGGACTTCTGCTCCTTCATGGCCGGCGACACCAGCCGGTTCATCCGCCGCCTGGAGCAGAGCATGCGCGAGGCCGCCGCCGAGCAGGAGTACGAGCGCGCCGCCCGCATCCGCGACGACATCCAGGCGCTGCGCACCGCGCTGGAGAAGCAGGCCGTGGTGCTGGGCGACTCCACCGACTGCGACGTCATCGCCATCGCCGAGGACCAGTTGGAGGCCGCCGCGCAGGTCTTCTACGTGCGCGGCGGGCGCATCCGGGGCCAGCGCGGCTGGGTCGTCGACAAGGTCGAGGACGTCACCACCGGCGAACTCGTGGAGCGCTTCCTCGCCCAGACCTACGGTAGCGGCGACACTTCCGGCGCCCCCGCCCCCCGCGGCGGCTCGCCCGAGGGCGGCGACACCGCGGCCATCCCGCGCGAGGTCCTGGTCTCGGCGCCCCCGGCCGACCGCGACGCCGTGGTCGCCTGGCTCACCGAGCGGCGCGGCGCCGCCGTCGACCTCCGGGTCCCCCAGCGCGGCGACAAGAAGGCCCTGCTGGAGACCGTCGCCAAGAACGCCGAACAGGCCCTGGCCCGGCACAAGACCCAGCGGGCCGGCGACCTCACCACCCGCAGCCGCGCGCTCAGCGAGATCCAGGACGCCCTGGGCCTTGACGAAGCCCCGCTGCGCATCGAGTGCTTCGACATCTCCAACCTCATGGGCGAACACGTGGTGGCGTCCATGGTGGTGTTCGAGGACGGCCTGGCGCGCAAGTCCGAGTACCGCCGGTTCAGCATCCGGGGCGCGGCCGGCGGCGTCGGCGGCGACTCCGCGCGGCGCTCGGAGCAGAACGACGTCGCGGCCATGCACGAGGTCATCAAGCGCCGCTTCAGCCGCTACCTGGAGGAGAGCAGCCGCACCGGCGAACTCGACCGCATGGGCGCCGAACTCGGCGCCGACGCCGGTTCCGGCGGCTCCGCCCCCGGCGACACCGCCCCCGGCGGCGCCGGTCCGGCGGCGCCCGGGGCACCGGACCCCGCACGCCCCGGCGAGGGCCCCGCGGCCGGGGCCGAGGCCGCGGGCGGCGCCCCGGCGCGCCCCGCCGCCGAGGCGCCCGCCAAGTTCGCCTACCCCCCTAACCTGGTGGTGGTCGACGGCGGTCGGCCCCAGGTGCAGGCGGCGCGGCGCGCGCTCGACGAACTGGGCATCGACGACATCGCGGTGTGCGGGCTCGCCAAACGGCTGGAAGAGGTGTGGCTCCCCGACGACGAGGACCCGGTGATCCTGCCCCGCACAGGCGAGGGCCTGTACCTCCTGCAGCGCGTGCGCGACGAGGCCCACCGGTTCGCCATCACCTACCACCGGCAGAAGCGGGCCAAGGCGCTCACCGGCAGCGCGCTGGACGACGTCCCGGGCCTGGGGCCCGCGCGGCGCACGGCACTGCTCAAGCACTTCGGCTCGGTCAAGAGACTGGCCGCGGCCACCGAGGAGGAGATCGCGCAGGTGCCCGGTATCGGCAAGACCACGGCGGGGGTCATCCACGCGCGGCTCTCGGGCGAGGAAGGAAACCATGACAGGGGCGGCGTCGGCACGGTCGAACGCGGCACGGCGGACGGGAACGGACAACACCATGGGGGATGACCAGACGCCGGCCGGCGACCTCAGCGGGGAACTCCCGCCCGAGATCGTCATCGTCACCGGAATGTCGGGCGCGGGCCGCAGCACCGCGGCGCGGGCGCTGGAGGACCTGGACTGGTTCGTCGTCGACAACCTGCCGCCGGGGCTGCTGCCCACGATGATCGACCTGGCCGGACGCACCCAGGGCGCGGTGCCGCGGGTGGCGGCGGTCGTCGACGTCCGCAGCATGGCCTTCACCGAGGACCTGCTCTCCACGGTCGAGGAGCTGCGCAGACGCGGCATCGCGGCGCGGGTGGTGTTCCTTGAGGCGGGCGACGACACCCTGGTCCGCCGCTTCGAGAGCGTGCGCCGCCCGCACCCGCTACAGGGCGACGGCCGGCTCACCGACGGCATCTCCCGCGAGCGCGAGACCCTGCGCGCCATCCGGGGCGAGGCCGACCTCGTGATCGACACCTCGCAGCTCAACGTGCACCAGCTCAAGGCCAAGGTGATCGGCTTCTTCGGCGACGCCGAGGAGGCCCGGCCGCGCGCCAACGTGGTCTCCTTCGGCTACAAGCACGGCCTGCCGGTCGACGCCGACCTCGTGCTGGACTGCCGGTTCCTGCCCAACCCGCACTGGGTCCCCGAGCTCCGGGCCATGAACGGCCGCGACGCCCCCGTTCGCGAGTACGTGCTGGCCCAGACCGGTGCCAAGGAGATGCTCGACTCCTACGCCGAGGTGCTGCGGCTGGTCATCTCCGGTTACCAGCGCGAGGGCAAGCACTACATGACCCTGGCGATCGGCTGCACCGGCGGCAAGCACCGCAGTGTGGCCATGGCCGAGCAGTTCGGCGAGCGCCTGCGCGAGCAGGGGGTCGAGGTCCACGTGGTGCACCGCGACGTCGGGCGGGAGTGACCCGGCGGCCGGGTGTGGGGTCCGGGTCGGGCCGCCGGGCTCGGGTCGGGGTCGGGTGGGGCCGTTCGGGTTCCGGACCGGGGCCGGCCCGGGTTGGGGCCTCCGGGGTTCGGGTTGGGCCGGTTCGGGCCGGAGCCGCGACCGGGGCCGGGGGCTGCGGGTGTTGCCGGGTTCCGTCCCGCTGCCCCCCGCCCGTCCCGCCGTCCGGCTCCCCGGGCCGCGTGGCCGCGGCGGCCCGTGGCGCCGGGCGCACCCGGTGGCCGGGTTGCGCGGCAGCGCCGCCGCGACGCGCCGGAGCGGGCGCGTGTCCCGCCCCGCGGCGGTGCGCCCGGAGCGAACGGGGATCGGCACCCTGACCGCCGCGATTCGGGGTGCGAAAGCCGCGAAGCAGGACGAGTACCGATCAGGTACGCCCTAGCATTGGCTGAATCCGCGGTGGCCGCCGCGCGTCATGGACGCGGCGGTCGGCCGATCGCCGCTGCGGTCGGTCCACGATGATCGGGACACGAGGTACGCAGACTCACATGTCAGACAACAGCCCCGGCAGCGACGACGGGAGACGCGGGACCAGCGCCGCGCCGTCGATGGATCCGGGCAGACACGACCCCGCCGAGCCCACCCCGCCTCGGGTGGTCGCCCTCGGCGGCGGACACGGCCTCCACGCGTCGCTCTCGGCGCTGCGGCGGGTCACGACCGACATCACCGCCGTCGTCACCGTCGCCGACGACGGGGGCTCCAGCGGCAGGCTGCGCCGGGAGCTGGGCGTGCTGCCGCCGGGCGACCTGCGCATGGCGCTGGCGGCGCTGTGCGGCGACGACGAGTGGGGCCACACCTGGAGCGAGGTCATCCAGCACCGCTTCCGCTCCGAAGGCGAGCTGCACGGCCACGCGGTGGGCAACCTGCTCATCGTGGCGCTGTGGGAGCTGCTGGGCGACTCCGTGGCCGGGCTCGACTGGGTGGGCCAGCTCCTGGGCGCCCACGGGCGGGTGCTGCCGATGTCCTCGGTGCCGCTGGACATCGTGGCCGAGGTGGAGGGCGTCGACCCCGCCCGCCCTTACGACCTGACCACGGTGCGCGGCCAGGTCGCCTGCGCCAGCACCCGGGGGCGGGTGCGCTCGATCTCGCTGGTCCCCGAGGAGCCGCCCGCCTCGCCGCAGGCGGTGAAGGCGGTCCGCGAGGCCGACTGGGTGGTCTTCGGCCCGGGGTCGTGGTTCACCAGCGTGCTGCCCCACCTGCTGGTGCCCGATCTCGCCCGCGCCCTGGTGGAGACCAAGGCGCGCCGGTTGGTCACCCTCAACCTCTCCCCGCAGAAGGGCGAGACGGACAACTTCCGGCCGGAGACCTACCTTGAGGTCCTGGCCGAGCACGCGCCGCACCTGGGCATCGACGTGGTCCTGGCCGACAGCGGGGTCGTCGGCGACACCAGCCGGGTGGGCGAGGTCGCCAAGGAGATGGGCGGCCGGCTCGTCGTGCAGGACGTGGCAGCCGGCGACGGCTCGCCGCGTCACGACCCGGACCTGCTGGCGGCGGCTTTCGATGAGGTCTTCCGGGGCTAGCCAGGGGCTGGGCGGGGCTGAGGAGGCCTGTCGGGGCCGGGCGGGGTGCGGTGGGCGTGGCCGGGCGGCCCGGCTGGACGGCGCGGCTGGGTGCGGGCGGCGGTTCCCGACCGGCGGGTACGGGTTCGGAGGAGCGCGAAGCACCTGGTCACGGGATGATCACCGGTCCGGAGCAACCCGGTCACCGGTCTCCGGACGCCGGGTTAGCGAGCGGGCACCGGGGCATCGGCACTGTATGAGCAAGCACCGCATCGACCTGCGGCGGGTGCGCGACCACCTGGACGAGGCCCCGCCGCCCGGCCGGGTCTTCCTGGTGGACCGCCTCTGGCCGCGCGGGGTCAGCAAGGAGGCCCTGCACTTCGATGACTGGGCCAAGGACGCCGCCCCCAGCAGCGACCTGCGCCGCTGGTTCCACGCCGACCCCGAGCGGTGGCCCCGGTTCCAGCGGCGCTACCGCGCCGAACTGGAGGACAACCCCGAGGCGCTGCGCCCCCTCCGGGAGGCCATGGCCGAGGGACCGGTGACCCTGCTCTACGCCGCCCACGACACCGACCGCAACCACGCGATGGTGCTCCGCGACTACCTCCTGGAGACGGCCGGGGAGACGGGCAAGTCGGGCAAGACGGGCGAGCAGGGGAACGGCAAGCAGGAGCAGGGCAAGGGCAGGGGCGACAAGGGCGCGGAGCGGAGCGGCGCCGCGAAGAAGGGCCCCGAGAAGAAGAGCGGGGACAACAAGAGCGCCGACAGAAGGAGCGCGGACAGGAAGAGTTCCGCGAAGTAGGGCGCAGTGGCGCAACGCGGTTGCGGAACGGTGCCGAAAAGCCGTTCAGGTCGCTTCGGGTACGGGCGAGCGCCCACCGGTACCGCCCCGCAGTGGCCAGGGCGGTGACGGCAGCGGCGAGTCCGGCGGTTGGTCGCAGGCGGGCGGTTTCGGTCGGCCGGGTTGATGGCTCGGGCAGCGTCGGGGCGGCGAGGGCGGCGGCGGGCTCTGGTGTGCGGTCATCGGTTCGGGCTGCGGGCGTCTGAGGTGGCATCGGGGGGCGGCGAGGGCGGCGGCGGGCTCTGGTGTGCGGTCATCCGTTCGGGCTGCGGATGTCTGAGGTGGCATCGGAGTGCGGAGTGCGGCGTTTTCAGTGGGGGCCGGGCGGCGGCCAGGCGGCCGGGGCGTCGGGTGCCTGCCGGGCCGGGGCTGGGGAGGCCGAGCGCGGCCGTTCTCCGCTCCGCGTGGGGCCGCAGGGAGCAAACCGGGCAAACCGGTCACCCAAGGCCTTGAATCTCACGGGGTGAGACAAAATCGGGGCCTTTCGCGACGATCCGGCATCCACGGTCGCCCAAACGGCCATCGCCGCCCCCGGCAGCGGCGGTGAGCTGGGCCGGGTGCGGCGCGTGGAGGTCGACATGTGCGTGCCGCTGCCCCTGCCCGGCGACATCCGCTACCGCTACGACCTCGGCGGCGGCGCGGCCATGGACACCGGCTGCTACGCCGCCCACCTGGCGCGGCTGCTGGGCGGCGAGGAGCCCGAGGTGGTCGCCGCCCGCGCCGCCACGCTGCGCCGCGCCCTCGCCGTGGACCGCGCGGTGACCGCCGAGCTGGCGTTCCCCTCCGGCGCCTCCGGGCGGCTGCGGGCCTCGCTGTGGTCGGCCCAACTGCTGTCGGTGGGCGCCCGCGTGGTGGGCGAGCACGGCGAGCTGCGGGTCGCCAACTTCCTCATGCCGCACCTCTTCCACCGGCTGCGCGTGCGCACGCCGCACGGCGTGCGCACCGAGACCGTCCCCGGCGATGCCACCTACACCGCCCAGCTGCGGGCGTTCGCCGCCGCCGTGCGCGAGGGCGCCCCGGTGCTCACGCCCGCCCGCGACGCCGTGCACACCATGGCGCTGCTGGACGCCGTCTACCGCGCCGCCGGGCTGCCCGTGCGCGGGTCCGCCCTCGACTGAGAGCGGCCCGCCCCCTCCGCCCGGCCCGGCGGCCCGGCGGCCCGGCCCGGCAGCCCGGCCCGCGCGCCCCCTCCGTGTGATCCCACCCACGCGAGGGCGCCCGGCCGGGCCCGGCACTCGCGCCGGCGCCCGGGCCCGCCCACCGGCCCGGTCGCCTATCGGCAGAGAACGGCATGGATCGGAAATCACGACTCGCCGTTTCGATCAGGGGTTTCGGACACGCGGGCGGGGGCGTGGCCATCTCCTCCGCGTTCAGTAGTCTGCGACGAAAGGACGCGCGCGGCCGGCAGGCGGTGCGCGGGGGAGCCGAGTGTGCGAGGGGACGCGTCCATGGCGATGACCGGCGTGGTGAAGGACGAGCTGAGCCGACTGACCGTTCTCAAGCCGTGCTGCCGCAAAGCCGAGGTCTCCACGATCCTCCGCTTCACCGGCGGGCTGCACCTGGTCAGCGGCCGGATCGTCATCGAGGCCGAGTTGGACACCGGCTCGGCCGCGCGCCGGCTGCGCAAGGACATCTCCGAGGTCTTCGGCCATGAGTCCGAGGTCGTCGTGCTGGCGCCCAGCGGCCTGCGCAAGGGCAGCCGCTACGTCGTGCGCGTCATCAAGGAGGGCGAGAGCCTGGCCCGCCAGACCGGCCTGATCGACAACAACGGCCGCCCGGTGCGCGGGCTGCCGCGCCACGTGGTGGCCGGGGGCGCCTGCGACGCCGAGTCCGCCTGGCGCGGCGCCTTCCTGGCCCACGGCTCCCTCACCGAGCCGGGCCGCTCGATGTCGCTGGAGGTCACCTGCCCCGGACCCGAGGCCGCGCTGGCGCTGGTGGGCGCCGCGCGCCGGCTCAAGGTGCACGCCAAGGCCCGCGAGGTGCGCGGCGTGGACCGCGTGGTGGTCCGCGACGGCGACTCCATCGGGGCGCTGCTGACCCTGCTCGGTGCCCACGGCAGCGTGCTGACCTGGGAGGAGCGCCGGATGCGCCGCGAGGTCCGCGCCACCGCCAACCGGCTGGCCAACTTCGACGACGCCAACCTGCGGCGCAGCGCCCGCGCCGCGGTTGCCGCCGGCGCCCGCGTGGAGCGGGCCCTGGAGATCCTCGGCGACGAGGCGCCCGAGCACCTGGTGGCCGCCGGGCAGCTCCGGCTGGCCCACAAGCAGGCGTCGCTGGAGGAGTTGGGCCAGCTGTCCTCGCCGCCGCTGACCAAGGACGCCATCGCCGGGCGCATCCGCCGCCTGCTGGCCATGGCCGACAAGCGCGCCGCCGACCTCGGGATTCCCGGAACCGAGGCCAACCTCACGGCCGACATGCTGGTGCCCTGAACACCGGCGCACACGCCCGGTCCCCGGGGCCGCGGAGCCGCCCTGCGGCCCCGCGCGCGGGCCCGGCCGTGTGCCGTTTTGTGACTGGTCAGACCGTCCGGAAAACTTCGGAAAATGGTCTAGACCTGTAGCGGTGCCGGTGCGAGCATGGTCCCGGCGCCGGCCCCCCGTACCGGGGTGAGGCACGCGCGACCGCCCTGCTGGGGGGCGATAGGCTCGGAAGTGAACCCGGCGCTGAAGACACGCCTGGCCCGACCTCGCGTCGGCCGCGGCAGCAGTACCTACGAACACGTGAGGAGCTTGGTTACCGTGACCATCCGTGTAGGCGTGAACGGTTTCGGCCGGATCGGCCGCAACTTCTGGCGCGCGGCCCGCGCCGCCGGCAGCGAGGTCGAGATCGTCGCGGTCAACGACCTCACCGACAACGCCACCCTTGCCCACCTGCTCAAGTACGACACCGTCCTGGGCACCCTCGAAGGCGACGTGGAGGTCGGCGACGACTCCATCCGCGTCGGCAACGCCACCGTCAAGACCCTTGAGGAGCGCGACCCGGGCAAGCTGCCCTGGGGCGACCTCGGTGTCGACGTCGTCATCGAGTCCACCGGCCGGTTCACCAAGGCCGAGGACGCCAAGAAGCACATCGACGCCGGTGCCAAGAAGGTCATCGTCTCCGCGCCCGCCAAGGGCGAGGACATCACCATCGTGATGGGCGTCAACGACGACAAGTACGACCCCGCCCAGCACCACGTGCTGTCCAACGCCTCCTGCACCACCAACTGCGTGGCGCCGATGGCCAAGGTCCTGCTCGACAGCTTCGGCATCGTCAAGGGCCTCATGACCACCACCCACGCATACACCAACGACCAGGTCATCCTGGACTTCCCGCACAAGGACCTGCGCCGGGCCCGCGCCGCCGCGCAGAACATCATCCCCACCACCACCGGTGCCGCCAAGGCCACCGCCCTGGTGCTGCCCGAGCTGCAGGGCAAGCTCGACGGCATCGCCATGCGGGTGCCCGTGCCCGACGGCTCGGTCACCGACCTGGTGGTGGAGCTGGAGCGCGAGGTCACCAAGGACGAGGTCAACGCCGCGTTCAAGGCCGCCGCCGAGGGGCCGCTCAAGCAGTTCCTCACCTACACCGAGGACCAGATCGTCTCCTCCGACATCGTCGGCACCCCGGCCTCCTGCACCTTCGACTCCAGCCTGACCATGGCCTTCGGCTCGACCGTCAAGGTCATCGGCTGGTACGACAACGAGTGGGGCTACTCCAACCGCCTCGTGGACCTGGCCAAGCTGGTCGGCTCCCGCCTGTAGTTCCGGACGACCCCAGCCGTGTGAGCGCCGGTGCGGCGCCCCCCGCCCGTGGCGAGGGGCGCCGCCGTCGCGCGGGCCCGCCCCACACGGCGCCACTCCCGCGGAATGGAGACCCCATGCGCACCATCGACGACCTCGACGTCTCGGGCAAGCGCGTGTTCGTCCGGGCCGACCTCAACGTGCCCCTCGACGGCGACCGCATCACCGACGACGGCCGCATCCGGGCCAGCCTGCCCACGATCACCACGCTGCGCGAGCGCGGCGCCCGCGTCGTCGTCGCGGCGCACCTGGGCCGCCCCAAGGGCGCGCCCGACCCCGCCTACTCCCTGCGCCCCGTGGCCGCGCGCCTGGGCGAGCTGCTGGGCACCGAGGTCGCCTTCGCCACCGACACCGCCGGCGACTCCGCCCGCGAGGTGACCGCGGCGCTGGCCGACGGCGAGGTCGCCCTCATCGAGAACCTGCGCTTCGAGCCCGGCGAGACCAGCAAGGACGACGCCGAGCGCGGCGAGTTCGCCGACCGCCTGGCGCGGCTGGCCGACCTCTACGTCGGCGACGGCTTCGGCGCGGTGCACCGCAGGCACGCCAGCGTCTACGACCTGCCCCAGCGCCTGCCGCACGCGGTGGGCGGCCTGGTCCTGGCCGAGGTCGAGGTGCTGCGCACCCTCACCGGAGACCCCCGCCGCCCCTACGCGGTGGTCCTGGGCGGCTCCAAGGTCTCCGACAAGCTCGGTGTCATCGACAACCTGCTGGGCACCGCCGACCGCCTGCTCATCGGCGGCGGCATGGTCTTCACCTTCCTCAAGGCCAAGGGCTATGAGGTCGGTAAGAGCCTGCTGGAGGAGGACCAGCTCGACACCGTGCGCGAGTACCTCCAGCGCGCCGAGAAGCAGGGCGTGGAGATCGTGCTGCCGGTCGACGTGGTGGCCGCCGAGGCGTTCTCCGCCGACGCCCCCCACGCCCCGGTCGACGCCGACGCCATCCCGGCCGACCGCATGGGCCTGGACATCGGCCCCAAGAGCCGCGAGCTGTTCGCGAGCCGGCTCGCCGACACCGCCACCGTCTTCTGGAACGGGCCCATGGGCGTCTTCGAGATGGAGCCCTACTCCCACGGCACCCGCGCCCTGGCCCAGGCCCTCATCGACTCCGGGGCCTTCACCGTGGTGGGCGGCGGCGACTCCGCCGCGGCCGTGCGGTCGCTGGGCTTTGCGGAGTCGGCGTTCGGCCACATCTCCACCGGCGGCGGCGCCAGCCTGGAGTACCTGGAGGGCAAGCGGCTGCCCGGTATCGAGGCGCTGGCCGACTGACCCCGCGCCGGCGGCCCGTCCCCGGTCCGCCGGCGCACGCCCTTCACGCACACAAGCCCCGAGGAACGACACCCATGGCACAGCCCACCCGCACCCCGTTGATCGCCGGCAACTGGAAGCTGAACAACAACCACCTTGAGGCGATCGCCCTGGTGCAGAAGCTGGCGTTCTCGCTCACCGACGCCGACCACGACACCGCCGAGGTCGTCGTGCTGCCGCCGTTCACCAGCCTGCGCAGCGTGCAGACCCTGGTCGACGGCGACAAGCTGCGGATCGGCTACGGCGCCCAGGACATCTCCGCCCACGACAAGGGCGCCTACACCGGCGAGGTCTCCGGCCCCATGCTCGCCAAGCTCGGCTGCGCCTACGCGCTGGCCGGCCACTCCGAGCGCCGCGAGTACCACCACGAGGACGACGCGGTCGTCAACGCCAAGGTGAAGGCCGCCTTCGCCGCCGACATCACGCCGATCCTGTGCCTGGGCGAGGGCCTGGACGTCCGCAAGGCCGGCGGGCAGGTGTCCCACACCCTGGCCCAGCTCGACGGCGCCCTCAAGGACGTCACCGCCGAGCAGGCCGCGCGCCTGGTGGTCGCCTACGAGCCGGTGTGGGCCATCGGCACCGGCGAGGTCGCCACGCCCGAGGACGCCCAGGAGGTCTGCGGCGCGCTGCGGGCCCGCCTGGCCGAGCTGTACTCCGCCGAGACCGCCGCCGCCACCCGGATCCTTTACGGCGGGTCGGTCAAGGGCGACAACATCGCCGGGATCATGGAGCAGGCCGACGTCGACGGCGCCCTGGTGGGCGGCGCCAGCCTCAAGCCCGAGGAGTTCGTGCGGATCGCCCGTCTGGGCCGGGAGCGCTGAGCCCGGTGCCCGGCCGGGGGAGCGGGGCCGCCGCGCCCCCTCCCCGGCCGGGCACCCGGCCTCCGGCCCCGCCGTGCGCGGGGGCGCGGGCGGCCGGAACGGACAAGGGAGCGCCGGCGCCGGGTTAGACTGCCCGGAGGTACCTTTCCGCAATCAACGTATGCCTCAGCGGCACACGGTAGAATCCAGCATTGTCCCCGGTCCCTCCTCCACTGGACCGCCGGCCCGCCGCGGTGGACCGGTACACGGACCCGGGGAGCCCAAGGTCATCAATTCCCCCGCATCGGGGTCGAGTTACGGGTGAGCACGTGATCCTCGGTCTGTCCATAGTCGTGATGCTCTGCAGCGTGCTGCTGGTCCTGATGGTGCTGTTGCACAAGGGCAAGGGCGGCGGGCTCTCCGACCTGTTCGGGGGCGGCGTCACGTCCTCCCTGGGCGGGTCCTCGGTCGTCGAGCGCAACCTGGACCGGCTGACCATCGCCATCGGCCTGGTGTGGATCGTCGCCGTGGTGGCTCTGGGCCTGCTCCTCAACCAGGGCGGCGTCTAGCCGCCCTCCTCCACACGCCCCCTGGCCCCGCCCGCGTGGCGCGGGTCCGCGTGTACCGCACCCTGTTGCCGTGCGGAGCGCACTTTCGCCGTTGACAAAGGAGTTACTCGTGGGAAGTGGCAGCGCCATCCGTGGCAGCCGCGTCGGTGCCGGACCGATGGGTGAGGCCGAGCGCGGGGAGTCCGCGCCGCGCATCCGGGTCCCCTTCTACTGCGCCAACAAGCACGAGGTGGTTCCGAGCTTCGCGCACGAGGCCGCCGTCCCCGACGAGTGGGACTGCCCCCGCTGCGGTTTCCCCGCCGGCAAGGACCCGCAGAACCCGCCGGCGCCGCCGCGCACCGAGCCCTACAAGACCCACCTCGCCTACGTGAAGGAGCGCCGCAGCGAGGAGGAGGGCCGCCTCATCCTCGACGAGGCCCTGGCCAAGCTGCGCGCCGACCGCGCCGAGGTCGAGGCCTACATGCGCGCCAACGCCAACTGACCGCTCGGCCCCGCCGCGCCCGCCGACTCACCCCGGCCGGCGCCCGCCCAGCCTGCGGGTGAGTTCGGCGGCGGCCTCGCGCGCGCTCGCGGCCAGCGCCGGGACCGGCAGCGGCCGGTCGCCGGCGGGCACGGTCAGGCTGATCGCCGCCGCCGGCGCGCCGTTGTGGTCGAAGGCGGCCGCCGCCACCGACGAGAACCCCTCGCTCACCTGCCCCTCCTCCACCGAGAACCCCGCCCGCCGCTCGGCGGTCAGGACCTCCCGCAGCTCACCGGGGGTGCGGGGCCCCCGCCCGGTGCGGTCCACGAAGTGCCCGGCGTCGGGGTAGAGCGCCCGCACCTGGGCGCGCGGCAGGTGGGCCAGCAGGGCCCGGCCCGAGGCGGTCAGGTGCGCGGGAAGCCGCACGCCCACGCCGGTGACCAGCGCGGGCGTGTGCGGCGGATGCTCCTTGAGCAGGTAGAGGGTGTCGGCGCCGTGCAGGACGCCCAGGTGCGCGGTGGCGCCGGTCTCCTCGACCAGTTGGCGCAGCAGCGGGCGGGCCAGGCGCTCCAGGGGGTCGTGGCGCAGGAACGCCGACCCGATCTCGAAGGCCGCCACCCCCAGCCCCCACCGGTGCTCCTCGGGCAGGTGGACGACGAACCCCTCCTCGGCCATCGCCTCCAGGAGCTGGTAGACGCTGGAGCGCGGCAGGCCCAGCTCCGAGGCGATGGCCGTTGCCGCCACCGGGCCCGGGCGGGTCGCCAGGTAGCGCAGCAGCCGCAGGGCCCGCGTGGCTGCTGGAACATGGCTCATACCGCGATTGTGGCATGCCCGGTATCGGCTCTCAGGTGCCGCAGGGGCGGCCCACGCCGGGCACGCGCAGCGCGCGGACCTGGAGCCGCCCGCAGGCGCAGCGGGTGTAGAGGAGCATTCCGGTGGAGGTCGGGTGCCGCGACACCACCTGGTAGACGTCCGCTTCCGGCCATCCGCAGTCGGGGCAGCGGGCCTCGTGTTCGGCGTGTGCTTCCATGCCTCCAGTCTCGACCGCCGCTTATGTTCATGTCCATCGCAGGTTTGCGCACGAAACCGTGTAGCCTCGGCTTCATGTTCGACTTGCGACGGCTGCGGGTGCTGCGGGCGGTCCACCACCACGGCACGGTCACCGGCGCGGCCGAGGCGCTGCACCTGAGCCCCTCGGCCGTCTCCCAGCAGATCCGCCAGCTCGCCAAGGAGCTGGGCGTGGCGCTGCTGGAGCCCGACGGCCGCCGGGTGCGGCTGACCTCGGCGGCCGTGGTGCTGCTGGACCACGCCGACGCGCTGAGCACCCGCTGGGAGCAGGCGCTGGCCGACCTCGCCGTGCACGCCGACGGCGACGCCGGGCCGCTGCGCATCGCCGGCTTCGCCACGGGCATCGCCGTGCTGCTGGCGCCCGCCGCCGCACTGCTGCGCCGCTCCCGCCCGCGGCTGTCGGTGTCGGTCACCCAGGCCGAGACCGGGGAGTGCTTCGACATGCTGCTGGCGGGCTCGGCCGACCTCGCGGTGTTCGTGCCCGATCCCACGGTCGTGGTCGCCGAGGACTCCCGCTTCGACCAGCGGGTCCTCATCGAGGAGCCGCACGACCTGCTGGTGCCCGCCGGCCACCCCCTCGCCGGGCGGTCCAGCGTCGCCCTGTCCGAGGCCGCGCGCGAGGACTGGGTCATCCCCGACGACTCCTGCGGCCACCACCGGCTGGTGCAGGTGGCCTGCGCCTCCGCCGGGTTCACCCCGCGCGTGGCGCACGTGGCCACCGAGTGGAGCGCGGCCACCGCGCTGGTCGCCCACGGGCTGGGTGTCACCCTCGCGCCGCGCATGCTGCCGATCGCCACCGCCCACCCCATCGCGCGGGTGCCGCTGCACGGCTCCGCCACGCCGGTGCGCTCCATCCTCACCTGCGTGCGCGCCGGAAGCGCCGACCACCCGGCCGTCGCGCACGGACTGGCGGCCCTGCGCGAGGTGGCCGAGGCGGCCGCGGCGTCCCCGCGCCAGGCGGCCGAGCCCGCCGTCGCCTGAAGCCCGGCCCCCGCGTCCGAGATACCAGACGCATCGACGGTGTGGGGGCTCGCGCCCCGGGCCCGCGGCGCGTGCAATAGGGGTATGCCCACCCCGATCGACATCGGCCCCCGCGGCCTGACCGCCGAGGCGGTCGTGGCCGTGGCCCGCCACGGCGCCCCCGTGCGCCTCACCGCCGAGGCCCGCGCGGCCCTGGCCGCGGGCCGCAAGCGCGTCGAGGCCCTCGCCGCCGACACCGCGCCCGCCTACGGAGTCAGCACCGGGTTCGGCGCGCTGGCCACCCGCCACATCGCCCCCGAGTCGCGCGCCCGCCTCCAGACCTCGCTCATCCGCTCCCACGCCGCCGGCACCGGCGAGGAGGTGGAGCGCGAGGTGGTCCGCGCGCTGATGGTGCTGCGGCTGCGCACCCTGGCCAGCGGCGCCACGGGCGTGCGCCCGGGCACCGCCGAGGCCCTGGCCGGCCTGCTCAACGCCGGAATCACCCCCGAGGTCCACGAGTACGGCAGCCTCGGCTGCTCCGGCGACCTCGCACCGCTGGCGCACGTCGCCCTGGCCCTCACGGGCGAGGGGCGGGTGCGCGACGCCGAGGGCGCGGTGCGCCCCGCCGCCGAGGCGCTGGCGGCGGCCGGGCTGGAGCCGGTCCGGCTGGCCGCCAAGGAGGGGCTGGCGCTCATCAACGGCACCGACGGCATGCTGGGCATGCTGCTGCTGGCGCTGGCGGACCTGGCGGAGCTGCTGCGGGTCGCCGACATCACCGCCGCCATGAGCGTCGAGGCGCTGCTGGGCACCGACCGGGTCTTCGCCGCCGAACTCCAGGCGCTGCGCCCTCACCCCGGCCAGGCCGCCGCCGCGGCCAACATGCGCGCGCTGCTGGCCGACTCCGCGATCGTGGCCTCCCACCGCGGCCCCGACTGCACCCGCGTGCAGGACGCCTACTCGCTGCGCTGCGCGCCGCAGGTCGCCGGCGCCGCCCGCGACACCCTCGACCACGCCCGCGCCGTGGCCGAGCGCGAACTCGCCGCCGTCATCGACAACCCGGTGGTGCTGGAGGACGGCCGGGTGGAGTCCAACGGCAACTTCCACGGCGCGCCCGTGGGCTACGCCCTGGACTTCCTGGCGATCGCGGTGGCCGACGTCGCCGCCATCGCCGAGCGGCGCACCGACCGCATGCTCGACGTCGCCCGCTCCCACGGCCTGCCCGCGTTCCTCGCCGACGACCCCGGCGTGGACTCCGGCCACATGATCGCCCAGTACACCCAGGCGGGCATCGTCGCCGAGCTGAAGCGGCTGGCCGCGCCCGCCAGCGTCGACTCCATCCCCAGCTCGGCCATGCAGGAGGACCACGTGTCGCTGGGGTGGTCGGCCGCGCGCAAGCTGCGCCGCGCCCTGGCGGGACTGCGCTCCGTGCTGGCCGTGGAGCTGATCACCGCCGCCCGCGCCCTGGACCTGCGCGCCCCGCTTTCCCCGGCGCCCGCCACCGCGGCCGTGCGCGACGCCGTGCGCGCCCGGGTGCCCGGCCCCGGCCCCGACCGCCACCTCGCCCCCGAGATCGCGGCCGCCGCCGACCTCATCGCCGAGGGCGCCGTCACCGCCGCCGCCCGCACCGTCACCCCGCTGCGCTGACCGCCAGGAGGACCCCGCCATGACCACCACACCGGGTGCGCGGACCGTGCGCGCGCCCCGCGGCACCGCCCGCACCGCCAAGGGCTGGGCCCAGGAGGCCGCCCTGCGCATGCTGCACAACAACCTCGACCCCGAGGTCGCCGAGCACCCCGACCGGCTGGTCGTCTACGGCGGCAGCGGCCGGGCCGCCCGCGACTGGGCCAGCTTCGAGGCGATCACCCGCGAACTGCGCGCGCTGGCCGACGACGAGACCCTCCTGGTGCAGTCGGGGCGGCCGGTGGGCGTGCTGCGCACCCACGAGTGGGCGCCGCGCGTGCTCATCGCCAACGCCAACCTCGTGGGGGACTGGGCCACCTGGCCGGAGTTCCGCCGCCTGGAGGCCCTCGGGCTGACCATGTACGGGCAGATGACCGCCGGGTCCTGGATCTACATCGGCACCCAGGGGATCCTCCAGGGCACCTACGAGACGTTCGGCGCCGTGGCCGCCAAGCGGTTCGGCGGCACCCTCGCCGGCACCATCACGCTCACCGCCGGCCTGGGCGGCATGGGCGGCGCCCAGCCGCTGGCCGTCACCATGAACGAGGGCGTGGCGATCGTCGTGGAGTGCGACCCCTCCCGCATCGAGCGCCGCATCGCCCACCGCTACCTCGACACACGCGCCGGCGGCCTCGACGAGGCGCTCGCGCTGGCCGAACGCGCCCGCGACGAGCGCCGGCCCCTGTCCATCGGCGTGCTCGGCAACGCCGCCGACGTGCTGCCCGAGCTGCTGCGGCGCGGCGCGCCCGTCGACATCGTCACCGACCAGACCTCCGCCCACGACCCGCTGGCCTACCTGCCCAGCGGTGTGGACTTCGCCGACTGGGCCGACTACGCCGCCGCCCGCCCCGAGGAGTGCGCCCGCCGCGCCCGGGAGTCCATGGCCGCGCACGTGGCCGCCATGGTCGGGTTCGCCGACGCCGGCGCCGAGGTGTTCGACTACGGAAACTCCATCCGCGGCGAGGCGCGGGCCGCCGGCTACGACCGCGCGTTCGACTTCCCCGGGTTCGTGCCCGCCTACATCCGCCCGCTGTTCTGCGAGGGCAAGGGCCCCTTCCGGTGGGCGGCGCTGTCGGGAGACCCCGCCGACATCGCCCGCACCGACCGGGCCGTGCTGGAGCTGTTCCCCGACAACACCCACCTGGCCCGCTGGATCGGCATGGCGCGGGAGCGGGTGGCGTTCCAGGGGCTGCCCGCCCGCATCTGCTGGCTGGGCCAGGGCGAGCGCGCCGCGGCGGGGCTGCGGTTCAACGAACTGGTCGCCTCCGGCGAGGTCAGCGCGCCGCTGGCCATCGGCCGCGACCACCTCGACACCGGGTCGGTGGCCTCGCCCTACCGCGAGACCGAGGCCATGCGCGACGGCTCCGACGCCATCGCCGACTGGCCGCTGCTCAACGCCCTGGTCACCGCGTCCTCGGGCGCCTCGTGGGTGTCCGTCCACCACGGCGGAGGGGTGGGCATGGGGCGGTCGCTGCACGCCGGGCAGGTCAGCGTGGCCGACGGCACCCCGCTGGCCGCCGCCAAGCTGGAGCGGGTGCTGACAAACGACCCCGCCACCGGTGTCATCCGGCACGCCGACGCGGGGTACGCCGAGGCCGAGGAGGTCGCGCACCGCCACGGCATCCGGCTGCCCATGCGCGACGGCGGCGGCCCCGACCCCGCCGGCTAGCCCGGCGCGGGCGAAGGCGCGGCACGGCCCGCGGCGCACGCGGCGCAAGCACCAGTCACCACGAGGGGACGCGGCAGATGAGCGAGGTCTTCGACCGGCTGTGGGAGCGGCTCGCCCCGCTGGGCCGGCACCGCACCACCGGCGGCTACCGCAGGTTCTCCTGGGGCCCGGCCGACGCCGAGGTGCGCGCGTGGTTCACCGAGTCAGCCCGCGCGCTCGGCCTCGACGTCGAGACCGACCGCAACGGCAACCTGTGGGCGTGGTGGGGCGCCCCCGGGCCCGACGCGGTGGTCACCGGCTCCCACCTGGACTCCGTGCCCGACGGCGGCGCCTACGACGGGCCGCTGGGCGTGGTCAGCGCCCTGGCGGCGGTGGCCGAGCTGCGCGGGCGCGGGCTGCGCCCGCGCCGCCCCCTGGCCGTCACCGTGTTCGTCGAGGAGGAGGGCGCCCGCTTCGGCGTGCCGTGCCTGGGCACCCGGCTGCTGACCGGCGCCATCACCCCCGACCGGGCCGCGCGCCTGACCGACGCCGAGGGCACCACCTGGGCGGCGGCCATGGCCGGGGCCGGGCTGGACCCCGAGCGCATCGGCGCCGACCCCGACCTCCTCGGCCGCGTCGGGGTGTTCGTGGAGCTGCACGTGGAGCAGGGCCGCGCCCTGGCCCGCACCGACGCCCCCGTCGGCGTGGCCTCGGCGGTGTGGCCGCACGGCCGCTGGCGGCTGGACTTCGCCGGCCAGGCCGACCACGCCGGCACCACCCGGCTGGCCGACCGCAACGACCCCATGCTGCCCTTCGCCGAGACCGTCCTGGCCGCCCGCGCCGCCGCGCACGCCAACGACGCCCTGGCCACGATCGGCAAGGTGCACGTGGCGCCCAACGGCACCAACGCCATCCCCTCGCGGGTGCGCGCCTGGCTGGACGCGCGGGCGCCCTCGGAGGCCGCGCTGCGCGCCGTGGTGCAGCGCGTCGACTCCGCCGCGCGGCGCAGCGCCGCCGACCACGGGGTCACCCTGGCCACCTACCTGGAGTCCGCCTCGCCGGTGGTGCACTTCGACCGCGCGCTGCGCGACCGGATCGCGGCGCTGGTGGGCGGCGCGGCCGGCCCCGCGCCGGTGCTGCCCACCGGGGCCGGCCACGACGCCGCCGTGCTGTCCAGCGCGGTGCCCACCGCGATGCTGTTCGTGCGCAACCCCACCGGTCTCTCCCACGCCCCCGAGGAGTTCGTGGAGCCCGCCGACCGCCACGCCGGGGTCGCCGCGCTGACCGAGGTGCTGGCCGAACTCGCCGGGGCCGGTCCGGAGGGGCAGGCGTGAGCGCCGCCGCGCGGCCCGCACGCCACTGGTGCGCGTGGGCGCTGCCGGACTCCCGCGCGGGCGGCGCCGCGCAGCCGGGCGTGCTGGTCGAGACCGCCGGCGGGGTCATCACCGCCGTGTCCACCGGCACCGCGCCGCCGCCCGACGCCGAGCGGCTGGACGGGCTGGTCGTGGCCGGCCTGGCCAACGCCCACTCCCACGCCTTCCACCGGGCGCTGCGCGGGCGCACCGGCGAGGACGGCGGCAGCTTCTGGACCTGGCGCGACGCCATGTACCGGGTGGCCGCGCGGCTGGACCCCGACTCCTACCACCGGCTGGCCCGCGCGGTCTACGCCGAGATGGCGCTGGCCGGGGTCACCTGCGTCGGGGAGTTCCACTACGTGCACCACGACCCGGCCGGGCGGCGCTACGCCGACCCCAACGCCATGGGCGCGGCGCTGGTGGCCGCCGCCGCCGACGCCGGGATCCGCATCACCCTGCTCGACACCTGCTACCTGGCGGGCGGGCTGGACGGCGCGGCCGGGCACGCCCCGCTGGAGGGTCCCCAGGCGCGCTTCGGCGACACCGACGCCGACACCTGGGCCGCCCGGGTGGCCGCGTTCGAGCCCGGCGGCGGCCACGCGCGGCTCGGCGCGGCCGTCCACTCGGTGCGGGCGGTCCCGCGCGACCAGATCGCCCGCATCACCGCCATCGGCGCCGAGGCGGGCTGGCCGGCCGTGCACGTCCACCTCTCCGAGCAGCCCGCCGAGAACGCCGCCTGCCGCGCCTTCTACGGCGCCACCCCCGCCCGGCTCCTCGCCGACACCGGGTTCCTGGACCGGCTGCGGCCCACCCTCGTGCACGCCACCCACCTCACCCCCCAGGACGCCGCGCTGGTGCGCGCCGCCGGCGCGCGGGTGTGCCTGTGCCCCACCACCGAGCGCGACCTCGCCGACGGCCTGCCCGACCTGGCCGCGCTGCGCGGCACCGCGCTGGCCCTGGGCAGCGACGGCCACTCCGCGATCGACCTGTGGGAGGAGGCCCGGGGCGCCGAGATGCACGAACGGCTGCGCACCGGCCGACGCGGCACCCTGGCCGCCGCCGACCTGCTCACCGCGCTGCACACCGCCGGGCACGCCGCCCTGGGCTGGGCCGGGTCCACGGGGGAGCGCGGCGCCGAGGCCGGGCGCATCGCCGCGGGCGCCCGCGCCGACCTGGTCGTGCTGGGGCTCGACGGCGTGCGGCTGGCCGGGTTCGACCCCGCCCGCGCCGCCGACGCCGCGGTCTTCGCCGCCACCGCCGCCGACGTGCGCCACGTCATGGCCGACGGCCGCTGGATCGTGCGCGACGGCGTCCACACGCTGATCCCCGACGCCCCCGCCCAGTTGGACGCCGCCGTCCGCGAGGTCGCGGCGTGAACCCCGAGCCGGCGCCCGCCGGCCCGCACCCGGAAGGGAGGCAGGCGCCCGGCGCCCGAACGGGCGGCCCGGCGCCGCGACGCCCGTGACCACCACCCCGCCCGGCCCCGCCGCGCCGGCCGCCGCCTCGGTCCTGGTCGACCGCATCGGCACCCTGGTGACCAACGACCCCGCCCTGGGCACCGGCCCGCTGGGCGAGATCACCGACGCCGCCCTGGTCGCCGAGGGCGGCCGGGTCGCCTGGGCCGGGCCGCGCGCCCAGGCGCCCGCCGCCGACACCCGCGTGGACGCGGCCGGGCGCTGCGTGGTGCCCGGGTTCGTCGACAGCCACTCCCACATCGTCTTCGCCGGTGACCGCAGCCGGGAGTTCGAGGCGCGCATGAGCGGACGCCCCTATGAGGCGGGCGGGATCCGCACCACCGTGGCGGCCGTGCGCGCCGCCGACGACACCGCACTGGCGGCCACCGCCGCCGGGCTGCTGCGCGAGGCACGCGCCCAGGGCACCACCACCCTGGAGGTGAAGTCGGGCTACGGCCTCAGCGTCGCCGACGAGGAGCGCTGCCTGCGGGTGGCCGCCTCCCTCACCGAGGAGACCACCTTCCTGGGCGCCCACGTGGTGCCGCCCGAGTACGCCGAGGACCCCGCCGGCTACGTCGACCTGGTCACCGGCCCCATGCTCGCGGCGTGCGCGCCGCACGCCCGCTGGATCGACGTGTTCTGCGAGCGCGGCGCGTTCGACGCCGACCAGGCGCGCGCCGTGCTGCGGGCGGGCCGCGAGCGCGGGCTGGGCCTGCGCGTGCACGGCAACCAGCTCGGGCCCGGGCCGGGCGTGCGCGTGGCGGTGGAGGAGGGAGCGGCGTCGGTGGACCACTGCACCCACCTCACCCGCGAGGACGTGGCCGCGCTCGCCGACGCCGCCGCAGGCGGCCCGGGAACGGTGGCCACACTGCTGCCCGGCGTGGACTTCTCGACCCGCCAGCCCTACCCCGACGCGCGCGCCCTGCTGGACGCCGGCGCGGTGGTGGCGCTGGCCGGCGACTGCAATCCCGGCACGTGCTTCAGCACGAGCATGGCCTTCTGCGTGGCGCTGGCCGTGCGCGAGATGCGCATGACGCCGGCCGAGGCGCTGTGGGCGGCCACGGCGGGCGGCGCCCGCGCGCTGCGCCGCACCGACGTGGGGCACCTGGGGGTGGGCGCCCGCGCCGACCTGGTGCTGCTGGCGGCCCCCAACCCGGTCTACCTCGCCTACCGGCCCGGTGTGCCGCTGGTCGCGGCGGTGTGGAAGGACGGGGAGCGGGTGGCGGGCCGGCCATGAGGGGCGCGCGGCAAAGCGCGACCGGTGTCGGCAGGTCCTAACGTCGGCGTAGCACGCCCGAAATGTGCCCCTCCCATCCTGGAAGGGAGTCGGCGCGCACCCCCGGGAGGCAACGGCGCCTCCCGGGGGGACGCGCTCTAGCGGCAAGGGGGCGCAATGGCTTTGTGGCGGATCCGCACCGTCGTGGAGGACCGGCCCGGGCAGTTGGCCGGACTGGTCGACGCCATGGCCGCCCAGGGCGGCAACATCGTGGGGCTGTCCATCCACGCCGACGCGGCCGGGGTGGTGGACGAGTTCGTCGTCGACGTCCCCGGCGAGCACTACACGCTGCTGCGCGAGGTCGCGCGGCGCAGCGTGAGCGACAGCGACTCCGTCACGGCGGTCCCGGCCCAGCCGCGCGAGGTCGGCGACGACGTCACCAAGGCCCTGCTGCTCACCGCCCGGCTGCGCAGCGCGCCCAACCGGCTGCCCGAGGCGCTGGGGGAGCTGCTGCAGGCCGAGGACGCCCGCTGGACCAACCTCACGCGCTCGGCACCGGAGTTCCTGGAGGAGCCCGAGACCACGCTGGTGGTACCGGTGGGGCCGCTGCGAGGGGTGCGGCTGCGCCGCCCCGACCAGCCGTTCACCTGGACCGAGACCGCCCGCGCCGACGCCCTGGTGCGCTCGGTGCTGCCGCCCAGCGGCCCGGCGCCCACCGACGGGCGCCTGGTCACCGGGCGCGGGGTCGACCTCAACGTGCGCCAGGTCGGCGCGGCCGACGCCGAGGCGATCCAGCGGCTGCACCGCCGCTGCTCGGGCGAGACCACGCGGCGGCGCTACTTCTCCAGCGTGCGCCAGTTGACGCCGCGCATGCTCGGGGTGTTCTGCGACCCCGAGCTGGGCCTCACCCTGGCGGCCTACCCCGCCCGGGGCGGCGATCCCGTGGCGCTGGCCCACCTGATGTACACCCTCGACCCCGGGGTCGGCGAGATCGCGTTCCTGGTCGAGGACGAGTGGCAGAACAAGGGCGTGGGAACGGCGCTGACCCGCGTGCTCACCGCGGTCGCGGCCGACTGGGGACTGGCCGAGGTCCGCGCCGAGACCGTGGCCGGCAACGCCCAGATGCAGCGGATCATGCGCCGCATGGGCGCCACCATCGGCCCGCCGCGCGACGGCGTGGTGCAGGCCCGGCTGCCGGTGGCGGGCGCGCTGCCCGCCCGGCGCATGGGGCCGCTGGCGGGTCTGATGACCGAGCCGGGCGCCGCCGGCACCTGAGAAGAGCCCTCCTGAAAGGCGGCGGGGGAGACTGGTGAAATGGGGCGCTGGTCTCCCCCGCTCACGCCGTCGGCGCCGCGCATCGGGGGCCGGACCCGGGCACCGGCCGGGACGGTCGCGGCCCGCGTGCGGCGCGCGCGGCGGCCGCGGCGCAGCCGGCACCGGATGGAACCGCGCCGGCCGCGGAAGCCTGGAGCACCGGGAACGTCAGAGCGCCGGCTCAGGACTCGTCGGAGCCGTCGGCGCTGTCGCCGTCGCCCGGGGCGGCGGCCTTGGTGTCGGCCTTCTTGGTGGTGGCGCGGCGCTTCTTCACGGGCCGGGAGTAGTCGACCAGCGGCTCGTAGCGGGTCTCGTGCTCCTTGCGGCACTCGTCGCAGGCGTCGACCTCGCGGACCGTGCCCTCCCAGGCGAACTGGATGACGTCGGTCGCCTCGACCTTCTCCTCGCGGAGGGCGTGCGGATCGCAGTACTTGCGCGTGAAGACCTCAGTGACCACGGCGGTGCGTCCCTTCGGTAGTGGGTGCGGGTTCACCACCGAATCATACACGTGTACGAACATCGCGGTCGGAACTTCGCGAAGTCCGCAGCAGAGCCTAGCGGAGCGCGGGGTGCCCGGTGATCATGATCGCCGGTGCGCGCCGCCGCGGCCCGGCGCGCACGCGCCGGGCCGCCGCGGTCTCCGGGGCCCGCCATTAGGAGCGGGCGGGCGGGTTCCTGATGCTCTCGTAGATCCGGGCGAAGCCCTCCTCACCGTGCCCCGCGTCGATCTGGCGCCGGATGAGGGTCTGCACCATCGCCACCGCCTCGGTGCTGATGCCCTGCGCGGCGCTGGCGTCCAGCATGTCGCCCAGGTCGGAGAACAGCAGGCTCTGCTGGCCCGGCACGGTGTAGTCGCCGCCGTCGATGATTTCGGCGAAGCCCGCGAAGCCGGCGGTCATGGCCGCCAGCCACGGGGCGGCCATGGCGGCGAACTCGCGCGCCTTCAGTCCGGCCGGGGCCGTCATGGCCGCCCCGTGCATGAACCCGGCGAACATGACGTACATGCCCGCCAGCAGCGCGAGGTCGTACAGCGACGCCAGGCCGGCGTCCTCGCCGTGGTAGGTGGCGGCTCCCCACGCCTCCAGCAGTGGCCGGTAGTCCTCGAAGATTTCGGCCGAGCCGCTGTAGAGGACCGAGGAGCCGGGGGTGCCGATCATCGACGGCACGGCCATGACCCCGCCGTCCAGGTAATCGGCCCCGGCCGCGGCCGCCCAGGCGGCGAGTTCCCGCGCCTGGTCGGGCGTCACCGTGGTCACGTTGACCACGGCGCGGCCGGCCAGGTCCCCGGCGACCGGGTCGAGCACCTCGTGGACCGAGGCGTGGTCCAGCAGGCACACGACCACCAGGCGGCCCGCCCGGACCGCGTCGCCGGCCGTTTCCGCCGGGCGGGCGCCCCGCGCCACCAGGTCGTCGGCCTTGCCCGGCGAGCGGTTCCACACCGTTGTGGCGTAGCCGGCCTCCAGCAGGGCGCCGGCCAGGGCGCGGCCCATCTCGCCCAGGCCCAGCACGCTCACCTGGAGGCCCTTCGTGGCTGACATGTCTTTCTCACCGTCTCGCGGTCTGTCCCGTTGCCCTGATCCTTCCGTCTGGCGGTACCGTTGACCAGTACGGACTTCAAAGTGCGGTACTTACCTTGGGGTAAGTGCCCAGGGGAGGGCGAATGGCGGTCTCGGAGCGGCGCGGCCCGTACTTCTGCGGAATCGACGCGGCGATGGACGTGGTCAGCGGGAAGTGGAAGTCGCTGATCCTGTGGGAGCTGGAGCAGCACGGCACGCGCCGGTTCGCCGAGCTGCGGCGCGGCCTGCCGGGGGTCAGCGAGAAGATGCTGGTGCAGCACCTGCGCGAGATGGAGGAGGACGGCCTGGTGCACCGCGAGGTGTACCGCCAGGTGCCGCCGAAGGTCGAGTACTCCCTGACCGAGCACGGGGTGTCGCTGAACGCCGCCCTGGAGGCCTTGGGGCGGTGGGGGACCGAGCGCATCGCGCGCATCGGCGCCGAGCGGGTCCACGCCGGGGAACCGGTGCCGGCCCGCAGTTGAGCCCGGCCCGGGTACGGGGCCGCGCCGATCGCGGACGATGGGCGCGGCGCCGCGCGGGTGCCGGTGGCCGGCCGGCTAGTCGAAGATCTCGTCCAGGAAGCTCGCCTGGCGCTTGCGCCGCTCCCCGTAGTAGGGGGTGGCGTCGTCGTCCTCGAAGCGGTCCTCGGCGTCGCTGCGCTGGTGGCGGCCGCCGGTGTAGGAGGCGTCGTAGCCGCGGCTCCAGCGGTGCTCGGCCTCCAGCAGCTCCTCCAGTTCGCCGCGGTCGAGGAAGATGCCGCGGCACTTCTCGCACTGGTCGACGGTGACGCCGACGAGCGTGCGGCGCGAGAGGGTTCCGGGGCACTTGGGGCAGTCGAATGCAGTCATGGACGGGTTTCTACCGCAGTGCCGCCCCTGTGCGCATGTGAACGGGCCCGCGGGGGTGCGGCCGGTGTCGGCCGCACCCCCGCGGGCCCGGGGACCGGGGCGTGCCGGCGCCTCACTCCACCGCGGTCACGAGTTCGGCCAGGGTGTCGAGGAGGTCGGCGCGGACGTCGTCGTCGTGCACGGCGGCCGACCAGGCGGCGGGGATGGCCCAGGAGCGCGACCGCAGGTGGGCGTCGAGGAACCGGTCGAGCGCGGCCGCGGGGTTGGTGGCGTAGTGCACCGGGTTGCGGCGCGCCTGGGTGACCAGGGTCCAGGCGGTCCAGCGCAGCCACGCCTGCTCGGGTTCGGGCAGGGACTCGGGGCGGGGGCGCTCGGGGGAGCGGGCCGCCGAGGGCTCGGGCGCGGTCGGCGCGGGGTCGGCGACGGGGTGGTAGGGGGCGCTGCGGGCCCGGCCGCGCGCCCGCTCCAGCAGGTCGAAGTGCTCGGGCAGTCGCTCGGCGAGGCGGCGCAGCACACCGGTGAGCATGCGGGCCAGGGCCTCGGCGTCGAGGCCGCGCAGGGCCTCGGCCAGGCCCACCCGGCGGAGTTCGTCGGCCGTGCGGGCGCGCGCGGGGTCGACGCCGTCGGCGAGTTCGCGCAGCTTGCGCAGCACGTACTCGGCGGTGGGCACCGACACCAGCGGGCGCTCCCGCACGACCGCGACGGCACGCCCGGCGCGGTCGGCGACCGGGACCGCGCCGGACTCCTGGGTGAACCCGTGGTCGCCGACGCGGCCGAACACGCCCGCCAGGCCGGATTCGGGGTCGTCGGGCTGCTCGTCGGGGAGGTCCACGGCGGGGTGGCCGAACCCGGCGGCCAGTACCAGCGCGGCCAGGGCCTCCTGCTCCAGCACGCTGGGCGCCACCCACGAGGCGACCGACTGCTGGCGCGCCCAGCGGCGCGGGCGCTCGGAGAAGGCGCAGCGCAGCGTGCGGCCCGACCACTGCGGGAAGACCAGCCGCAGCCGCGCGAAGGCGCGGTCGGTCTCGGTGTCGCGCAGCGCGAAGCCCAGCCGGCGCACCTGGGCCGACACCGACTGGCCCGCGTCCAGCGACGCGTGGACGTCGGCCATGCGCTTGGCGATCTTGGAGTCGGCGGCGCCGCCGTGTCTGGCGCAGGGGCAGTGCTCGCTCAGCAGCGTGACCGCGGAGTCGAACTGCGCGGCGTGGCGGTCGCAGGTCTGCAGGGTCTCGGGCGCGGGCTGGTGCTGGCCGGTGTCGCAGCGGCCGCAGCCGAAGGCGCGGGTCAGGGCGTGCAGGAACGCGGTCGAACCGAAAAGGTCAGTGAACAGGCAGCGCGTGCTCAAGGTCCTTCTACTCCCCGTGGCACGGGGCTGAGGCTCTTCCCCAGCTCCTCCGGGAAAGTGCATAGAAGAAGGACGGTTGTGCCCGGTGACACACCCACGTCGGCTGGTGCCGAGGGGGCACCGCCCTGGTGACGCGCGTGGTCACCTACGAAAGTAGGGCCCCGCGCGGCGCACAGTCAAGAAGCGCAGGCACGGAAGGGGATGCCGGACGCGAAACGGTGTTTTGTTGAGTGGCGGGCGGGTGTCGGAGCCGGTCCGCCCGCGGTGGACGGCGCCCGCGCGGATCCGCCGCGGTGTGCCGATCGCCTCACCGCCGGGCGGGCCGCCGGGCCGCGCCCGCGGTGGCCGCCGCCTACCCGGAGCGGCGGCGGTAGCGCTCGGCCAGCTCCGCGAGGTGGGCGGCGAGGTCGGGGGCCGCGACCTCGGGCACCGGCGGCGCGGGCGCCGCGCGGGCCTCGCGCGCCGGGCCCGCGCCGGCCGGGGAATCGGTTCCCTCGGCGCCGCCGCGGCCGGGCTCGGGCTCGGCGAGGTCGGGGTCGAGCCGCGACACCCGCCAGTCGACGTAGGCGTCCAGCCAGTCGCGTGGCCTCGGCCGCGGCGCGCCGCGGTTCGTGGGCTGCGGGTCGGGGTGGTCGTCTGCGCAACTCATGGGCTAGCGGGCTCCGTCCTGGTCCGCCGAGCAGCGTGCTGCCATGGCCCGTCCTCCTGCTCGATCGTGTGCCGACACCTCTCGGACGGCGCCGGTGTCCCTGTCCGAGAGCAATGGATGCTCCGGCCCGATCCGGACGCGCCCACGACGGCCGAGGCACATCGGCGAAAAGGGGGAGTGACGATGCCACGACGCTGGACGCTGGTCCTGCGCGACCACGCCGACGCCGCCCGGCCCGTGCGCGCCGTTGACTGTCACGGTCTGTTGAACACCTGGTGGCCGCAGCCCGGACCCGAGCACGGCGCAGCCAAGAAGTGGGCCATGAACGGATGGCCGCAGCCCCTGGCCGACCGGCTGTGGGTGTGGTCCCTGACCTGGCTCGACGACGAGCCGCCCGAGACCGATCCCGCCGACCTGGTCGGCCGCGTCCAGCGCGTCGGCGACCACCTGCTCGAACCGCTCTCGGTCACCGACGTCCACGCGCGCGACTACACCGCGATCCTGACCGAACCGCGCAGGGTCGTACACGAGGCCGCCCTGCACACCCTCAGCCCGGTGGTCTCCCTGGCCCGCAACTACGACGGAGAGGACAGCTTCCAGGCGTGGCCCGGCCCGCGGCTGCTGTTCGGCGTGGTGCACCGCACCGCGTCGGGCCAGCTCAGCGGCAGCGGGGCGGTGGGCGCCGTCGCCCGCTTCGCACCGCGCGACCTCGCCGAGCCCTGGCTGCGCCGCATTGACGACGTCACCACGCTGCTGCGCCGCGCCCCCGACGAATCCGCGCCCATCCGCGCCACCGAGCACCCCGGCCCGGCCGGGCGCACGGTTCCCGGGTGGGAGGGCGGCCTGCGGCTGACCCTGCCGCGGGGCACCGACGGCCGGCGCCTGGCCGACTTCGGGGCGCTACTGGAACTCATCGAGCTGACCGGGGTGGGCAAGTACACCGCGCAGGGATTCGGGGCGCTGCGCGTCGACACCCTCACCACCGGCAACGACGTGGCAGCCGGGCGGCGACGGGGTCCCGCCCGAGACCGCCGGCGGCCCCGGCCTCCGCGTCCCACGTACGCGGAGTTTCAGGAACAGGAATTTGACGGGTTGCTGTTCGACTGACCTCGGCCGCGGGCGCGGGATCCGCAGCATGCGCAGGTCCGCTCGGCCCGCCTCGTCGGCTCGGGATGTGAGAGGGAAGAATGCGTGTTCCGCTGGTCAACCTGACACCGCACGAGGTGACGATCTTCGATTCCAATGACCGCGTCGTCGTCCGCTGTCCGGCGGCGGCCAAGCCGGTGCGCGTGGCCGTCGACCGCTGCGAGATCGGCCGCATCGGGGGCATCCCGGTGTTCTCCGAGGACTACGGCCGGGCGATGCTGCCCGCGCCCGCGAGCGGCGTGTGGTACATCGTGTCGGCCGCCGTGGCCATGGCCCATCCGGAGCGGACCGACCTGCTGGTGCCGACCGATCTGGTGCGCTCCTCCGACGGCACGATCGTGGGCTGCAAGGCCCTGGGCCGCCGCAGCGCCTGACCCCGGCGCCGGCGGAGGCTGCGCCGGCGCCGCCGGGGCGGTGGGCGCGGACCCCGGGCGCTCAGGTGGTGGCGGACACGGGGAGGACGGGAGTGGACCCGGCCCGCCGCGGCACCGGCCGCGCACCGTCCGCGGGTGCGGCGGTGCTGCGGTGCGGAGACAGGCGCACGCGGCAACGGGCGGTTCCGGTCGCGGGGCGGCGAGCGCCCAGGGACCGGAACCGCCCGTGTTGCCACAGCCTCGGCCGCAGCCATCCCGTCTGCCGGATATGGGCTGGGCGAACACGTTCGCAGGCGAGCCAGATGTTGGAAAGATTCCGTCTGCCGGGGAGGACCGACCCTGGACGGAGCGCCCATCAACAACTGGCGTTGTTATCCCGTCAACCGGGGATGGACGACGAAAAGGAAGCCAAGGTCGTACTCTGCGCGGTCGCTGTCCCGTCGGCCGGGGTGGGAAGCCACTTCCCTGATCGACGCGCGGAACATGCGGTGGGTGGGTCTATCCCGTCTGCCGGGTGGGTCCGCGCTGACCGCGGCGACCGGGACCGCCGGTGCCGTGCCCCGGCGGGGCCGGGGCGGATTGGGGAGAACCGGGGCGGTCCGGGGCCTCGACGTGGTTCCGTGTCCGTCGTGGTGGCACCGCTCCTCCTTCCGGCCGCCGTGGCGGCGGAGGCGCCTGCTGTGGACGGTCCGCACCAGGGGCCGGTGCGGGGCCTAGCGTGTATGTGCGAGGGGATGTGCCTGCATGAGCGGCTTGGTCGTGGTTCGTAGGGGTGATCACCTCCATCGCATGACTTCTCTCGGACACAGGGGTGAAAAGAGTGGTTTCTGGTTGATTGCGGGAATCACTACCGGAAGTGCCGTATCGGCACGCGACAGCGCGAAACGGATCCATGGAGCGGAGACCGGAGCACAGCCACACCCCCGCCCCCCACGACGGTGGCGGCGGCCCCGACACCCTGGTCGTCCTGGCGGGCACCAGTCCCACGCCCGCGCTGCTGGCGGCGCTGACCTTCACGCCCCGCCGCCTGGTGCTGGTGCACACCGCCGACACCGCGCGGCGCGCCGCCCGCATCGTGGCCACGGCCCGCCGGCTGTGCCCCCGCATCGAGGTCGCCCGCCGCTTCGACATCGGTGACGACGCCTTCGACTTCCACGCGGTCGGGGCGCGCTTCACCGCGCTCGCGGCCGACCTCCAACGCGACTGGCGGCTGTGCTACACCGGCGGCACCAAGGTCATGAGCACCCACGCGGTGCTGCGCCACGTCGAGCGCTTCCCCGACCGCCACCGCTGGCGCAGCTACCTCGACGCCACGTCGGAGACCCTGCGGTTCACCGACGGCTCCTTCCACCCCGGCGGCATCGACAGCGGCGCGCTGACCGTCGACGCGCTGGCGGCGGTCCACGGCGTCGACCTGCGGCCCGGCGACCAGGCGGCGGCGCAGGAGGCGTGGCTGCGGCGCGGGCGCGCCGCCGACCTCGGCAGCGGCGACATGGCCGAGGCCCGGGTGCTGGCACTGTTCCGCCGCCGGCTCGCCGGCGTGCCCGGCGCCGAGGTGCTGGGCAACCGCGTCATGCCCGACCCCCGCGCCCCGCACGCCTCCATCGGCGACTTCGACCTCATCGTGCGCTACCGGCACCGGGTGCTGTGCGTCGAGGTCAAGCGCGACCCCTCGCACATCCTCGACGCCGCCGGCTGGACCCTCACCAAGGCCCAGCGGGCCTTCGGCGGCGCGGCCCGGGTGCTGTTCGTCCACGAGGGCGGCAAGGGCGACTGCTCGGTCGAGCACCTCGCGGCCTACGACCCCGAACTCAGCGGGGCACCCCTGCACGTCCGCAGCCTCGGCGAGCTGGCCCGCGACTTCCCCTCGGCCCAGCACGTCATCGACGGCTTCTTCCCCGCCGCGCCGCCCCGCCCGGCCGCCCCGGCGCCGCCCGACCCGGCGGCCCTCCACCTCCCGCCCCCCGCCGCCCCGCCCCCGGCGTCCTGCCCCGCCGCGCCCGGACCGGCGCGGCCCGCCGGGCCCGGCGGCGACACCGCCGCGCCTTCCGCCGCCGAACCGACCGGCGGGGGCCGCCCCGCGCGCGGCCCCGCCGCCGCCGACCCCGCGCCGCGCGCCTCCGCCGTCACGGCCCGCGTCGCCGCCCGCCCCGCGTCCGCCCGCGACCGCACCCCCGCCCACGGCCTCCCCAGCCTGTCCCGCCCCGCGCGCTGCGCCCCCGTCCCCGACCGCCCCGCCCCCGACCGCCCCCAGCGGCCCCCCACCGCCCCGCCCGCGGCCCCCGCCCCCTGCGCCGACACCCCGCCGCCGTCCCCCCGCGCCCCGGCGGCCGGACCGGAGCGCGGCGCCGCCCCCGCGTCCGGCGACCCCGCCGACACCGCGCCGCCCGGCGACGGCCCCGCCCCGGCGCCGCGCCCGCTGCTGATCATGGGGCTGGGCGGCAGCCGGCTGTCGGTCCTCGCCGCCGTGCGCGCCTGCCTGCCCGCCCGTGCCGTGCTGCTGTTCACCCGGCAGAGCGAGAAGGAGCTGTCCGCCCTCGACTCCGCCGTGCGGCGGGCCCTGTTCGCCGCCGAGGACCCCGACTCCTTCCGCTCGGTCAACCGGCGCCGGCTCGCCGCCCGGCTGCGCCGCGACGGCTACCCCGACCGCGTGAAGTTCGCCGAGGCCGCCGTCGACTCCGCCGACGTGGCCGACGTCGCCGCCCGCGCCCGCGCCAAGATCGACCAGTACCGCCCCGCCCGCGCCCCCGTCGTGGCCGACATCACCACCGGCACCAAGGCCATGAGCATCGGCCTGGCCCTGGCCGCCCACGAGCGCGGCGGCTGCATCACCTACGTCTCGCCCCTCACCCGCGAGGTCTACTGCCGCACCCACGGACCGGTGGGCCGCCACAGCCCGGCGGCCGTGGAGTGGCGGCTGCTGCTGCGCGGCTACCGCTTCCTCTCGGGCACCCTCGCCGAGGCCATCGCCCCCGACATCGCCGCCCGCCAGGTCGACGCCCCCCTCATCGACGCCGCCGCCGCCGAGGTCCGCGCCCTCGCGGCCGGCCACGAGGTCGCCGCCTGGGTCGACGAGACCGTCACCGCCGGCGCGCCCCCGCTGCCGCAGTACTCCGCGCCGCAGCGCCCCACCGTCGTCCTCACCGTGGCCGACCGCGCCCTGGGCCTCAGCGCGCCGCGCCGCACCCGGCTGCGCTACTTCACCTCCGGCGGCGCCCACCAGGAGCAGGACGTCGGCGCCGGGGGGTGGGCCCACGACGTGTTCGCCTCGGCCGCGCTCCTCAACGTCCGCTGCGGCACCGCCGGCACCACCCTCGCCCTGCACCGCCCCGGCGACGGCGACCCCCGGCGTGCCCTCGACCTCATCGACTGGTTCTCCTGGTGGCGCGGCACCGGCCACGACGCCGACGACACCGCCCCCCCGGCCGACCGGATCACCGGCCACGAGGACACCCGGCGTCCGAGAGTGGTATCCGCGGACCCCGGGACCCCGCGCCTCCGCGCGGCCCTGGCCGCCCACCTGTCCGCCCTCCGGCTCTGAACCCGCAGGAGACCACACATGACCACCGCCGGCCCCGCCTCCCAGGCCGCCCCGCCGCCGGCGGCGGCTTGGCAGCGCCCGGCCGCCGGCGTGGTCGTGGGCGTCGACCTCGCGGGCATCCAGCGGTTCGTCTACGAGGGCCGGCGGCTGCTCGACGCCATCGGCCGCGCCACCCTCGTGGCCGACCTCACCGACCCCGCCGGGCCCCACCTGGCGCCGCTGCTGCGCGACCTCCCGGCCGACTCCCGCGCCGTGCTGCGCGACGCCGGCGGCGCGCTCTACATCGCCTTCACCGACCCCCTCCGCGCCGCCGACCACGCCCGCGCCTTCACCGGCCGCTACACCCGCCGCCTGCGCGACCTCTCCGACCAGCTCAACCCGATCGTCACGCACGTGGCCTACGGCGCATCCGGCGCCGGCCCCGCCACCCAGGCCGAGGCGCTGCGGCTGCTGCCCTCGGCGCTGCAGGCCGCCCGCGCGGTGCCCGCGCCCGGCCACCTGCCCGCGCTGGGGCTGGGCGTCACCGCCGCCTGCGACGTCACCGGGCGCCCCGCCGAACTGCTCGACCACACCCGCGACCGCGGGCCCGTGCGCGAACGCGCGGCGCGCGACATCGTCACCGCCCGGGTGCGCGCCCGCCAGTGGCACGACACCAACAGCCGCACCTGGCTGCGCGGCCTGGCGCCCCCGCCCGGGGCCGACCGCCTCGAACTCCCCACCGACGTCGACCACCTCGGCCGCGAGATCGGCGACCTCAGCCGCCTGGCGGTCATCCACCTCGACTTCAACGGCCTGGGCGACCTCCTCAAGCGCTACCACGCCGCCCTCGACGCGGCCGGCGCCGACGTCGTGGCGCACATGCGCACCGTCTCCGCCGACATCGCCCGGCTCACCGAGGGCCTGGCCCAGGCGGTCATCCGCGCGGTGGCCGGCGCCATCGGCACCGACCCCGACTCCGGCGAACCCGCCATCCTCGGGCACGGCGCGGGCGGGCGGCTGCGCCCGCGCGCGGTGCGCGGCGCCGTCCACGTGCCGGTG
The DNA here is from genome assembly GCF_013410565.1 of Streptomonospora nanhaiensis. Taxonomy (NCBI): domain Bacteria; kingdom Bacillati; phylum Actinomycetota; class Actinomycetes; order Streptosporangiales; family Nocardiopsidaceae; genus Streptomonospora; species Streptomonospora nanhaiensis. The sequence continues at coordinate 5,864,873 of NZ_JACCFO010000001.1, forward strand.
CGCCCGGTGGTGGTGGCCGGCGACGACCTCACGGTCATCTGCGACGCCCGCCTGGCCTGGAGCGTCACCCGCTTCGCCCTCGACTGGCTCGACACCGACCCCGCCCTGGTCCCCGCCGGCGACCCCCGCGCCGCCATGGCCGCCCGCGCCGGCGAACCCCCCTGGACCCGGCGGCTCGGCGCCGGCGGCCGCACCACGGGCGTGCCCTCGGCGGGCATCGGGATCGCCGTGCAGCCCGTGGGCGCCCCGCTGTCGGTGGGCTACGACATCTGCGCCGCCCTGTGCGACACCGCCAAGGAGCACCGCAAGGCCGCCGCGCACCGGATGCACGACCACGTGGTGGCCTGGTCCCACGTCTTCGACGACCCCGGCCGGGTGGTGGCGCGGCTGCACGAGGACCGCGCCGGCGGCTCCGGGCGCACCGCCCTGCCCATGTCCGGCTCCGACTTCCGCGCGTTCCTGCGCGGCTACCTCGACCCCGGGTCGGCGGGCAGCCTGCGGTCGGCGCCCATGGCGGGCCAGCGCTCCTGGCTGCTGTCGCGGCTGGCCCCGCTGCTGCAGGACGGCCGCGACCCCGCGCCCGAACTCGACCGCCGCCGCGACCTCGGCCTGCCGGTCCGGCTGCCCGAACCCTTCGACCGCGGCCGCCTGCTCGACGCCATCGCCCTGCTCGACCTCCACCTGGACGTCCCGCTGGCCCACCGCCCGCCGCCCCCGCGCGAGGAACCCTCCCGCCCATGACCCCATTCCACGCACCCGTCTCCCGGCCGCCGGCCACCCCCGCCCCGGGCGGTCCCGGCCTGCCCGCCGACCGGCCCCCGGCCGCCGCCGGCGCCCGGAGCCGAGGCGGGAGGCCACCGGTGAACGGCGCGGAGGAGCGCTCCGACCTGCCCTCGGTGCTGGTGGTCGACCTCGCCGCGCCGGCCATCTTCGCCGGCACCAGCGCCGCCGGCACCGCCGCCGACGCCGACGTCGTCACCGACGCCCACGGCCTGCCCTACCTGCCCCGGCACCGCATCGCCGCGCGGCTGCGCGACGCCGCCGTCACCGCCGTCCGGGCCGACCCCGACCTCCTGCCCGCCGCGCACGCGCTGTTCGGGGCCTCCCGCGAGCACGGTCCCGGCCGCATCCTGCGCGTCTCCCACGCCCTGCCGCCCCACTCCGTGCGGGCCGCCGTCGCCTGGGCGGTGGAGCAGCGGCGCGGCCTCGACGGCGGGGCCGCCACCCTGGTGCGGGCCGTGACCGACGCCTTCACCTCCGTCGAGAGCGGGGTGGAGATCGACGCCGACGGCGCAGCCGCCGAGGCGCGGCTGCGCACCGTCCGCGTCGTCGACCCCGGCCTGCGCCTCACCGCCGCGCTGCGCTGGACCCGCCGCCCCGACCCCGCCGAACTCCGCTGCCTGGCGCGGGCCGCCCTCGCGTTCACCCAGGCCGGGCTGAAGGCCAACCGGGGGCGCGGGCGGCTCGACGCCCGCCTCGCCGCCGAGCCCGACCCCGATCCCGACACCGCCCACGCCGCCACCCTGACCTGGGCGGGGCTGGCCCCGGGCCCCGGTGTCCGAGAAGGAGAGGTGTGACGATCACCGACCTCCGGCCCGGCCACCCCACCGGCGCTCCCGGCGCGATCGTGCACTCCTACCTTCCGCTGCGCTACGTGCTCACCGAGTCGCTGGTGGTCCGCTCGGGCTACGACCCCCTGCGCATCACCACCGACCACGTGGTCAACGGCCGGGCGCAGCGCGGCATGCTCGCCGCCGCCCTGCGCCACGCCGGCCGCGACCACCTCGTGGAGCCCTGGATCGCCCGCGGCAGCGCCATCCGCTTCGCGCCGGCGTTCCCCCGGCTGGAGGACCCCGCCGGCGCCGCCGCCACCGTGCCCGCGCCGCGCTGCTGGCACGTCCACACGCCCCCCGGCCACACCGACCCCCTCCTCGCCGACCTCCTGGCCGCCCCCGCCGCGCCCGGTATCAGCTACCGCGCCCTCGGCGGCCTGGTCACCCCCGACCTCGCCCGCCGCGCCGTGCCCCTCACCCGCACCGAGCAGTACCTCGGCGTGGCCCGCAAGGACGCCGGCCGCCACGGCGTGCCCTACCTCACCACCAGCCTCGAACCCGGCCAGGTCTACGAGGCCCGCTGGCAGCTGTCCGCCGGCTCCGCCGACGAACTGGCCGACCTCGCCGCCCACGTCCTCGACACCCTGGCCGCCGCCGACGGCCTGCTGTCGCTGGGGTCGGGCGGCACCCGCGCCCACGGCGGCGGCATCCGGGTCGCCCCGGCGCTGGGCGAGGGCGCGCCGCTCACCCCCGACCGCCTCGACTTCGGCCGCAGCGACTGGCCCGCGGGCGAGGTCCGCGACCTCCTGCTGCTCTCGCCCGCGCTCGTCGACGACCACCGCGGCCGCCCCGCCCCCGCCGCGCTCACCGCCGCGGCCGCCCGCGCGCTGGCCGACCTCCTTGGCCCCGGCGCGGCCGAACCCGTGGGCGCCCACATCCAGCAGGAGGCCGTCGGCGCCTACCACCGCCTCTACCGCGGCCCCATGGCCGAGCAGTGGGCCGCCGCCCCCGGCTCCGTGGTCCGGCTGCGGGCGCTGCGGACCATCACCCTTGCCGAGATCCGCGCCGTCGAGGCCCGCCCGCTGGGCCGCCGCGCGGCCGACGGCCACGGAGCCGCCGTCCTGGTGCCCGTGGCCGCGCCCGGTCCCGTTCCCGCCGACCACGCCCCCCTGGTCCGCACGGACACCGCCGACCCCCCGCCGCACCCCCCAGCCGCCGTGGAGCCGCCGGGTCCGGAGAGGACGGAATTCCGGACCCGGCCGGTGGCGCTCGGCGACGGCTCCCCGGTGCGCGTCGACCCCGCCTGGGTCGCGGCCGAGGCCGCCGCCGACCCCGCACGCTCACCCGTGGCCCGGCTCCAGGACACCCTGCTCACCCGAGCCGCGGCCGACCCCGTCCGCGCCCGCGCCCGCGACCTCGCCCGCCGCTCGGCGCGGCTGCCGCCCGCGCCGCTGCTGGGCCGCCTGCGCGAGGTCGCCTCGGCGCCCGCCGCCGACCCCCGCGCCGTCCTCACCCGCCTGGCCGGCGTGGTCACCGGCGACCCCGACCGCGCGGCGCCCCACACCCCCCTGCCCGAACCCGCCCGCGCCGACCTCGCGGCCACCGCTGTGCCCCACGGCGACCGCGAACTCCCGCTGCCGCAGTGGCTCGACTCCGCCGCCGGCGACCCCCGCGCCTGGTGGCGCCACGCCGGCCCCGACCCCGCGGCGCTCGCCGCCGCGCTGGCGCCCGTCGACCTCACCTGGCGCGGGGGCGGCGGCCCCGGCGCGGCCGCCCGCGCCTGGAGCGACCGCCCCGAGGTCCGCGCCCGGCTGTCGGTGCAGCTCATCACCTGCTGGCTGGCGGCCGCCGCCTGGATCGGCCGCGACACCGGCCACCGCGAGGAGGCCCGGTGACCCCCGCGGGCCCGGGCCGCGCCGGGTCGGCCGACCCCGCCGCCGACCTGGCCGACTTCGCCGCGGGCGCGCACCGCCACCCCGTCGTGCTGTGGGAGCTCACGGCCCGCGTCCGGCTGCTCAGCGACACCCACATCGGCTCGGCCGACGACTCCGCGCGCACCGCCGCCGACATCGCCCCCATCGACCGCGACCCCCTCGACCACGCGCCGCGGCTGCGCGCCAGCACCCAGGCCGGGCTGCTGCGCCACCACCTGGCCGCGCGGCTGGGCCCCGACCGCGCCGACGCCGTGGCCGAGCTGTTCGGCGAGGCCGCGCGCGGCGCCGATCCCGCCGACCCCGGCGGCACCGCCGTCAACGCCGCCAGCGCTCTCGACATCGACGACGCCTTCGCCGAACTCCCGCCCGAGGCCGGGATCGCCGTGCGCGCCGGAAACCGGGTCGACCCCGGCAGCGGCGCCGCCGCGCCCGGCGCGTTCTGGCGCATGGAGACCCTGCCCGCCGGCACCCGCTTCACCCTGACCCTGCGGCTTTGGGTCGCCGACCCCGCCGACGAAGGGCGCCTGCTCGCGCTCGCCGCGCTGGCCGCCGACGGCCTCAACGGCGCCGACCTCGCCCCCGGCGTGGCCATCGGCGCCCGCACCGCGCGCGGCTACGGCGCCGTGCGCTGCGACTCCTGGCACCTGCGCCGCCACGACCTCCGCACCCCCCAGGGCTGGGCCGACTGGTACGCCCTCACCTGGCGGCAGCGCCGCGAACGCGCCCACCGCGCCGTCACCGCGCCCGCGCGCCCCCGGCCCGCCCGCGCCCCCGGCCTGCTCACCCTCGTCCCCGACCACCTCCAGCGCGACCCCGCCCTGGCCGCCGCCATCGGCGGCGACTACTCCGCCGCCCTGGCCGACCTCGCCACCGACCGCCGCCACCGCGACGAACTCACCCTCACCCTGCGCCTGGCCGAACGCCCCACCGAGGCGTTCCTGCCCACCGGCTCCGGGGCGCCGCCGCGCGCGCCCGGGCCGCGCCCGGGCCTGCTCATGGTCGGCGACACCCCGCGCCTGGAGTCGCTCGGCGAGGTCGACCGCGCCCACCTGCGCCGGCCCAGCGTCGGCGGCGACGGCGCTGTGGAGTGGCGCCCCGCGCTCGGCGACACCGCGCTGTTCGCCCTGTTCAAACGGCTGAGCCGGCGCCTGGTCCGCGACATCTCCGGCGAGTCCGCCACCACCCTGGCCGAGTGGCCCGAGGACAGCCCCGCCCGCCGGCTGCACGCCCGCTGGTGGGGCGGCGACGCCCGCTCGGGCGGCGCGCCCGCGCCCTCGGGCATCCGGCTGCGCCAGGCCGCCGAACTCACCGGCGGCACCACCCAGCGCACCACCCGCGTCACCATCGACTCCCTGTTCGGCGACGCCGTGGACTCCACCTTGCTCACCGACGACGTCCACGCCGGCGGCCAGGCCACCGTCATCCTCGACGCCCCCCAGCCCGACGACGCCGTGCGCGGCCTGCTCGCCCTCATCGTCCGCGAACTCCACACCGTGCCGCTGGACGCCATCGGCGGCGGGTCCGGCGCCGGCCACGGCCGCGTCACCGTCACCCGGGCGGTGCTGACCCGGCACGAGCCCGGCGCCGCGCCCGACCGCGTGGACCTGCTGGCCGCCATCGACGACGCCCGCAGCCCCGAACGCGCCGCCGTGGGGCCCTGGGTCAGCGCGCTGCGCGCGGCCGTCTCCGGCGACCGCGCGGCCGCCCCGGGCCCGAACGGGTCCGCCCGGTGATCCACCCGCCCCCCGCGCCCGCCACCGGCGGCACCACCATCACCGACTCCCGAGGAGGCGAAGCGATGCCGACCCCGACCACCCCGGTGCCCGCCGGCGCCGCGGCGCTCACACCCGGCCCCCGCGGCGCCGACACCGCCGCCCTGGGCCCCGGCACCGCGCGCGCCGTCCTCGCCGACCTCTTCGGCGCCGCGCCGGCCCGGCGCTGCGCCGCCCTCGACCACTACGCGCCCGGCGAGCCGCAGTGGCTGCTGGCGGAGTTCGGCGACGGCCGCATCACCGGCGCCTGCCCGGCGGGGGAGTGGCGGCTCTCCAGCGCCGACCCGCACACCGCCGGCCTCTCCGCGCCGGCGCCGGCCCCCGACCTCTCCGACGCCTGGCGGCTGCTGGGCGCCTGGGTGTTCAGCCCCTCCGCCCAGATCCACATCGCCGAGGCCGCCGAGGACTCCTGGCTCACCCGCGACAGCGCCGACCTGGGCGACCTGCCCGACTGGCTGCGCCCCCGCGACCGCTCGTTCCTGCTGGCCGGCTGGCACAGCGGCCCCCGCGCCAGCCGCGACCTCGGCGGCGCGATCCCCTTCAGCATCGGCCGCGAACTCTCCGGCACCACGGCCTGCCACCCCGTGAGCTGGCGCGACTTCGACATCGCACCCGCCGCCGCGGCCTGCGGCGGGGCGGCCCAAGAGCCCGCGGCGGTGGGCAGCTGGCTGAGCGTCCGAGAGTACTGGGGGGAGGATCCCGCCACGGGGGCGGTCGGTGTGGTCCTCCACCGACTGACCGGCTACCACGCGGGGGCCAAGCCCACCCCGCCGCACCGCGACGCGCTGGATTCCTCGGCCGACCGCCTGGACCACCACCTGGAGAACAGGAGGGCACCGTGAGCGACCAGCCACCCCGCCGCGCCCACCGGCCCACTCCAGCCGCCATGCCGCGCCGCCGCCCCGGCGCGGCCGGCCACCGCGCCGCCCCGCAGCCCGCCCAGGGCCGGCCGCGGCGCCGCGACGACCGCGGTGCCCTCGCCGTGCCGTGCGACCCGCCCGACCCCGTGCGCGACCACCAGGCCGTCGCACCCTACGGCCTGGTCCCGCTGCCCGAGCGACCCATGCCCGCCGAACGCCTCCAGGAGTCCGTCCTGCGCGACGGCACCCCCCAGGAGCGGCTCCTGGCCGGCCACGACCACCGGGTCCCCGGCACCCACACCGGCTGGATCGACATCGCCGTGCGCACCCTCAGCCCCACGTTCGTGGGCGCCACACGCGGCGGCGGCCGCCCCGAACGCTCCCTGACCATCGACGGCCGTGCGGCGCTGCCCGGCGCCTCCCTGCGCGGGCTGATCCGCAACACCCTGCGCGTGCTCACGGGCGGCGAGACCGGCCCGGTCAACACCCCGCAGTTGTTCTTCCGGGCGCCCGCGGCCTCCCACAGCGACCGCCGCGCCCGCCACGTCATGCGCAACCTCAACCGGCAGTACCGCCACCGCCACGGCGCGCCCTCCAGCCCGCCGGGCGTGCCGGTGAAGGCCGGGTTCCTGCACCACCGCGCCGACACCGGCGGCTGGGAGATCCTGCCGCTGCCCGTGGAGCGCCCGCTGCAGGTCCGCCTCACCGACCTCCGCGACGACCTCCGCCGCTTCCCCGGCCTGCCGCCCTTCGAACTCCCCCCGCACGAGTCCGGCGACGGCGGCGGCCCCTCCGGCTACATCCCCGCCGACTTCCACGGCGCCTTCCAGTACCTCGACGTCGTGGCGCTGTGCCCCGACACCCACGGCCGCACCGTGGGCGAGTCCCGCTTCTGGGCCATGGCCGTGCTGCCGCCCGGCACCGAGGTCGCCTTCGGCCACCGCGAGACCGCGCGCCACCGCCTGCGCGAGCGCTGGGAGCAGAAGCGCGCCCGCGCCGAGCAGTCCCTGCGCCGGGCCGCGGGCGAGCGCTCCCGGTCGTCCTCGCGCGGGCGGCGCAACGACCTCGACCGCGCCCTGGACCGCATCGACCACGTCGGCTTCCGCGCCTACGACTGCGTCCTGGTGCTCACCGGCGTGGCGGGCGAGCGCAAGAACGCCTACCTCTTCCCCAAGGACGTCGACCCCGCCCGGCGGCTGCCCGTGCCCGACCACCTCGTGCACCTGGTCGAGTCCGCCGACCAGATCACCCGGTTCCAGGAGCGCAACCACCCGCGCTCGGGCCCGGCCGCCGGCCTCGACCCCGCCGGGGGCCGCCCGCGCGCGCAGCGCCGGGTCGACGGCGGCCTGGCCCGCTCGGGCGCCGAACCCGTCTGGTACCAGGAGACCGACGGCCGCGTGGTGTCCTTCGGCCGCTCCGGCGGCTACCGGGTGGCGGTGGGGGAGTTCGACCCCGTCAGCCGCGCCGTGCCCGAACCCCTGCTCACCCCGCGCCGGGCGCGCGGCGGCACCGGGCGCGCGCCCGACGTCCCCCGCGCCCTCTTCGGCGACCTCGACCTCCTCCCGGCGCGCGACAACGCCGGATCGGCCGCCCGCGGACGGGTCTCGGTGGGCTCGGCCGTCTGCGACGACCCCGACCCCTGGTTCGCCCACCCGCTGCGGGTCGAACTCCTCTCGCCCCAGCGCAGCTGCTTCGCCAACTACCTGCTCCAGCCGGTCTCCGACCGCACCTTCGGCACCTCGCCCGACCTGGTCACCTGGTCGCACGAGGGCGACGTCCGCCTGGGCGGCTACAAGGTCTACCTGCACCGCTACGACCCGCTGCCCGCGTCCGCCCAGCGCTACGCCCACCTGCACCCCGACCGCGTCCCGGCCGGCGCCACCACCCGCGACGTCCTGCCCATGCGCGAGGGCCTGACCTTCCACGGCCGCATCACCTTCACCAACCTCACCGACGCCGAACTCGGCGCGCTGCTGCGGGCGCTGTACCTGGGCAACCCCGCCGGCGGCGGCGACCCCGCCGACCCCCTCTACGCCCACAAGATCGGCCTGGGCAAGGCCCTGGGGTTCGGCAGCGTCCACATCAGCCCGGCCCTCTACCTCATCGACCCCGCCGAGCGCGCCTGCTCGCTCGACCCCGGCGCCGGCGTCCACCGCGTCGGCGACGAAGGCGTGCAAAAGCTCCTCGACTCCTTCGGCGACGCCCTGCTCACCTGGGAGCGCGAGGAGAGCGTCCGCGCCGGCGACGCCATCCCCGACGACTGGAGCGACGTCCCGCGCGTCGAGGCGCTGCTGCTGGCGGCCCAGTGGCGCCACCGCCTCCCCGAGAGCTGGACCCGCGTCATGGACGTCGAGGAGTTCGCCGTCTTCCCGGTCCTGCCCGGCCTGCAGGACCGGTTCGCCGCCCACGCCCAGGTGTCGGAGTCCGGCACCGATCCGGGCTGACCCCCGCGTCCCGGCGGCCCGTGACCCCGGCCGCCGGGATCCCGCCCGCCCCGACCCCCGTGTTGGTGCCGGCCCGCCGAGGGCATAGCACCACGACCGCCCGGACGAATCTGCGACCAGCAGAGCGCACAGCGCGCCCGCCGAGGGCATCGCGCACACGCAGGCCGGCCCGTCGGAGCCCGGCAGGCGAACCGCTCCGGGACGCGGCCGACGCGGGGGCGAGCGGCCCCGCCCCCGCCGGGGGCGGGGCCGGGGCGCGGCGGGGTGACCTCTCCGTCAGCCCGCCGGGTTCAGCAGGCGCGCCACGTCCACCGGCAGCCCGGTGCGCATCGACTCGTTGGCCGCCAGCCCGGTCAGCAGCGCGTTGGCGCCGTCGGTGTGGGTGGGGCGCGGCTGCAGCCCGGTGGCGCCGAACAGGGTGTCCAGCAGGTGGGTGTCGCCGCCGCCGTGGGACCCCCGGCCCACCGCCACGGCGACCTCCTCGGGCGGCTGCCAGTGCCGGCGCAGCAGCAGCCGCGCGGCGGTGTTCTCCTTGGGCGCGGGCATGCCCCGTACCGGCGTGGTCTCGCTGCGGCCGGGCACCGTGTGGGGGCTCTCGGTGACGTCCAGCTCCAGGCGGCCGCGGCTGCCGGTGATCGCCACCCGGTAGCCCTCCCACGGCGCGTAGGCCGCCAGGTGGTAGGTGAGCTTGGCGCCGGAGGCGTAGCGCACCAGGACCGACATGTCGTCCTCGATGGTGATCCCGGGGCCGAACACGTTGCGGTCGCGCCGGTAGCCGTCCTCGTGCTCGGCGGCCAGGTAGAGCCGCGCCATGTCGTCGCTGTCGGCGATGTGCAGCGCGAAGGGGTCGTCCTGGGCGGCCGCCGCGCCGTGCGCCCGCTCGTAGTCGGCGGCCAGCTCGCGGCGGCGGCCGTTCTCCGCGCCGTAGAAGAACAGGTCGCCCCAGGCGAACACGGTGCGCGGCGCGCTGCCGATCCACCAGTTCACGAGGTCGAAGTGGTGGCTGGCCTTGTGCACCAGCAGCCCGCCGGAGTTCTCCTTCTCGCGGTGCCAGCGGCGGAAGTAGTCGGCGCCGTGGCGCAGGTCCAGCAGCCACTCGAAGTGCACCGAGCCCACCTCGCCGATCTCGCCGGCGGCGACGATCTCGCGCACCCGGCGGTGCACCGGGTTGAACCGGTAGTTGAACGCGACGTTGACCCGCCGGCCGGTGCGCCGCTGGGCGGCGAGGACGCGGCGGCAGCCGTCGACGTCGGCGGTCATGGGCTTCTCGGTGACCACGTCGCAGCCGGCGTCCAGCGCGGCGCAGATGTAGTCGGCGTGGGTGCGGTCCACGGTGCACACCACGACCTCCTGCACGCGCTCCTTGCGCAGCATGTCGGCGAAGTCCTCGGCGGGGTACTCGGGGACCGGGTCGAGGCCGTGCGCGCGCACGATGTCGTTGTGCACGGCCATGCGGGTGCGGTTGGTGTCGCACAGGGCGACGAGGCGCGCGGTGGCGGTGTGGCTGGAGACGAGGGCGGTGGTGTACATCCGCGCTCGGGCGCCGGTGCCCACGACGGCGAAGCGGCGCGGCTCGGAGTCGGCGGCGGGGACGGCCTGGTCGGCGTGTGCGGTCGCGTCGGTCACACTCCAACGGTAAACGCTTTCCCGCAGTCGGTCCACCGCGTCGCGCGGCGCGCGAACGTCGAACGCCCGTCGAACCGGTGTTTGCCCAGCTCAAACCGCCGAGGGGTGGCGGTGTGCCCGGTAGGCCGCCGGCGCGGGCGCGGCCATCACGTCCGGGGAGCGATTGCCAGCGATATTCCGCAACGATCGGGACACGGTGGCCGCGCCGCCCGGCGGGCCCCCGGGTTTTTCCGAATCGGTTCCGCGCTTCGCAATTTTCGGTGTCCGCCCTGCAAGGGGCCGCTGCCACGGGTTTTTCCGGTACGCGCGGCCGCCGATTCGGCGGCACGCCTCCATTGACGGCGTATCTCCGCGGTGTTAAAAACCGTTCATCCGATCGTGGATAGCGCTTACCAGAACCCGACTCCACCACCCGGCGGTGTGACCGCGACCCGCATCTCGCGGTGCGCCCCGCACGAGACCCCCGCACCCCACGTTGCGTTCGTCCGCCTTTGGGCTGACGTGAGGACGGTAGAGCCCATGCACACACCCCCCTGTCCACCCCCGCCCGCGCCGCGTCCCCGCTCCCGTGAGGATGAGCGCGCGTGATCGGGGCGACCCGCGAGCGCACCGCGCCGCCCGGGGCCAAGCCCCCGCCGCCCCGCGCGACCCGGCGCCGCGCCGTGTCGCGGCTGCGCCGCCGCGACGGCCTGGCCGCCTACGTGTTCCTGGCCCCCTGGTTCGTCGGCCTGCTGGCCATCACGGTCGGCCCGATCCTGGCCTCGCTGTACTACTCCTTCACCGACTACTCCCTCATCGGCGACCCGCAGTGGGTGGGCCTGGAGAACTACGTCCGGATGATCGGCGACGAGCGGCTGCACACCTCGCTCGGCGTCACGTTCACCTACGTGTTCGTGTCCGTGCCGCTCCAGCTCGCGCTCGCCCTGGCGCTGGCCCTGGTCCTGGACCGGGGCGTGCGGGGCCTGGCGATCTACCGCTCGGTGTACTACCTGCCCTCGCTGCTGGGCGGCAGTGTGGCCATCGCGATCCTGTGGCGCCGGGTGTTCGGCGCCGACGGCCTGGTCAACCAGGTCCTGGGCTTCTTCGGGATCCAGGGCGAGGGCTGGGTCTCCCACCCCGACTACGCCCTGGGCACCCTGGTGGTGCTCAACGTGTGGACGTTCGGCGCCCCGATGGTGATCTTCCTGGCCGGCCTGCGGCAGATCCCCGTCATGTACCACGAGGCCGCCGCCGTGGACGGCGCCGGCCCGGTGCGGCGGTTCTTCTCCATCACCGTCCCGCTGCTCACGCCGATCATCTTCTTCAACCTGGTGCTGCAGATGATCAACGCCTTCCAGACCTTCACGCAGGCGTTCATCGTCAGCGGCGGGGACGGCGGACCCTCCGACGCCACCATGTTCTACACGCTCTACCTGTACCGCGAAGGGTTCGGGAACTTCGACATGGGCTACGCCTCGGCCATGGCGTGGCTGCTGCTCGCGATCATCGCCGGGTTCACCGCCGTGAACTTCCTCGCCTCCAAGTACTGGGTCTTCTATGGTGACTAAGCCGCACACCGCCGCACCCCGCATGTTCGGGCACCGCCGGCGCCTGTTCACCCACGTCGCGCTGATCGGGTTCGGCCTGGTCATGCTGTATCCGCTGCTGTGGATGATCTCCAGCTCGTTCAAGCCGACCTCGGAGATCTTCAGCGACCCCAGCCTGATCCCGCGCACCTTCGTGCCGCAGAACTACCCCGAGGGCTGGACCGCGCTGGAGTACCCCTTCCACCACTACATCTGGAACTCGCTGGTGGTGGTGGCCGGCTCGATCGTGGGCAACCTGCTGGCCTGCTCCATGGCGGCCTACGCGTTCGCCCGTCTGGAGTTCCGCGGCCGGCGGCTGTTCTTCGGGATCATGCTCACCACGATCATGCTGCCGATCCACGTGGTGATCGTGCCGCAGTACATCCTGTTCGCCAACCTGGACTGGATCAACACGTTCTACCCGCTGATCGTCCCGAAGCTGCTGGCCACCGACGCCTTTTTCATCTTCCTGATGGTGCAGTTCATCCGCGGCCTGCCCCGCGACCTGGACGAGGCGGCGCGCATCGACGGCTGCGGCCACGCCCGGATCTTTTTGCGGATCGTGCTGCCGCTGTCGATGCCGGCGCTGGCCACCACCGCCATCTTCACCTTCATCTGGACCTGGAACGACTTCTTCAGCCAGCTGATCTTCCTGACAGACCCCGAGATGTACACCGTCCCCGTCGCGCTGCGGACCTTCGTCGACTCCCAGAGCCAGACCAGTTGGGGGCCGCTGTTCGCGATGTCGGCGATCGCGCTCGGCCCGATCTTCGGCTTCTTCCTGGCCGGACAGCGCTATCTCGTGCGCGGCATCGCGACCACCGGAATCAAGTGACCGAAAGGAACCCGACCATGCGAAAAGGGCTTCGGCCGGCGGCGGGGATCGCCGCGCTGGTGCTGGCCGCGACCGCCTGCGGAGGCGGCTCAGGCGAGGACGAGGTGGTGGAGCTGCGGTTCTCCTGGTGGGGCGCCGACGACCGGCACGCCACCACCCAGGAGGTCATCGAGCGCTTCGAGCAGGCCCACCCCAACATCCGCGTCGAGGGCGAGTACACCGACTGGGAGAGCTACTGGGACCGGCTGGCCACCAACACCGCGGCCAACGACGCGCCCGACATCATCACCCAGGAGGAGCGCTACCTGCGCGAGTACGCCGACCGCGGCGCGCTGCTGGACCTCAACGAGGTCGGTGAGCAGCTGGACACCTCCCAGCTGGACGAGCTGGTCATGCCCGGCGGTGAGCTGGACGGCGGCCTCTTCGGCGTGCCCACCGGCGTGAACGCCTTCACGATCATGGCCGACCCCCAGGCCTTCGAGGAGGCGGGCGTGGAGATGCCCGACGACGAGAACTGGACCTGGGAGGAGTACGTCGAGACCGCCGTCGCGATCTCCGAGGGCTCCGACGGCGAGATCATCGGCAGCCAGACCCCGGCGTTCAACGAGCAGAGCTTCCAGATCTTCGCCCGCCAGCGCGGCGAGCAGCTCTACGACGAGAACGGCGAGCTGGCCTTCGACGCCGCCACCATGACCGAGTACTGGGAGCTGATGCAGCGCCTGCACGAGGAGGGCGGCGCGCCCGGCGCGGCCGAGAGCGTGGAATACGAGTCGGGCGGCCCCGACCTGTCGGTGCTGGCCACCAACGAGGGCGCCATGGCGGCCTTCTGGACCAACCAGCTCGGCGCCATGGCCGAGACCGCCGGCCGCGACCTGGAACTGCTGCGGTTCCCCGGCGAGGCCGAGTCCGAGCAGGCCGGCACGTTCTTCAAGCCGGCCATGTTCTACTCCATCTCCGCGGAGACCGAGCACCCCGAGGAGGCGGCCCTCTTCGTGGACTACCTGCTCAACGACCGCGAGGCGGCGGAGCTGATCCTGGCCGACCGCGGCCTGCCCGCCAACACCGAGGTCCGCGAGCAGATCCGCGACCAGCTGCCCGAGGCCGACCAGTTGGGCGCCGACTTCCTGGACGAGATCGAGCCCGACGTTGCCGGCGCGGTGCCGCCGCCGCCCATCGGCGCGGGCGAGGTCGTCGACATCACCAAGCGCATCAACGAGGACCTCATGTTCGGCGAGATCAGCCCCGAGGAGGCCGCCGAGCAGTGGATCTCGGAGGTGGAGACCGCCACCGGCGACGAGTGAGGCCCACGGGGGCACCGCCTTGCCGGTGCGGCCCGCTCCGCGAGGTCCGCGCCACAGCGGCGGCGCCCGCACCCCCTCATGGGCTCGGGGGTGCGGGCGCCGCTTCGCGCGGGCGGGCCCGGGGTCAGCGCCGCAGCAGCAGCGGGGCGAGTTCGCGCAGCTGGGCGGTCTGCTCCTCGACGGTGGGCGCCAGCGGCTGCACGCTGACGTGGTCGGCGCCCGCGGCCAGGTGGGCGTTGACCCGCTCGGCGACGGCGGCGGCGTCGCCCCAGCCCACGAGGGCGTCGACCAGTGCGTCGCTGCCTGTGCCGTTCTGGGCGGTCAAATCCTCCTCGCTCCAGCCCAGTTCGCGCAGGTTGTTGACGTAGTTGGGCAGCGACAGGTAGATGGCGGTGTACTCGCGGGCGCGCGTGCGGGCGTGTTCGGGGTCGGTGGTGATCACGACCGCCTGCTCGGGCGCCAGCAGGGGCTCGGGGCCCAGCACGGCGCGCGCCTTGGCGGTGTGCTCGGGCGTGGTGAAGTAGGGGTGGGCGCCCTGGGCGCGGTCGCGGGCCAGCTCCAGCATGCGGGGCCGCAGGGCGGCCAGCACCCGGGGCACGGGCGCGCGCAGCGGGGCGGCGTAGGAGGCGGCGGCGTCCATGGCGTCGAGGTACTCGCGCACGGCGGTCAGCGGCTTGGCGTAGGTGCGCCCGCGCGCGGCGACCAGGGGCGGGTGGCTGGCGCCCAGGCCGAGCACGAACCGGTCGGGCCAGGCGTCGGCCAGGGTGTCGGCGGCGGTGGTGGCGAGGATGGCGTCGCGCGACCAGATGCTGGCGATCCCGGTGGCGACGGTGAGGCGCTGGGTGGCCGACAGCAGCACCGCGGCCTTGGACAGCGCCTCGCTGCCTCCGGGGTAGTCGCCGCCGAACCACAGGGCGCCCAGGCCGATGTCCTCGATCTCGGCCGCCGCCCGGCGCAGGGTGGCGGCGGGGGTGGCGAAGAGGGTGGTCCCCAGCCACGCCCCGTAGGGGCCGATGCGCTCCTTGAGTGCGGCCGGGTCGGTCCGCGGGTGCGTCTGCTGCTCGCTCATCAAGCGTCCTCACGTCAGGTGGAAACTCCGCTGCCGTCTGCAGGCGAAGCTACTGCATGTTCGCGAGGATGTGAACATGGCGCGCGCCATAAGGGAGTGCCATAATCGGGGGATGCCCAGCCGCACCTCGACCCCGCTCGACCACCCCGAGGAACGCGAGTTGGAGTTCGCCCGCGTCATGGCCGCGCTGAGCGATCCCGTGCGCCTCGGCATCATCGCGACCCTGGCCGACCACCCCGGGCTGCCGTGCGGGCGGTTCGACCTGCCCGTGGGCAAGTCCGCGGCCAGCCGCCACTTCCGCGTCCTGCGCGAGGCCGGCCTGCTGCGCCAGTGGGACGACGGCACCCGCCGGCGCAACGACCTGCGCCGCGCGGAGTTGGACCGCCGCTTCCCCGGCCTTCTCGACCTCGCCATCGACGAGGGCCGCAGGCGCGGCCGGGCGGGCGTGTCCGAAACCGAGGATCGCTGCTTCTGGCACAGCCGCGCCTGACGCGGCTGTGCTCAGCGGTCGCCCAGGGCCCGTTCGACGTTGGCGGCCATGACCGACAGCACCCGCACCGCCTCGGCGTACTGCTCGGGGGTGAGGCCGTCGGCGGCGGCGGCGCGGGCCGCCGCGATGCGCTCGGCGATGTCGGCGTGGGCCGCGCGGCCGGCGCCGGTCAGCGCGAGGGTGCCGTCCTCCTCGTCCGGGGCCTCGGCTCCGCCCGAGGCGGTCCAGCCGCGGTCGGCGAGCGCGGCCAGGACCTCGTCCAGGGAAGGGCCCTCGCTGTCGTTCCAGAACGGCGCCAGCGCCTCGGCCAGTTGCCCGCGGCGGGCGGGGGAGCGGCTGAGGGTGTTGAGGACCTGCCAGTGGCGGCGCAGGAGCCCGTGGTCGGCGAGTTCGGCCGCGGGTTGGCGCTCCAGCAGGCCGTCGAGGTGCTTGAGCCAGAAGCCGATGGGCGCTTCGCCGCCGGTCATGCCGCCTCCCGTAAAATATGTCTTTTAGCATGTTGTTGTCTTTGATTATGTGACCGGATGGAGCGATGGTCAACACAGAACCCGAGGCCGCCGACGCCCAGGCGGCCGCGGTCGAGGCCGCCATGACGGCGCTGCGCTCGGCTTACCGCAGGCGCACCCTGGCGCGGGCCGCCCGGCGCAGGGGCGAACGCGCCGGCCGCCACGGCGCGCTGCCGGACGCGGTCGTGGAACTCCTGGACGCGGTGGCCGCCGCCGAGGACCGGGGCGCGCCGCTCACGGTCACCGAGGCCGCGGGGCTGCTCGGCGTCGACCAGCCCCGCGCCAGCCGCTTGGCCGCGCGGGCGCACGGCGACGGGCTGCTGCGGCGCGGCGCCGACCAGCGCGACGGCCGCCGTTCCCCCCTGGCCGTCACCGATGAGGGCCGCGCCGTGCTGGCGGCCGTGCGGGACTTCCGCCGCAGGGTGGTGGCCGAGGCGCTGGCGGAGTGGCCCGCCGCCGACCGCGCCGCCCTCGCCCGGCTGCTCGACCGCTTCGTGCGGGACTTCTCCGCCGCCGCCCGGAACTGACGGCCCCGGCCCCACGGCGGCGCGGTGCCGTGTGAGCGCACGCGAAACGGCCGGGCACCCCCAGGGGGAGGCCCGGCCGCATCGCCCGCTCGCCCGCGGCGCCGTTGGGCTACATCACCCCGTGCGGGGCGAACTGCTCGGGCAGGCGGGACGCCGCCGCCCGGTCCAGCAGGAACAGGGTGCGCGAGCGGCCCCACACCCCGGCGGCCGGGACCTGTGTGGGGCCCGCGCCGCTGAGGGCCAGCCGCACGGCGTCGGCCTTGCCCTCGCCCGAGGCGATCACCCACACCTCCCGCGCCGAGCGGATCGCCGGGAACGTCAGCGAGATCCGGGTGGGCGGCGGCTTGGGCGCACCGCGTACGGCCACCACCGGGCGCTCCTCCTCATACAGCGCCGGCTGCTCGGGGAACAGCGACGCGACATGGGAGTCGGGGCCGATCCCCAGCATGCACACGTCGAACGCGGGCACCGGGGAGTGGTCCTCGGGCCGCGCCGCGCGCGCGAGCTCGTCGGCGTAGCGCTCGGCCGCCCGCTCCGGGTCGTCGCCGTCGGGGCCGTCAGGCGCGGGCATCGGGTGCACCCGCGCCGGGTCCAGCCCGACGCGGTCCAGCAGCGCCGCCCGCGCCTGGGTCTCGTTGCGCTCGGGGTCGCCCGTGGGCAGGAACCGCTCGTCGCCCCACCACACGTCCAGACGGCGCCAGTCCACGGCGTCGCGCGCCGGGGCGGCGGCCAGTTCGGTCAGCACGGCGATGCCGATGCCGCCGCCCGTGAGCACGATCGAGGCCGAGCCCTGCGCGGTCTGGGCGTCGACCAGCCGCGTCACGATACGCGCCGCCGTGGCCTTGGCCAGCAGCGAGGAGTCGGGGTGGACGATCGCGCCGGGGCGGCTCACACGGGCTCCTCGGTGCGGTCGAGCATGGCCGCCATGAACTTGGCGGTGCGCTCGTAGACCTCGTCCGCGTCGAGGCGGCGCAGTTCCTCGGCCAGCGCCTCCGCCGGGCGGCGGCGGGCCAGCGCGACCGTCTGGTCGGGCTGGTTGGGCCGGGTCAGGGTGGCGACGCGGCCGTCGTAGCGCTGGAGGTTGATGTCGCCGTTCTCGGTGATCAGCCGCGCACCGGTGATACCGGGGCCGTTGGAGGTGGTGCGCTCCACCCGCACCTCCAGTTGGTCGGCCAGCCAGGCCACCAGCAGGTCGGCGCTGGGGTACTGCGTCTCGGCGGTGACCTCGGCTTGGGTGACCCACCCGCACGGCTGGTCCATCGTGCTGGCCAGCAGCGACCGCCAGGGCGTCAGCCGGGTCCAGGTGAGGTCGGTGTCGCCGGGCTGGTAGTTGCGGATGCGGTTCAGCAGGTCGGCGACGGGGTCGGCGGCGCGCAGCGCGTCGGTGATGCGGCGGTGCGCGAGCCGGCCCACGGGGTCGGCGCTGGGGTTGGCGGGGCCCACACCCGGCCACCACGCCACGACCGGGGCGTCGGGCACCAGCAGCGGCGTGACCACGGAGCCGGGGTGGTCGCCCAGCGGGCCGTAGAGGCGCAGCAGCAGCGCCTCGCCCGGCCCGGCGGTGCCGGGGCGGCGGATCTCGGCGTCGATGGCGGGCTCGGCCTCGGGGTCGCGCCGGATCAGCGCGAGGATGCGCGAGGGGTGCTCGCGGCCGGCCTCGGTGGCGGCGCGGACCGCGTCGTAGTGGTCGGCCTCGTCGGTCACCACGATCAGGGTGAGGACCATGTTGAGCGCACCCCCGCCGACGCTGTGCCGCTCGGCGGTCAGGGCCTCGGAGATCTGCGAGGTGGTGGTGCGCGGCAGGTACAGCGTCATGGGTGTCGCCTCCCAAAGGACGTCTGGAGAGCCTGGAGGGCCGGAGTGGCGCGGGGCGCCCGGACGGCCCGGAGAGCCTGGGGAGAACGGCCGGGGCGGTTGTCCACAGGCCGGGCAATCGGGTTGGCGGCGCGCGCGGGCCCGGTGCCACGGTGGATCCATGGACACCGGACTCCCGTTTGGCCTTCGCCTCCGCACACCGCCGCCACCGGCCGTGTGCCCGGCCGCGCCCCCGCCGGCGCGTGCCGGCCGGTCATGGGCGCCGCCACTGGCGGCCGTCGCGGGCCAGCAGGTCGTGGCCCGACTGCGGGCCCCAGGTGCCCGCCTCGTACTGGTCGGGGCGGCCCTCCTTGGCCCAGAACTCCTCGATCGGGTCGAGGATCCGCCACGACAGCTCCACTTCCTCCTGCCGGGGGAACAGGGGCGGGTCGCCGATCAGCACGTCCAGGATCAGCCGCTCGTAGGCCTCCGGGCTCGCCTCGGTGAACGACTGCCCGTAGGCGAAGTCCATGGTGACGTCGCGGACCTCCATCGACGCCCCGGGCACCTTCGACCCGAACCGCAGTGTCACGCCCTCGTCGGGCTGGATCCGCAGCACCAGGGAGTTCTGCCCCAGGTCCTCCACGTCCACCGAGCTGAACACCTGGTGGGGCGCCCGCTGGAACACCAGCGCCACCTCGGTCACCCGGCGGCCCAGGCGCTTGCCCGTGCGCAGGTAGAACGGCACCCCGGCCCACCGGCGGCTGTTCACGCCCAGCTTCAGCGCGGCGTAGGTCTCGGTGATGGAGTTGGCGGGGATCCCCTCCTCCTCCAGGTAGCCCGGCACGTACATCCCGCCCTGCCAGCCGGCCGCGTACTGCCCGCGCGCCGTGCCGGTGACCAGGTCCTCGGGCAGTTGCACCGCCTCCAGCACCTTCTGCTTCTCGGCGCGGATGCTGTCGGCGCTGAACGTCACCGGCTCCTCCATGGCCACCAGCGCCAGCAGCTGCAGCAGGTGGTTCTGGATCACGTCGCGGGCGGCGCCGATCCCGTCGTAGTAGCCCGCGCGGCCGCCCACGCCGATGTCCTCGGCCATGGTGATCTGCACGTGGTCCACGTAGTTGCGGTTCCACAGCGGCTCGAACAGCGTGTTGGCGAACCGCAGCGCCATGATGTTCTGGACCGTTTCCTTGCCCAGGTAGTGGTCGATCCGGAACACCGACTGCGGCGGGAACACGTCGTCCACCACCGCGTTCAGCTCGCGGGCGCTCTCCAGGTCGTGGCCGAACGGCTTCTCGATGATCACGCGCCGCCAGGCGCCGTCCTCCGACTCCGCCAGGTTCGACCGCTTGAGCTGCTTGACCACGGTGGGGAACAGCTTGGGCGGCAGCGACAGGTAGAACGCGTAGTTGCCGCCCGTGCCCCGGTCGGCGTCCAGGGCGCGCACCGTGCGCGCCAGTTCGTCGAACGCCGCGTCGTCGTGCAGCTCGCCCGACACGAACCGCACGCCCTCGCTCAGCTGGCGCCAGACGTCCTCGCGGAACGGCGTCCGCGCGTGCTGGCGCACCGCCTCGTGCGCCTGGGCGGCGAAGTCCTGGTCCTCCCAGTCGCGGCGGGCGAACCCCACCAGGCCGAAGCCCGGCGGCAGCAGCCCGCGGTTGGCCAGGTCGTAGATCGCGGGGAGCAGCTTCTTGCGGGCCAGGTCGCCCGTGACTCCGAACAGAACGAGCACACTGGGGCCTGCGATGCGGGGCAGCCGGCGGTCCAGTTCGCTGCGCAACGGGTTCGGAATCGCTCCCGGCATCACCGGTTCTTTCAACGTCGACTCCCGTGTCGGTGTGGTGGCTGTCCGCCGTGGCGGCGGGTGGGTGCGCGCCGCTGTCCTGCGGGGCCGGGCCGGCGGCGCTCGGTCGCCCCTGTCATCGCCCCGCCGCTTCTCCTTGCACCCCCGGAGGTCCCGGCGGTCGGATTCCGGCGGCCCCGGCGGGCGCGCTGGGGCGCCCGCCCGGGGGCTCCGCCCGGCGCTCCGGTGTGCCCCGCGGCGCGGGGCGCTCCGTGGCCCGCCGGGCGCGGGGCCGCTCAGACCTGCCGGTTGAGCTGCTCGGTGACCCGCGCCAGCAGCCCTTCCCAGGACTTCGCGAACTTGTCGACGCCTTCGTCCTCCAGGACCTTGACCACCTCCTCGTAGTCGATCCCCAGCGCCGCGATCGCGTCCAGGTCGGCCTGGGCCTGGGCGTAGGTGCCGCGCACGGTGTCGCCGGTGATCTCGGCGTGGTCGGCGGTGGCCTCCAGGGTCGCCTCGGGCATGGTGTTGACCGTGCCCGGCGCCACCAGCTGGGTCACATAGCGGGTGTCGTCGTAGGAGGGGTCCTTCACCCCGGTCGACGCCCACAGCGGCCGCTGCGGCGAGGCGCCGGCCGCGGCCAGGGCCTTCCACCGCTCCGAGGAGAACACCTCCTCATAGGCCTGGTAGGCCAGGCGGGCGTTGGCGATCGCGGCGCGGCCCCGCAGCTGCGCGGCCTCGTCGGTGCCGATCTTCTCCAGCCGCTTGTCGATCTCGGTGTCCACCCGGCTGACGAAGAACGACGCCACCGACTGGATCTGCGACACGTCGAGGCCGTTCTCGCGCGCCTTCTCCAGGCCCGACAGGAACGCGTCCATGACACCCCGGTAGCGCTCCAGCGAGAAGATCAGCGTGACGTTGACGTTGATCCCCTCCGACAGCGCCTGGGTGATCGCCGGCAGGCCCTCGGCGGTCGCGGGGATCTTGATGAACAGGTTGGGGCGGTCCACCAGCCACCACAGGGCGCGCGCCTCGGCGGCGGTGCGCTCGGTGTCGCGGGCGAGCCGGGGGTCGACCTCCAGCGACACCCGGCCGTCGAGCCGGCCGGTCGCCTCGTAGGTGTCGCGCAGGACGTCGGCGGCCCAGCGGATGTCGTAGGCGGTGATCGCCCGCACGGCCTCGTCGACCGACACCCCGCGCACCGCGAGGTCGCGCAGCTGGTCGTCGTAGGCGTCGCCCTCCTTGAGGGCCTTGTCGAAGATGGTCGGGTTGGAGGTCACCCCCACCACGCTGCGTTCGTCGATCAGCTTCTTGAGGTTGCCCGAGCGCAGCCGCTCCCGGCTGATGTCGTCCAGCCAGACGGCGACGCCCTCGCCGGACAGTGTCTGCAACGGATTCGTCATGACCTCGCTCTTCCTCGTCGCTGTGGCTCCAGGCCGCGGCGGCGGGCGCTCGGCGCGCCCGCCCCGGCGCGGCGGAGGGCCTTCCTTAAGGCTCCTCACCTCGGAAAGGCCCTCCGAACCCGATCAATTCCCGGTGGTCGAACCCCGCTCGCCGCCGAGCTTGGCGAGGCTTGCGTGCACCGCCGCGACTACCCGCTCGGGGGTGAGTCCGAACTGCTCGTAGAGGGTGGTGTAGGGCGCCGACGCGCCGAAGTGCTCCAGGCTGACCGCCACGCCGGCCTCGCCGATGAACTCGTGCCAGCCCAGCGCCACGCCGGCCTCCACCGACACCCGCGCGCGCACCGACGACGGCAGCACGCTGTTGCGGTAGGCGGAGTCCTGCGCCCGGAACCACTCCACGCTGGGCATCGACACCACGCGGGTGGGGGTGCCCGACTCCTCCAGGCGGGCGCGCGCCTCCAGCGCGATCGTCACCTCGCTGCCTGTCGCGATGATCAGCGCCTGGGGCTGGCCGTTGCCCGCCTCGGCGAGGATGTACCCGCCCTTGGCGGCGTTGTCGGCCGAGGCCAGCTCGGTGCGGTCCAGCGTGGGCACGTTCTGCCGGGTCAGCGCCAGTGCCGCCGGGCGCTCCCGCTGGCTCAGGATGGTCCGCCAGGCCACGGCCGTCTCGTTGGCGTCGGCGGGGCGCACCACGTCCAGGCCCGGGATCGCGCGCAGCGACCACAGGTGCTCCACCGGCTGGTGGGTGGGGCCGTCCTCGCCCAGGCCGATCGAGTCGTGGGTCCACACGTAGGTCACGGGCAGGCCCATGAGCGCGGCCAGGCGCACCGCCGGGCGCATGTAGTCGCTGAACACCAGGAACGTGCCGCCGTAGGGGCGGGTGGGGCCGTGCAGCGCCATCCCGTTGAGGATCGCGCCCATGCCGTGCTCGCGGATGCCGAAGTGCAGCACCCGGCCGAACCGGTTGCCCGAGAACGCCTTGGTGGAGTACTCCTCGGGGATGAACGACGGCTCGCCCTTGGGCGTGGTGTTGTTGGAGCCCGCCAGGTCGGCCGACCCGCCCCACAGCTCGGGCAGCACCGGCGCGATCGCGCTCAGCACCTCGCCGCTCGCCTTGCGGGTGGCCATGCCCTTCTCGCTGGCCTCGAACACCGGAAGCGCCTTCTCCCAGTCCTGGGGGAGCCGCCCGGAGTGCAGCCGGTCGAACAGGTCGGCGCGCTCGCCGGCGTTCTCGCGCCAGGCGGCGAACTCGCCCTCCCACGCCGAGCGGGCGGCCCGGCCGCGCTCCACCGCGCGGCGGGTGTGCTCGATCACGTCCTCGGCCACCTCGAACGAGTGGGCCGGGTCCAGGCCCATGGCCTCCTTGGTGGCCGCGACCTCCTCGGCGCCCATGGCCGCGCCGTGGATCGCGCCGGTGTTCTGCTTGTTGGGCGAGGGCCACCCGATGATCGTGCGGAGCCGGATGAACGACGGCCGCTCGGTCTCGGCCTGGGCCGCCAGCACCGCGCGGTGCAGCGCCTCGACGTCCTCGGAGTAGGAGCCGCCGGCGGTCCAGTCGACCTCCTGCACGTGCCAGCCGTAGGCGCGGTAGCGGGCGGCGACATCCTCGGAGAACGCGATCTGGGTGTCGTCCTCGATGGAGATGTGATTGTCGTCGTAGATCAGCACCAGGTTGCCGAGCTTCTGGGTGCCGGCCAGCGCGCTGGCCTCGTGGCTGACACCCTCCTGCACGTCGCCGTCGGAGCAGATCGCGTAGACGAAGTGGTCGAACGGGCTCTCGCCGGGCGCCGACTCCGGGTCGAACAGGCCGCGCTCGCGGCGGG
Source organism: Streptomonospora nanhaiensis (assembly GCF_013410565.1). Lineage (NCBI taxonomy): Bacteria > Bacillati > Actinomycetota > Actinomycetes > Streptosporangiales > Nocardiopsidaceae > Streptomonospora > Streptomonospora nanhaiensis. Next base: position 5,888,158 of record NZ_JACCFO010000001.1, read on the forward strand.
CGGCCATGGCCATGCCCACCGCGTTGCCGATGCCCTGGCCCAGCGGGCCGGTGGTGGTCTCGACACCGGGGGTGTGGTGCACCTCGGGGTGGCCGGGGGTGAGGCTGTCCCACTGGCGCAGGCGCTTGAGGTCGTCCAGGGTCAGGCCGTAGCCGGCGAGGTAGAGCTGGATGTAGAGGGTGAGGCTGGAGTGGCCGCACGACAGCACGAACCGGTCGCGGCCCACCCAGGCCGGCTCGGAGGGGTCGTGCCGCATGATCTTCTGGAACAGCAGGTAGGCCGCCGGCGCCAGGCTCATGGCGGTGCCGGGGTGACCTGAACCCGCCTCCTCAACCGCGTCCATCGCGAGCGCGCGCACCGTGTCGACCGCGCGCCGGTCGAGATCCGACCACTCAAGGGCTTGGGAGGTGTCGCTTTTCACGCGGGCTCAGGGCTCCTTTCGGGCATCCGGCGACTCCCGGCCGATAGTTTCGGCCGGGTCGCGAATGTAGTGAGTTGTCCGAGGTCGCGTGCCTGCCGAAGGCAGCCGTCCACGGGGACTACCGCCGCACGGTGGCCGCCGATCCGCTCGGCTGACGCCCGGACGCGGGCCCGAACCCGGCCCCGTCGCCCGCCGAACACGACAGGTTCGACCATCTGCGAGCCTATCGTCCCAATGCCGACCCGGGCATGTTCGACACGTCTCACAGCGCGCGGCGCACGGCCTGCAACGCGCCCGGAACGGCGCTGATCGCGGCACTCGCGGCGGCGCTCTGGCGCACCGGGTGGCCAGGTACCCGCAGGCGGGGGCGGGGGCGGGAGCGGGGGTGGGGATGGGAGTCGGGCGGTGCGAGGGCGCGGGTGGGAGAGCGAGGGCGGGGTGGGGTGACGGCACGGGGTGGGCGAGGGGAGGTGGGGGTGGGGGGAGGGGACCGCAAAAGCGGGCGAGGCGCGGCGCGCGACGCCGGTGCGACGGCGGCGAGTCGGTGGAGAAGTGGAGAAGGCGAGGCCGCAGAGGAGGGCAGGGCACGGGGCTGCGGTGGGGCGGGGCTTGCGCGGCCGGCGCGTTGCCCGTAGGGCGCGTGCGTTGGGGGAACAGGCCGGGGTTTCGCCGGATGGCGGATTCCACGTGCTCGGCGCGCACGGTGACGCGCCCCCGCGTGGCGCGCTGTGCGCTTAGGCGCTGGGCGTGCGACCCTGCCAGCGGGCCCCGCGCCGCGCCCGGCCGGGTGCCGACCCGCACCGCGCCCCGCGTCGCAGGAAGTCAGCGCGCCTTCGGGCGCCGAAACCGCCCCGGTCAAGCCCGCTCGCGGGCAAGTACTACAGTATGTCGTTGACGGGGTTGTCGCGGGACCTGGCGTGGCGCCGGGATGCGGCCCCCGCGACGGCGAGCAAAACACCCCTGAGTTCCTTTGAGGTTGCGCGTGTCAGTGTCCGGAGTGCGGATGACCCCCGATTCCTCGGCGCCCGGCGCCGAGCCGACCGCGCGGCGGCGCTGATGGCCCTCGCGAACCGCGCGGCCTCCGGCGGCGGTGGCGGCAGCCCCGCGCCCGAGGCCCCCGACCACCTCGACGCCGGTCCCCGCACCCGGCGCTCCGCCTTCGGCGCGCACGTGCGCGCCTACGTGGCGCTGTCCAAGCCCCGCGTCATCGAACTGCTGCTGATCACCACCATCCCGGTGATGTTCGTGGCGGCGCAGGGCGTGCCCCCGCTGTGGACGGCGGTCGCCACCCTGGTCTTCGGCACGATGTCGGCGGCCAGCGCCAACGCGATCAACTGCTACATCGACCGCGACATCGACCAGGAGATGCGGCGCACCCGCCGCCGTCCGGTCGCCATGGCGCAGGTGACCCCGCGCGGCACCATCATCTACGGACTGGTCCTGGCGGTGGGCTCCACGGTCGGGTTCGCGCTGCTGGTCAACCTGCTGTCGGCGGCGCTGTCGCTGTTCGCGATCCTCTTCTACATCTTCGTCTACACCCTGCTGCTCAAGCGGCGCACCGCCCAGAACGTCGTCTGGGGCGGAATCGCGGGCTGCATGCCGGTGCTCATCGGCTGGAGCGCGGTCACCAACCGCCTCGACTGGGCGCCGTTCGTGCTGTTCCTCGTGGTGTTCTTCTGGACCCCGCCGCACACCTGGGCGCTGGCCATGCGCTACCGCGAGGACTACGCCGCCGCCAAGGTGCCCATGCTGCCGGTGGTGGCCGGCGAGCGCCGCGTGCTGCTGGAGTGCGTCCTCTACAGCTGGGCCACGGTCGCCACCTCGCTGCTGCTGTGGCCGGTGGCCGGCACCACCCTGCTCTACCCGGTTGTGGCGGCCGTGCTGGGCGCCGTGCTCCTGGTGCAGGCCCACCGCCTGCTGGCGCGGGTCCGCGCCGGGGTCAGCGGCGCGCAACTGCGCACCATGGGGTTCTTCCACCTGTCCAACGCCTACCTCGCGCTGCTGTTCTGCGCGGTGACGGTCGACCCGCTGCTGGCGGGTGTACTGGCGTAGGAAGGCACAGGCGGCATACGCACGTAGGCGCGCGGGGTCCGGGTCGGGGGTACCGGGCCCCGCGCGGTGCTTTCGGGGACCGGTCGACGGTGCCCGGTGGCGTCGGCGGCTGGTCGGTGGCCGGTGGAACGGCCCGAGGGCACCGGCAGATCGCTTCCGCCGGTGGGTGGCTGAGGTGGCGACGGGGGCGCCGAGGAGGCGGGCGGAGGGCCTTGCCTACCCCGCCTCCAGGACACGGCGCAGTGTCCGGCGCCCGATGCGGCTCATGGGCGGGTTGCTGTCGCGGTAGTACCAGACCGGGCCCAACGCCTGTTCCAGAGCCCACGCCCGGCCGCGCTCCCATTCCGCGTCGTCGCTGCCCAGCGCCTCGCGCAGCGCCTGCCGGGACCCTTCCTCCACCAGGTGCCAGGCGCCGACGAGGCCGAGCGCGGGGTCGGCCGGTCCCAGCCCGCCCGCGTCGAGCACCCCGGTGATGCGTCCCTCGCGCACGAGGAGGGTGCCCGGCATCAGGTCGGTGTGGCTCATCACGTCGGGCGACTCGCCCCGGGGCAGGTCCCGCACGTCCTCCCAGTGGCCCCGCAGGCGCGGAACGTCCAGCAGCCCCCCGCTGCGCTCCAGGGGCGGGCCGGCCCACTGCGGGAACCGGGCGGCGACAAGGGCGGCGGCCGTCGGCTCCGCCACCGTGATCTGGCCGGCGGGCATGCGCATCGGCACAGCCTGCCACCGCGCGTCCGCACCGGCACCGGATTTTCTCGGAGGCGCCCGGCGGCCCGCCGGCCGCGTGGCCGGTAGTGGCCGCGCCGGGCGCGGGGAAGCGGCAACGCCCGTCCTGCCCGGTGATCGGCCTGCTCGCGAGGCCCCTGTGATTTAGGACGGGGGCGTTGACGCACTACGATCTGGGGCCATGCCCGCACTTGACACTAAAGCCATTCTGGAGGGGCGCAAGCCCGGTCGCCGCTCCATCGGCCTCACCATCGGCATCGTCGTCAGCGTGTTCTGCATGCTGCTGATGCTCGTCTACCTGCTGTGGTCGGGCCTGGCGGGCGGCGGTGTGGCCGGCGTCGTCGGGTTCTTCCTCAGCCTCTTCGCCGCCATCATCCCGGTGGCGATCCTGGTGCCCCTCATCCTGCTGCTGGACCGCCTGGAACCCGAACCCGGCAGCATGCTGCTGTTCGCGTTCCTGTGGGGTGCGGGCGTGGCCGTGGTGGTGTCTTTCGTCCTCAACACCGCGGGCATGGAACTGCTCGCGGTGCCCGCCTTCGGCCAGGACATGGGCGAGTTCGTGTCCACGGCCGTGGGCGCCCCGCTGGTCGAGGAGAGCGCCAAGGGCATGGTGCTGCTCATCCTGCTGTGGCGGCGCCGCTACGAGATCGACTCCATGACCGACGGCGTCACCTACGCCGCGATGGTCGCCACCGGGTTCGCCTTCACCGAGAACATCCTCTACTTCCTCAGCTCGTTCCTGGACCAGGGGATGTTCGGCCTGGGCTTCACTTTCGTCCTGCGCGGGCTCATCGCGCCGTTCGGCCACCCGCTCTACACAGCGATGATCGGCATCGGTGTGGCCTACGCCGCCATCAACCGCGGCGGCGGCCGCCTCTTCGCCCCGTTCCTGGGCTGGGTGGGCGCGGTCATCCTGCACGGCCTGTGGAACGGCTCCACCGTCTTCGGCTGGCTCGGGCTGGGCATCGCCTACGTGGTGCTGTTCTTCGTGCTGCTGTCGATCATCGTGCTGGCCGTCCAGGACCGCCGCCGCCAGGTGGCGGCCATCGCGCAGTTCCTGCCGCCCTACACCTCCACCGGCCTGGTCACCCCGGCCGACATCCGCATGCTCAGCTCCATGCCGGGCCGCCGGGGCGCGCGCTCCTGGGCGCAGCGCAACGCCGGGCAGCGCGGGCGCAACGCCATGCGCGACTACCAGTTGGCCGCCACCGAGCTGGCGCTGCTGCACCAGCGGCTGGCCCGGGGCGTCACCCGCCCGCACTGGGAGGAGCGCCGCGACAGCTTCCTGGCGCTGATGCACGCCGCCCGCGTGGCGTTCCTGGGCCACGTGCAGCAGCCGGTGGCGCCGGCGTGGGCGCCCAAGGCCACCGATTCGGGCTTCCTCCAGCGGGCGGACTTCGCCCACGTGATCGCCCAGGCCCAGGCCCGGCGCGACGCCGCCCAGCAGGGCCGCCCGCCGCACCCGCCCGGGCCGGGCACGCCGCCTAGCGGGGGGCGGCCGCCGTACCCGCCGCAGCAGCCGCCGTACCCGCCCCAGCCTCCGCAGAGCTGGTAGGCGCGACGCGCTCGGCCGTGGCGAAGTAGGTCCGCAGGATCGCGGTCCACACCACGGCCGAGCCCAGCACGTGCAGCACCACCAGCCACTCGGGCAGGCCCAGCGCGTACTGGGTGTAGCCCAGCGCCCCCTGGGCGAGCACGGCCGCCGCGAGCAGCAGGGCCGAGGTGCGCAGCACCTTCGGGCCGCGCCGCAGGGTCAGCACCACCAGCGCCAGCGCGCCCAGCAGCACCAGCCAGGCCAGCGCCGAGTGCACCCGCGCCACAGTGACCATGTCGAAGTCCCATCGGGGCGCGCCGGGGTCGCCGCCGTGCGGTCCGGTGCCGGTGACCACGGTCCCGGCCACCAGGAGCGCGAACCCGACCGGCACCAGAGCGGTGGCCAGCGGGCGCACCCACCGCGGCGCGGTCACGCGCAGCGGCCCCTCGGGCTCGCGGCAGCGCACGTAGTAGGCCACGCACGGGACCACCACGACGGTGGAGAGCAGGAAGTGCGCGGCGACCGAGGCCGGGTGCAGGTCGCTCCAGACGGTGATGCCGCCGACCACGCCCTGGCCGAGCACGCCCAGCGGGATGACGGTGGCCAGCGTGAGCAGGTCGCGGCGGCGGGGCCGGCTGCGCAGGGTGGCGATGAAGACGATGACGCCCACGGCCAGCACCAGGAAGGTCAGCGTCCGGTTGCCGAACTCGATCGCGGCGTTGATCGGGCTGTGCCCGGTGCCCACCGGGACGAAGCTCTCCTCGGTGCAGCGCGGCCACTCCGAGCAGCCCAGGCCCGACGAGGTGACCCGCACCGTGGCGCCGGTGACCGCGATCCCGGCGTTGACCACGATGTTGCCGAGTCCCCACCAGCGCAGTGCCGCCGTGGTGGGCCGCCAGACGGTCCGGGCCAGTGCCGCGAGGACCAGGACGCCCACCACCGCGAAGGCGATTTGCCACACCCACAGGGGCTGGGAGAAGAGTTCGAGTTCGGGCGCCGCGACAGGCGCCGGAGCTGGGAGACCGCGCATACGACAGACTGTAGTACCTGGTTCGGCGGACCCCGCACGGGGCGGCGCGTGCCGCGCCCGAGTCCGGGTAGCCGCCTCCTGTGTCGGATCACCTGGGAGTATTAGTCTTGGCTTATATTAGTCGCGACTGTATTTTTGTGCGATGAACGCGTTCGACGTCCTCGGCGACCCGGTCCGCCGCCGGATCCTCGAACTGCTCGCGGAGGGCGAGGCCACCTCCGGAGCGGTGAGCGCGGTCATCCGGGAGGAGTTCGGAATCAGCCAGCCCGCCGTCTCGCAGCACCTCAAGGTCCTGCGCGACAGCGGATTCGCCACCGTGCGTCCCCAGGGCGCGCGCCGCCTCTACGCGGTCAACCCCGAACCCCTCCGCGACATCGACCAGTGGCTCGACCGCTTCCGGCGCTTTTGGACACCGCGCCTGGAGGCACTGGCCACCGAACTGGCCCGGGGCCGGCGGGAGCGCCGGCTCGCCGCCGGGCAGGGCGGCGCGGCCGAGCAGCGGCCGGGCGCGCCCGACGCCCCGGGCTGAGGACCCATCCGAGGCAGAGGAGACCACCATGATCGACGTCACCCACCAGATCAGCGCCGTGCGCCGCCGACTGGGCACGCGCATGCTGGAGGCGGGCGAGGCGCGCGTCTCGACGATCAGCCAGACCTACGACGCCCCGCTGGAGGACGTCTGGGACGCCTGCACCAACCCCGAGCGGATCCCCCGGTGGTTCCTGCCCGTCACGGGCGACCTGCGCGAGGGCGGCCACTACCAGCTCGAGGGCAACGCGGGCGGCACCGTCCTCTCCTGCGAGCCGCCCACCGCCTTCACCGCCACCTGGGAGTACGGCGACAACGTCAGCTGGATCGAGGTCTCCCTGGGCGCCGAGCCCACCGGCACCCGCGTGGAGCTGGTGCACATCGCCCACGTCGACGACGACCTGTGGGCGCAGTTCGGCCCCGGCGCCACGGGCGTGGGCTGGGACATGGCGCTGCTGGGCCTGTCCCGGCACCTGGCCTCCGGTGTCGCGCTCGACCCCGCCGAGGTCGAGCGCTGGAGCGCCTCCGAGGAGGGCCGCCGGTTCGTGGAGCTGAGCAGCGACCGCTGGCGCCAGGCCAACGTGGAGGCCGGCGCCGACGAGGCCGCCGCCAAGGCCGCCGCCGACCGCACCACCGCCTTCTACACGGGAGCCGACGCCCCCGAGCCCGGCGCCTGAGCCCCCGGTCCGCGCGCGGCACCCGCCACACGGGGGTGTCCGCCGGCGCGCCCCGCGCCCGCGGACACCCCCGCCCCCGCCGGGGTCCCCTCAGCGCCCCGCCGGCGCCGCCGCCTCGCCCGACCGGTCGGCCGGGGCGAACTGGGTGCGGTACAGCACCTCGTAGCGCCCGCCCGCCGCCAGCAGCTCCTCGTGCGTGCCGCGCTCCACGATCCGCCCGTGCTCGACCACCAGGATCTGGTCGGCGGCGCGCACGGTGGAGAGCCGGTGCGCGATCACCACGGCCGTGCGCCCCTCCAGCGCCTCGGCCAGCGCCTCCTGCACCGCCGCCTCGGAGGTGGCGTCCAGGTGCGCCGTGGCCTCGTCGAGGATCACCACCCGGGGCCGGGCCAGCAGCAGCCGCGCGATGGTCAGCCGCTGCCGCTCGCCGCCGGAGAGCCGGTAGCCGCGCTCGCCCACCACCGTGTCCAGGCCGTCGGGCAGCTCGGCCACCAGGTCCTCCAGCCGCGCCCGGCGCAGCGCGTCCCACAGTTCGTCGTCGCCCGCCTCGGGCCGGGCCAGCAGCAGGTTGGCCCGCACGGTGTCGTGGAACAGGTGGCCGTCCTGGGTGACCATGCCCAGCACCTGGCGCAGCGACTCCGCGGTGAGGTCGCGCACGTCCACCCCGCCCAGCCGGACCGCGCCGCTGTCGACGTCGTAGAGGCGCGGCAGCAGCGCCGCGATGGTGGACTTGCCCGCGCCCGAGGACCCCACCAGCGCCACGGTCTGGCCGGGCTCGGCGCGGAAGGTGACGTCGTGCAGCACCTGGTCGCCGCCGCGCGTGTCGAGCACGGCGACCTCCTCCAGCGACGCCAGCGACACCTTGTCGGCGGCGGGATAGGCGAACCCGACGTGGTCGAACTCCACCGACACCGGGCCCTCGGGTACTGTCCGCGCGCCGGGCCGCTCGGTGATCATCGGAGCGAGGTCCAGCACCTCGAAGACCCGCTCGAAGCTCACCAGCGCGCTCATGACCTCCACCCGCGCCCCGGCCAGCTCGGTCAGCGGCGCGTACAGCCGGGTCAGCAGCATCGCCAGGGACACCACGGCGCCGGCCGCGAGCTCGTCGCGCAGCGCCAGGAACCCGCCCAGGCCGTAGACCAGCGCCAGGGCCAGTGCCGACACCAGGGTCAGCGCGGTCATGAACACCGTCTGCACCATGGCCGTGCGCACGCCGATGTCGCGCACCCGCCGCGCCCGCGCGCGGAACTCCGCCGACTCCCGCTCGGGCCGGCCGAACAGCTTCACCAGGGTGGCGCCGCCCGCCGAGAACCGCTCGGTCATCTGCGTGCCCATGGCCGCGTTGTGCGCCGCCGCCTCGCGCTCCAGCCGCGCCAGGCGGCTGCCCATGCGCCGCGCCGGCACCACGAACACCGGGAGCAGCAGCAGCGAGATCAGCGTGATCTGCCACGACAGCGCCAGCATGGCGGCCAGCGTCAGCGCTAGGGTGACCAGGTTGCCCACCACGCCCGAGAGGGTGTCGCTGAAGGCCCGCTGCGCCCCGATGACGTCGTTGTTGAGCCGGCTGACGAGCGCGCCGGTGCGGGTGCGGGTGAAGAACGCGATCGGCATGCGCTGCACGTGGTCGTAGACGGCCGAGCGCAGGTCCAGGATCAGGCCCTCGCCGATGCCCGCCGACAGCCACCGCTGGAGCAGGCCCAGCCCGGCCTCGGCGACGGCGATGCCCGCGATCAGCGCGGCGAGGCCGACCACGACGTCGAAGGGCTCACCGTGGACGATCGCGTCGACGATCCGCCCGGCCAGCAGGGGAGTGGCCACCGCCAGCGCCGCCACCACGCTGCTCAGCAGCACGAACCAGCCCAGGGTGCGCCGGTGCGGGCGGGCGAACCGGCCGATCCGGCGCAGGGTCGGCCACGAGAACGGCCGCCGGTCCTCCTGCGCGTGCATCGCGTTGTACATCGATGTCCACGCGCTGACCTCCATGCTCATCGGCTTCACCCTTTTCGTCGTCGTCGGCGGCCGCACGGCCGTTCCTACCGGCTCCCTGCGACAGACCGGACGATAATTCCTCTACCTAACTTGAGGTCAAGTCGGTGCGGACGCCGCCCGCGGCCCCGGCCCTCCGCCGCGGCCGGGCGCTCGCTAGCCTGGGACGGCGACGGGACGACAGGAAGCCGGTGCGACTCCGGCACGGTCCCGCCACTGTGACCGGGGAGCCGAACCCGCTCACGGCCACGGCGCCGCGCGCGCCGGAAGGCCGGGCCAGGCGCTGATCCGGGAGTCAGGACACTGACCCGTCGCGACTCGTCACCCAGGGGCGCGGACCCCGGAGGCGGAGCGCGCCGGCGGCACCCCCGTGTGCCCCCGTCCGCGGGCCGCGCCGCGCGCCGCGCCCGGCCTCGCGGAAGGACCAGACGTGCGCCCATCCCCTCCCTCCCCGCACCCCGCCCGGCCGGGCCGGGCGGCCAGGTCGGCCGCCGCCGCGGCCGGAGTGGTCCTCGCCCTCAGCGCCTGCGGCACTGCCGCGGGCGCCGGCGGCGGCGCCCCGGCCGAGGGCTACCCCGTCACCGTGCGCGAGTGCGGGCGCGAGGTCACCGTTTCCGCGCCGCCGCAGCGGGCGGTGGCCATGAACCAGCACGTCGCCGAGATCATGCTCGCCCTGGGCCTGGCCGACCGGATGGTGGGCACCGCGTTCCTGGACGACGCGGTCCTGCCCGAGCTGCGCGAGGACTACGCGTCCGTCCCCGTGCTCGCCGAGCGCTACCCCTCCTACGAGGCGCTGCTGGCCGCCGAGCCCGACTTCGTCTACGCCGGGTTCGCGGCCAGCGCCTTCGACCCCGCCGAGGGCCGGGGCCGCGACGCGCTGGAGGCGGCCGGCATGACCACCTACGCCTCCGTCGAGCAGTGCGCCACGGACGTCGACCTGGACACGGTCGGCACCGAGATCCGCAACATCGGCCGCCTCTTCGGCGTGGAGGAGCGCGCCGACGAACTCGTCGCCGACATCGAGGCCGAGGTCGCCTCGGTCGAGGCCCGGCTGGCGGGCACCGACCCGGTGGACGTGCTGGTGGTGGACTCCCTCGACGCCACCGTCTTCACCTCCGGCGGCGCCGGGATCGCCGACGACATGATCGCCTCCGCCGGCGGGCGCAACGTGTTCTCCGACGTGGACGACGTGTTCGCCGACGTCTCCATCGAGCAGGCCGCCGCCCGCGACCCCGAGGCGATCCTCTTCTACGACTACGGGTCCACCACCGTCGAGGACAAGCGCCGGGCGGTGCTGGCCCAGCCCGCCCTGGCCCACGCGCCCGCTGTGCGCCGGGAGCGGTTCGCCGAGCTGCCGCTGTCCTCCACTGTCGTGGGCGTCCGGGTGGGCGACGCGGTCACCCGCATCGCCGAGCAGCTCCACCCCGAGGCGTTCTGAGCGGGGATGGCCGACACCGCCGACACCCCCGCCGCACCGCGCGCCCCCGGCGGCACCCCCGCCGCCCCGGCCCCGCCGGGGCCACCGCCCGGCCGATCCCGTCCCGCCGCCGTCCCCACCCGGCGCGGCCGGCTCCCGCTCCCGGTGGCGCTGGCGCTGCTGCTGGCCGCCCTTCCGCTGGCGATGACGCTGGGCGTGGGCGCGGGCTCGGTCGGGATCTCGGCCGCCGACACCTGGCGCATCCTCCTCCACCAGGCGGCCCCCGGGCTCGTGCCGCCCGACTGGCCGCCCGCCACCGAGGCCATCGTGGTCACGGCGCGCCTGCCCCGCGTGCTGCTGGCCGCGCTCGTGGGCGCGGGCCTGGCCGGGGTGGGGCTGGTGCTCCAGACGCTGGTGCGCAACCCGCTGGCCGACCCGCTGCTGCTGGGGGTGTCCTCGGGCGCCACCTTCGGCGCGGTGGTGGTCGTGGTGTTCGGCGTGCGGCTGTTCGGCGGCCAGTCGCTGCCGGCCACCGCGTTCCTCGGCGCGCTGGCCGCGCTCGTGGCCGTCTACCTGCTGGCCCGCACCGGCGGCCGGATCAGCACCCTGCGGCTCATCCTGTCCGGGGTGGTCATGGCCGAGGTGCTGTCGGCCGCCGCCGCGCTGGTCATCATGACCTCGGGCGACCCCCACGCCGCCGCCCTGGTGCAGCGCTGGACCCTGGGCGGGCTGGGCGGCACCACGTGGGCCACCCTGCCCGCGCCCGCCGCGGCCGTGGCGGTCAGCACCCTGGTCGTCGCGGCGCAGACGCCGGCGCTCAACGTGTTCGCACTGGGCGAGGAGACCGCCACCGGGATCGGCCTCAACGTCGGCGGGTTCCGCGCCGCGATGTTCGTGGTGGTCTCGCTGGCCACGGGCGTGCTGGTGGCGGTCAGCGGCCCGGTGGGGTTCGTCGGGCTGATGATGCCCCACATCGCGCGCATGCTCGTGGGCCCCGACCACCGGCGCGCCCTGCCGGTGGCCGTGCTGCTGGGGGCGCCGTTCATGGTCCTGGCCGACCTGGTCGCGCGCACGCTGGCCCGGCCCGAGGAGATCCCCGTGGGGATCCTCACCGCGCTGTGCGGGGCGCCGTTCTTCCTGTGGCTGATGCGGCGCGGCACCCGGCGCGGTGCGGCGGGCTGAGCGGGTGGAGGCGGATGCGGCTCACACCCCGCCGAGGGGCCCGGGGTCCACGGGATCGGCGGGGGTGTCCACCCACAGCCGGTGCCCGCCGCCGGCGGTGACGGTCAGGCCGAGCCGGTCGCGCCCGGGCGACCCGGCCGCGCGCCACACCTCGCGCGCGGCGGCGATCTCGGCCCACAGGTCGCGCGGACCGGCCCGCAGGGTCTCGTAGGGCGGACCGGCGGGCACGTACTCGCCCAGGGCCCAGGAGCCGGCGCGGTCGTAGACGTAGACCGTGGCCTCGCCCGCCGCCGGGTGGTTGTCGGGGTCGGCCTCGAAGGACGCGTAGGCGAGCCCTGGCACCCGCCACCCCAGGACCACGCCCCAGCCGGGGTCGCGGTCGGCCACCACGCGCGGGTTGAGGTCGGTGTGCCCGGCCACGGCGGCGGGGTCGTGTTCGTCGACGAAGGTGTGCCAGGGGTCGGCGGAGCGCCGCTGGCCGCGCAGCCACATGAACGCGGCGTCGGCGATCATCCGGCCCTGGGCCGTGCCCTCGCCGACCTCCAGGCGCAGCAGCCCGGCGGAGGTGAAGCCCGGCCCCCACGGGCTCACGACCGTTCCGCCGGGCCGGGTCCGGGTGATCCAGGCCGCCGGGACGCTGCGGGCCGCCACCGTGGCGATCACGCGGTCATAGGGCCCCTCGGGCGGGTGGGCGCCGTCGCCGACGACCAGCCGGGGCTTGTAGCCGAACCCGTGCAGCCGCTCGCGGGCGCGTTCGGCCACGCCGGGGTCGATCTCGACGGAGGTGACGTTCTCGTCGCCCAGCCGCTCGCACAGCAGGGCGGTGCTGTAGCCGGTGCCGGTGCCGATCTCCAGCACGGTGTCGCCGTCGCGGGCGTCCATGGCCTGGAGCATCGCCACCACCAGGGAGGGCTGGGAGATGCTGGAGGAGGGGACCACGCCGGAGCCGTCGGGCCCGGTCGGCGAGCCGTCGTCCACCTGGGTGATGAGGGCGTAGTCCTCGTTGACCCACCGCGCGACGTCGGGGTCGGTGCGGGGGTAGGGCTCGAACAGTTCGCGGTGGCCCGCGCGGCGGACCCACACCGTGTCGGGGATGAACGCGAGCCGGTCCACGGCCAGGACCGCGCGGTGCCAGGCGGGATCCTGGACCGCGCCCTTGGCCGTGAGGACCCGGGCGATTTCCGCGCCGGGAAGGAACGCCTGTGCGGATTCGGTCACTTGTTGGGGTCCTGTCCGTCGCCGTCGCTGCCCCGGCCGGAGTCGCGGGGGACGTCGGGGTTCTCGTGCCCGCCCATGGTTGCCTCCAGGAGCCGATGACGTTCTGGACGCTAGCCCGGCGGCGGCCGGGTGTCATGGCCGTCCGCGCGATCGGGCCCCTGCCTGGGCCGTCGCGGGCCGCGCCGGGCGCGCGCGGCACGCGGCCTGGTGGCCGGGTCCGCCCCCGCGGGGGGACCCGGCCACCAGCGGCGGCTCACCCGCCGCCCTCGGGCGCGGTGCCCCACACCGGCTCGCCCGCGTCGTAGAGCACGATGTTCTCCGCGGGCGCCAGTTGCGACCCGACGCCCTGGTAGGACCAGTCGTTGGCCGGGTTCCACCCGGTGCCGCCGGTGATCCGGAACTGCACCTCGCGCCGCCACTGCGACTGTCCGCCCGGGAAGATCTCCTGCCCGGTGCAGTCGATCTCGACGTAGTAGAGGTCGCCCTCCGCCTGCCGGGCGCCCGAGGGCGCGGCGCACTGGTTGTAGGCGCTGCTCACCTGGACCTCGCCCGGCTCCACGCCGGGGTCCAGGGTGAACCAGTAGCGGAACGTCCCCTCGTCCAGCATCCGCGCGGGGAAGGACGACCGGTTGCGCACCATCGCCTTGATCTCGGTGAAGGTGGCGCTGGACTGGTTGAGGGCCGCCTCCACGTACATCTCCGGACCGTCGGGCTCCTCGGCCCGCGGGAAGTCGGCCAGCGGGGTGCCGCCGTACTCGGCGACCAGCGCCGCCAGCGCGCTGGAGAACCCGGCGTTGTAGTCGGTGGCGACCTCGTTGGCCACGTAGTCCTGCCGGTTGTCGGTGTAGGCGTCGTCCGGGCCGTCCGGGCCGCCCACCAGGGCGCCGTAGAGCACGTGCCGGTTGTCCTGCGGGCTTTGGATGTTGTCCAGCCACGAGCCGTGCGCGGTGCGGTGGTGGGGGTTCACCGGCGGGTTCTGGCCGAAGCCCACCACGTAGCTGGAGTTGCGCGGGTTGG